>JAZOPT010000021.1:0-3942 GCA_045655725.1 Candidatus Scatosoma sp.
TATAAAAAGTCGTTAAAAGCAGACATTCCTGCATGGAAGCCGCCCATAGCACGATACGCTTGCTTTCTTGCCGCCTTAAACTGCTCGTTTACTCCGTCAAACTTCTCCCATTCGCGAGCTTGTGCGTTATACGCTTTGGTAACGCGTACACCTGATACGGAAGATTCTATTTCCGCATTTAACGCAGCCACTTTCTTACGTGATTCGTCAAAAGCAACGTTCATACGTTTTCTTGCTCTTGCTGCAAAAAATACCATAAACGGAACGTAACACAAAACGATAAGCGACAGCCAAGCATTGATAAGCGCCAGCATAATCAAAGCTCCTATTACGGAAATAACAGAATTAAACAAGTCCTCAGGCGCATGGTGTGCAAGCTCTGATACCTCAAACAAATCGTTGACAATACGCGACATCACGTTTCCCGTTTTATTTTCATCAAAAAAAGCATAAGAAAGCGTTTCCACGTGCCGAAACAAATCGCGCCGCATATCTCCCTGTATCCGTACACCAAGCACGTGTCCCCAATATCCGACGACAAAAGTAAGCACGTATTTTACTGCGTAAATCACAGCAAGAACCACCGCCCACGTAATCAGCAATCGCAAATTGCCGTTGGGAACGTAATCGTTCATAATATTTCTTGCTATCATGGGATAAAACATATTACAAACGGATATTAAAAAGGAGCATATCAAATCGATAACAAATATCTTTCTATGCGGTTTATAATATCCGACAAACCTTCTTAATCCTTTCATCTACGTTATCCTTTGCTTTTCTTTTGTTTTATTGTAACATATTTTTCACAAAATTGCAAGTAACTATATATTATTGCTTAACTATCGTCTAAAATATCTCTAACAATCTTTGTTTCACCTCTTCCGTCAAATAACAGTATTGCACTTGACATTTATACTCTGTAATATTTTTTGCTTTTAATAAGAGTGAATAAGAAACACTTTTCCCCTCGTTATTCCCCTCTGCGCACAAAAGCACTCGTTTTGCCCGCGCAAGCACCTTTTGCAAAAGAGTTTGTTTCTCAAAGCTTACGCTTATCGTATATTCGGTATTCGGTTGAAAATTTAACGTAACGGCAACGCAATCGGCATACCGCTCGGTTGCTTCCACGCTGTTTCCATTGACAGAAACGTTTACCGTTCCGTCCTCAATATTTTTGAAATATAAAGTTAATTGTCTGTCTGGCGGAATAACGCTGGTATCGCCGTGAGAGGTAATCGTAAGCATTTGTTTTTCCATATCGCCATTCTGGCTATAACGATTGTCAAAACAGGTAAAAAACGCACTGTCTTTGGCAACGTTATCCTGTTCCCGATCGTCCTCATACATCGTAAACTCTCCATTTCCGTTAAATACCCATACGTCCAAACGTTCGGGATTTTTACAAGAATTTCCCTTATCTGCACTTAAAGGCAGTATCGCACCCTCTTTTGCTAGCACGGGAATACTTTCCAAATCGCGATATAGAGTATATTCCTTATCCTCGGCAACAGTGTATTCGTCGCCTGTAAAAATATCCGTCCAAGTACCCGCAGGCAGCCACACCTTTGTTTTGGCATAGCCGTTATGCAGAGGCTCTGTTACGGGTGCAACAAGAAAATCGCCACCGAAAAGATATTCTTGTTTGTAGGTGTAAGCGTCGGGGGTATTCCATTCGTAATACAAAGGCTCGATAAGCGCCAAGCCCTCTTTATGCGTTCGATACGAACAGGTATATAAATACGGCAACATTTTATGACGAAAACGTAACCATTCCATCATAATTTTTCCCGTGCCGTTGCCGTAACACCACGGCTCTTTTGTGGTAACCAATGCGTCGCTGGAATGCAAACGGTTTATAGGACTGAACACGCCAAACTGCAAATGACGCGTGTACAATTCCCCGCTAATCGTTCCAAACATATGCCCGCCGATATCGTGCGACCACCACGTATAACCGATATTGCTTGCCGTTGCCGTGAAATAGGGCAAATACCGCAAGGTTTCCCATGAAATAATTGTATCCCCCGAAAAACCCAAAGGATATCTATGTGAGCCAACTCCCGCATAGCGCGATAAAATAAGCGGCGTGCTATGATTGAGGGAATTATCAAGATAATGATAATGATTTAACGACCAAAGCGGGTCTAACCCCTCTATATTCGATTTTGTTCCCTGCTGCCAATCAATCCACCAAAAGCAAACCCCGTCCTTTTCATACGGTTTATGCAATACGGAAAAATATGCATTAATAAATTGCGGATCTGCTATATTAAAGCGGATATGCGCCCCCGTCGCCGAGTCTATCCCAAGCGAGTTTGCCATTTCCTCATAGCTATCCTCAAACCACCGTACTCCCTCAGCAGGATGAAGATTGAGCGTTACTTTCAAGTTTTTATTATTTATTTCCCTTAAAAAACCTTGATAATCGGGAAACAGACGTTTATTCCAGCTATACCCTGTCCAACCGTTATTACCGCCGTAAAAGGGAGTATTTCTCCCCTTTTCTTCAATGCGCAAATCCCCTTCCATGTCTTTGGAGTAATGCCAATCCATATCCACCGTCGCCACCGTGAACGGAACTTCGTAATCCTCGAATTTTTGCAATAACCGTAAATATTCTTTATCCGTATAATCGTGGTACCTGCTCCACCAATTTCCCAGCGCAAACCGCGGAATGAAAGGGACTTCTCCCGTAATCATATACAAAGCTTTTACTGCGCCTCGGTAATCGTTGCCGAACGCAAAAACGTATTCATCACTGCCTACCCCTCTTTGCGATATCGTTTCGCCGTCTTTTGTCAACGTCAAAGAATTTGCGTCATCCAACACCGCCACGCCCGTCAAGGAACAAACGCCGTCTTCTAAAACAAGCTCGTCGCCGTTTTTTTCTAATGTATCCTCTGGATACGCCACCCAAGGGAATGTAATTTTCTTATTACCGTCCAAAAAATCCAACGTTCTGTACGTGCCAAGCAAATTTCCCTCGTTATCTATTTCCTGAAAATCGCCGTCATCTATGCTGATACGACAATCCTTTCGCGCTTCCTTTAATATCAATTTACAACTTGCCGTCTTTATCTCCAAAACAGTATCACTGCGATTTACTTCAAACGACTGTTTTGGCATATTCCGATACCATACGCTTTGCGTTGCTTCGTCACGGAATTGCAGGCTTTCACTCCACTCTATACGGAACAATCGTTCAGCTAAAACGGTAACGCGGTATTTTTTCCACGTAACGACGTTTTCTTGATTTGCAACAGGCTGTGTTTGCGCTATTAAATGCCGACTTAACATATATACTCCTATACAAAAAACGGTTTTGTTTCAGTATAGCGCAAACCTTGAAAAATATTCAAAATGTTTAGCAAACAAAGGACATGTGGAGTGCGTTGCCTTATAGCTATATTTGCTTATAAAAGGGCTATGTGTCAAATGTTGGGGGAGTGCTAAAAAGAAAAAGGACATCTTTCGACGTCCTTTGGAACTACTATGTGCATTTGTAAGGAGTGAAACGACGGAATAGCGTAGCGTCCTCATGCCGACCTCGGTTGGCGGTTATAAAAGAAAAAGGACATCTTTCGATGTCCTTTGGAGCTACTAGGCGGATTTGAACCGCCGACCTCGTCCTTACCAAGGACGCGCTCTACCAACTGAGCCATAGCAGCAACTGTTTTCTAATTGTTACTATGACATTATAATGAACTTTGAAAAAAAAGTCAAGCCAAAAATCATGCTTTTTTTCAAAAAAATAAACTTTTATCTTTTTCTCCTTATTTTTTATTTGAAAACCCGAAAATCCACAAAAGATTTTCGGGTTTTTTCTTATTTTGCGTATTCAACGCCGCGGAATTCGCGGATAACGTTTACTTTAATCTGACCGGGATATTCCAGCTCGGCCTCAATCTTCTTTGCAATATCTTTTGCAAGGAACAAAAA
>JAZOPT010000022.1:0-7580 GCA_045655725.1 Candidatus Scatosoma sp.
CTGGGCTCGTGAACGAAGTGTTCACGCCGCGCGTGTTAAATTCCTTGGGACCTGGGCAGATGGCGCTCGGCAACGTGCGTTACGGCACAAGCGCCACCAAAGACCGTATCAACGCAGAGCCTATGGTAGTAAACCATATCAAGGGGAAGCTTGCGATTTCCCACGACGGCGCGCTTGTCAATTACGCAGAGCTGCGTAAAGAATTGGAGCTTAGCGGAGCAATCTTCCATACGGCAAACGACGTGGAAGTTATCGCGTATATGATTACGAGAGAACGCTTAACCGCTCCGTCTATTGAAGAGGCGGTAAACCGCGCGATGAACAGATTGGAGGGAGGATATTCCATGCTGGTCATGTCCCCGCAAAAGCTGATTGCGGCGCGCGATGAAAACGGCGTTCATCCGCTTTGTTACGGTATCCGTGCGGACGGGGAATACGTTATTTCCAGCGAAACGTGCGCGTTAGACGCGGCGGGCGCGAAATTGGTGCGGGAGGTAGAGCCTGGGGAAATCGTGGTATTTTCCAAGGACGGCGTGAGAAGTATCCGCGACCATTGCGATAAAAAGCCCGAACGCCTTTGTGTGTTTGAATATTTATATACGGCGCGTCCCGATTCCGTTATCAATAACTGCTCGGTACATTTGGCAAGAAAGCGCGCGGGTGCATTTTTGGCGAAAGCGCATCCCGTGGACGCGGACGTCGTTATCGGCGCTCCCGATTCGGGCTTGGACGCGGCAATCGGTTATGCGGAGGAATCGGGGATTCCTTACGGCTTGGGGCTTATCAAAAACAAATATATCGGCAGAACGTTTATCGACCCCGGTCAAAACGTGCGTGAAGATAAGGTAAAGATAAAGCTCAATCCAGTAGCGGAAACGGTGCGTGGCAAGCGCGTTGTCATGGTGGACGACTCTATCGTGCGCGGCACGACGATGGCAAGAGTGGTAACGCTGCTTCGCGAGGCGGGCGCAAAAGAGATACACGTGCGTTCGTCTGCACCTGCGTTCCTTAATCCCTGCTATTACGGCACGGACATCGGCTCGAAAGCGGAGCTTATTGCTTGCAAGCACACTCCCGAAGAAATGGCGAAGCTGTTCGGTGCGGATTCGGTAGGATTCCTGCCTTTGGAGGACGTGTTCAAATTGGGCGAAAGCGGAACGTGTCAAGGGTATTGCGCGGCGTGCTTTAACGGGGATTATCCCACCGAAAAACCCAAGGAAACTAACGAAAACAAGTTCGATTATAAAATATCCGAACAAAAAAAATAAGTAAAAAATAAACAATCAAGAAAAAAATAAAAGAAACGGAGAGATAAAAATGGCAATTTCTTACAAGGACAGCGGCGTTGACGTAACGAGAGGTTATAAAGCCGTAGAACTCATGAAAAAACACGTAAAATCGACGTATAACGAAAACGTAATCGGCGATCTCGGCTCTTTTGGCGGCTTCTTCTCTATCGCAGGCGAAAAAATGGAAGAGCCTGTATTGGTAGCGGGTACGGACGGCGTTGGAACAAAACTCAAATACGCGTTTTTGCTTGAAAAGCACGATACGATCGGTATCGACGCGGTGGCAATGTGCGTAAACGATATCGTTTGCCAAGGTGCAAAACCGTTGTTCTTCTTGGATTATTACGCTTGCGGTAGGCTGTATCCCGAAGCGGAATCGGAAGTAGTAAAAGGCATTGCAGAGGGCTGTAAACAGGCTGGTTGTGCGCTGATTGGCGGCGAAACGGCGGAAATGCCCGGCTTCTATCCCGACGGCGAATACGATTTGGCTGGCTTTGCCGTAGGTATCGTGGATAAGAAAAAGGTAATCAACGGCAAAAATATTCAGGCGGGCGACGTGCTTATCGGCTTGAAATCGACGGGCGTACATTCCAACGGATATTCTTTGGTAAGAAAGCTGTTCGGCGACGAGGATAAAGCGGCTTTGGAAAAATACGACGAGCAGCTTGGCGCAACGGCAGCAGAGGTACTTTTGAAGCCGACGAGAATTTACGTTAAGAGCATTTTATCCCTTATCGAAAAGGTGGAAGTAAAGGGTATCGCGCACATCACGGGCGGCGGCTTTATCGAAAACATTCCCAGAATTTTACCCGAAGGGATTGGCTGTGAAATTGAGAAAAATTCGTATGAAGTACCCGCGGTGTTCAAGGTAATGCAGCAGCGCGCAGGTATCACAGACGAACAAATTTATAACACGTTTAACATGGGTATCGGCATGGTGGTATGCGTTGCTCCCGAAAACGTGGAAAAAGCAATGGAGTGCCTCAAAGCAACGGGCGAAGACGTAGCCGTTATCGGTAAAGCGGTTGCAGGAAAGGGCGTGATTCTCAAATGAAAAAGATAGCGGTATTTGCTTCGGGCGGCGGCACGGACTTTCAGTCGATAATCGACGCAAACAATGCGGAGCAGTTTTGCAAAATTGAATATTTGGTGGCGTCCAAGCCCAACATTGGCGCAATCACCCGCGCGGAGAAAGAGGGAATAAAAACGCTGACGTACGAAAAGGACAAATATGCGGACAAGCAGGCATTTTACGACGAAGTGGCGAAAACACTGAAAGAAAACGGCGTAGAATACGTGGTGTTGGCGGGTTGGCTTTCCGTTGTTCCGCCCTCCTTTATCAAGCAGTTTGAAAACGCCATTATCAATATTCATCCCTCCCTTATCCCCGCCTTTTGCGGTATGGGGTATTACGGATTAAAGGTGCACGCGGCGGCTTTGGAGTACGGCGTTAAGGTAAGCGGCGCAACCGTGCATTTCGTAGAAGCGGACGTGGACGGCGGCGCAATCATTATGCAACGCGCGGTAGCCGTAGAAAACGGCGATACGCCCGAAACGTTGCAGGCTCGTATTTTACGGGAAGAGCATAAAATGCTCCCGCTTTGCGTGAAGCTCCTTTGCGAAGGGAAAATACAAAAACAGGGCAGAACGGTTACCGTTTGCCCGTAATCAAATAAACAATATACAGATATATAGATATAGAGATAGAGATATAAACGGAGAAATAATATGAACGTTTTGGTCATCGGAAACGGCGGCAGAGAGCACGCCATTATACAAGCGCTTGCGAAATCGCCCAAGGTGGATAAAATTTACGCCATGAAAGGCAACGCAGGTATCGCGCAGTTGGCAGAGCTTGTCAACGTAGATTATTGCAATCTTCAAGCCGTAGGCGATTGGGTGGACGCGCACCCCGACGTACAATACACCGTCATTGCTCCCGACGACCCTTTGGCGTTGGGTCTTGCAGACGAATTGGAAAGCCGCGGTCATCGCGTGTTCGGGCCGAGAAAGAACGCGGCAATCATTGAGGCAAGCAAGGCGTTTTCCAAAGAACTCATGAAAAAATACAATATTCCCACGGCGAAATACGAAACGTTTTCTTCGTATGACGAAGCGAAAGCGTACGTGGCTACCTGCGATATTCCCGTCGTTTTGAAAGCAGACGGACTTGCGCTTGGCAAGGGCGTTTTGATTTGTAAAACTCGCGAGGAAGCGCAAGAGGGAATCAAGGAAATGATGCTGGACAAAAAATTCGGCACGGCGGGCAATAAAGTGGTCGTGGAAGAATTTTTGGAAGGACCGGAGGTTTCCGCTTTGGCGTTCACGGACGGAAAGACGATAAAACCGATGATTACAAGCTGCGACCATAAGCGCGTATTCGACAACGACGAGGGCTTGAACACAGGCGGTATGGGTACGTTTTGTCCCGCTCCTTTTTACGGCGAAAAAACGGAAAAGGAAGTGTTGGAAAAGATAATGCTGCCTACCATGTATGCGATGAACAAGGAAGGGCGTACGTTTAAGGGCGTTTTGTATTTCGGCTTGATGAAGACGAAAGACGGTATGAAAGTGATAGAATACAACGCTCGCTTCGGCGACCCTGAAACGCAGGTAATCCTGCCCATGCTCCAAACAGACCTCATGGAAATTTTCGAGGCAATCACGGACGAACGCTTGGACGAGGTGGAAATCCGTTGGGCAGAGGGCGCGTGCGTATGTGTGGTGCTTGCTAGCGGCGGTTATCCCGTGAAATACGAAAAGGGCAAGAAAATCACGTTTGGTAACTTGGACGAAGATATTGTCTTGTGTCATGCGGGCACGAAATTGACGGACGGTAAGCTGGTTACCGACGGCGGCAGAGTGCTCGGCGTGTGCGCCAAGGGCAGTACGATAGAAGAAGCAAGACAAAAGGCGTACGCCAACGTGGAAAAGGTACGCTTTGACGGAATGCACTACCGCAAGGATATCGGTATCAAATATAAGGACGTAAACAGGGAGTAAGAGAATATGATATACAGAATTTTCGTAGAAAAGAAGGATAACGTACAGGCGAGAAAAGAACAGTCGGACGTAAAAACGCTGTTGAAGATAGACGCGGAAGATTTTCGTTTGGTATTGCGCTACGACGTAGAGGGCTTGACGGAAGAAGAGTTAAAGGCGGCGATTCCGTCCGTATTTTCCGAGCCGCCCGTGGATAACGTGTATTTGGAAACGTTGGAAATTCCCGCGGGATATAAGGCGTTTGCGGTTAGTTATTTGACGGGTCAGTACGACCAGCGCGCGGACAGTGCGGCGCAATGCGTGCAGCTTCTTACCCGCAAAACCCGTCCGCTTATCAAATGCGCAAGAGTTTATCTTGTCAAAGGCGTTACGGACGAACAGCTTTCGGCAATCAAGAAGCACATCATCAACCCCGTAGAAAGTGAAGAGGTAGGCTTTGAAAAGCCCGAAACGCTTGTTCGCGCGACGGTAGAGGGTGCTCCCGTTTGCGACGTGGACGGCTTTATCGATATGACGGATAGCGATATCGCGGCATACCACAAAAACGTAGGCTTTGCCATGAGCGTGCAAGACCTCGTATTCGTTCGCGATTATTTCCGCAGTGAAAAGCGCAACCCTACGGAAACGGAGTTGAAAGTAATCGATACGTATTGGTCGGACCATTGCCGTCATACGACGTTTGCCACCGAGCTGAAAAATATTAAAATAAATTCGGAAAACACCACCATTGAAAAGGCGTATCATCTGTACGAGGATTTGTATAAAGAATTGAACGGTCATCGTGCGGATAAATACCCCTGTCTTATGGACCTTGCCACCATTGCGGCGAAAAAGCTGAAAAAGGACGGCAAGCTGGACAACTTGGATATTTCCGATGAAATCAACGCTTGCTCTATCGAGATAGAAGCGGAGCTTGACGGTAAAAAAGAACGTTACCTTGTTATGTTCAAAAACGAAACGCATAACCACCCGACGGAAATCGAGCCGTTCGGCGGTGCGGCTACCTGCCTTGGCGGTGCTATTCGCGACCCGCTCAGCGGTAGAACGTACGTATATCAGGCAATGCGAGTAACGGGCGCGTCCGACCCCAGAGAAAAATTAGAGGACACGCTTGCGGGTAAGCTTCCCCAACGCGTTATCACGCAGCGTGCGGCGGCGGGCTTCTCCTCGTACGGTAACCAAATCGGTTTGGCGACGGGTATCGTTGACGAAGTATATCACGAGGGATATAAAGCGAAGCGTTTGGAAACGGGCTTCGTTGTCGGCGGTGCAAGAAAGGAAATGGTGTATCGTGAAGCACCCAAAGCAGGGGATATCATTATTCTGCTTGGCGGCGAAACGGGTCGCGACGGCTGCGGCGGCGCAACGGGTTCGTCCAAGGCACACGATAGCCACTCGGTAGAAACGTGCGGAGCAGAAGTGCAAAAGGGTAACGCGCTTACCGAAAGAAAGCTGCAACGTCTGTTCCTCAATAAAGAGGCTACGCGTAAAATTAAAAAATGTAACGACTTCGGCGCAGGCGGCGTTTCCGTTGCCATCGGCGAGCTTGCGGACGGCTTAAATATCGATTTGGATAAAGTTCCTAAAAAATACGAGGGCTTGAACGGCACCGAGCTTGCCATTTCCGAATCGCAAGAACGTATGGCGGTAGTGGTTGCGGAAAAGGACGTGGAAGCGTTTATTGCGCTCGCAGCGGAAGAAAATCTTGCGGCAACGCCCGTAGCGGTGGTTACGGATACGGGCAGAATGAGAATGCTGCTCAAAGGCAAAGCGATTGTGGATATTTCCCGTGAATTCTTGAACACCAACGGTGTAAAACAGGAAACGAACGTGGAAATTTGCGATAAAAAGACCAAATGGTTTGACAAAAAATCGGGCGTAGATTTTGCGGAAACCACCAAGAAAACGTTGGCAGCCCTCAACGTATGCGCAAAGAAAGGCTTGTCGGAAACGTTCGACTCTACGATTGGCGCGCGTTCGGTGTATATGCCTTGGGGCGGTAAAACGCAGCGTACTCCCGCGATTGCCATGGCGGCGAAGATTTGCGGCGGCGAAACGGACGTGTGTACGGTATCCGCTTACGGGTATTCTCCTTATCCTATGGCAACTTGTCCGTTTGTGGGGGCTGTGTATTCTATCGTAGCTTCCGTATCCAAAGTGGTGGCAACGGGCGCAAAATACAGCGATGTCCGCTTGACGTTGCAGGAATTCTTCCAAAGAATGACGTCGGACGCAAAAGTATGGGGCGTTCCCGCGTCCGCATTGCTTGGTGCGGTATATGCGCAAATGGGCTTGGGGCTTGGCGCAATCGGCGGTAAGGACAGCATGAGCGGTACGTTTGAAAGCATTCACGTACCTCCTACGCTGATTTCGTTTGCACTTGCGCCCGCAAAGGCAAGCAAGCTGATTACCAACGTGTTAAAGGGCGGCGAAACGCTGTACTATATTCCCGTTCCCAAGGACGAAAATAACGTACCCGATTTCGAGTCGTTGAAGAAGGTATATGAGGCGGTTTACGAAAATATCGCAAACGGAAACGCTACCTTTGCTACGGTAGTGGAGAACGGCGGTATCGGCTCGGCGGTAATTAAGTCTGCGCTTGGAAACGGCGTGGGCGTGCAGTTTGAAATGACCGCAGACGAGCTTTACACAGAGGGCTACGGCGACCTCGTTATCTCCCTCAAAGACGCAAGCAAATTGTCGGGCATTACGGCAAAACGGGTAGGGCAGGTATGCGGTGAAGCGTTTACGTGCGGTAATCAAAGCGTTAGCGTATGCGACGCGGCGGACGCATATATCTCTCCTTTGGAAAGCGTGTTTGCAACGGTTGCACCTGCAGACGGCAAAGCGGAAAACTGCGATTATACGGCAGGTGCAAAATATACGAATATCGCTACCAAAACGGCGAAGCCCCGCGTGTTTATACCCGCATTCCCCGGTACCAACTGCGAATTGGATACCGCTCGGAAATTTATCCTTGCAGGCGCAGAAGTGGAAACGGTGGTTGTGCGTAACCGTTCGGCGGCGGATATTGAAGAGAGTGTAGAACGTATCGTAAAAGCAATCAAAAACGCCAACATTGTGGCGTTCCCCGGCGGATTCTCGGGCGGCGACGAGCCGGACGGCAGCGGCAAGTTTATCGCTACTACCTTCCGTAATCCGTATATTGCGGAACAGCTGGAAGAACTACTGAACAATCGCGACGGCTTGGCGTTGGGTATCTGTAACGGCTTCCAGGCTCTTATCAAGCTTGGGCTTGTGCCTTACGGACACGTTCAGGAGATGACG
>JAZOPT010000023.1:0-25417 GCA_045655725.1 Candidatus Scatosoma sp.
CATCACTTCCATACATTCGGAAAGCGTGTATGCCTTGATAGCGGTAATCATCGCAAAAAATCTCCCGTAAAAACCTTCTTTTTACTATTATAACATATAATAGGGGAAATTTTCAGCTTTTTTTCACAATATTTTTTAGGAAATCTATATTTTGTTTTTTACAAATCCGTTTTTTTGTGCTATAATAATACATGGCTACTTATTTTGGTAGTTTAGTACACATTCAAAGGAATGCTTTGAACATGAAGAAAAAAAGACTTACTGCCTTTTTGGCACTGCTGATCAGCGCGACCACCTTCGGCGCGTGTATGAATACCGACAAGCACACGGCGTTTAGCCATTATTGGTTTCAAGACGTCGATTTACCCACCGACAGTGTGGAAACGCTTACCTATGACGTGAGCTTTGAATCGGGTAGCGGTCTTAGCGGGTACGAGGTGGATTACGAGGGTACGTACGTAATGACTCTCCACACCGACACCGCTGAAAAGACTTTCCGTTTGGAAACAGAGCTTATTACCAACGCCACCTATTCTTATAAAGGCGAGTCGGTAACGTTGGAAAACGATACCGTAACCTCTTGGGCAGAGTTCGCTTTGGACAAATCGCTTACCCCTATCGCTTCCCATAAGGAAATTAAAGGGTATTCCCCCGTTACAGGCTCGGTAGCGACGGTAGAGGATTGCTACGAGGAAGTAAACTACACGGTAGATACTACGTACGAAGCGGACGGCAAAAGCGGCAAATGCGTTACGGTAAACAACTTAACGGAAGCCACGCAAACGCAATCGTTTGAAGCGGACGAGGATTACACGCCTATCGACAACGAATACCTTTTGCTTGCCCTCCGCGGTATCAATCCTTCTTCGTATGCAGCCCCCACCCTGTCCGTTTATGCGCCGTTTACGGCGGCAAATCAGCTGATAGACGTAGAGGTAGGCTCGAAAGAAGAAGGAACGTCCTTTACCTTTACCCGCAACGACGAGGAAGAAGCCAAGGAACGCGTTATCAACTATTATCCTTTAACGCTTTCCATTCAATCGTCCATGCCCGGTCAGTCGCAGACGGTATGGGTAGCGGAAACGGGCAACGCCAAATCCAACAGCTATCGCAACGTCATTTTGCAAATGGAGATTCCCATTTCTTATAATCTGGGAACGCTTGTGTATAAGCTTACTTCCGCTCAATTGGCTTAAATACGGACAACTATAAAAAATCGGAGTGCAGTGAAATTTCTGCACTCCTTATTTTTATATTAAAACCGATTAAAACTGTTCCTCCGTGAACAAGCGGAAGAATTCCGCACAATCGTCCATCCAGCGCGCCACGCGTTTATAGTGCGGAGGTACGCTGCCGCCGTTTATCTCCGCGCGGAGCGTAGAAGCTCCGTGCCCGCCGTACGGATAGATATGTAATTCGTACAGCACTCCGTTATTATAAAGGGCTTGGGCGTAACGGATAGAGTTATCCGAGGGAACAACAGGGTCGCATGCCATCGTCCAAATAAAGGCAGGAGGCGTATCCTTTGTTACCGCCTCGTTTAAGTTAAGCGTTTTCAAAAGCTCTTCTTTCTCCTCGTCCGAATATCCGTTCAAAAGATTTTCATACGAGCCTTGATGTCCGTTCTTTTTAGAGATTACGGGATAGCAAAGACCCACTGCCGTCGGTTTTGCATCTAACTCTCTACCCATTTTTTGAGATACGGAAGCATACTCTACGGCAAGATTTGCCGTCAAATGCCCGCCAGCCGAGAAGCCTATGACAAACACCTCTTTTTCGTTTACACAAAATTCCTTTGCGTGTTTTTTAACGTAATCCACCGCTGCGGAAAGTTCCAAAAGCTGTTCGGGATAGGCAATGCCGTTTTCCTTTCCCGTCAAATAGGTAAGCACGAACGCGTGAAAGCCTCTCGATAAAAATTCAAATGCAATAGGCTCGGCTTCCCGTTTGCTTACGCGAGAGTACCCGCCACCTGCAACTACCACCACCGCAGGTCGCTTCCAATCCACATCTTCCGCGTCGAACGGCTTCTCTGCCAAAAGGCAGTCGAGTACGCCGCCTTTTAAGGGATATTCTTCTTTTAACTGTACTTTTAACGTTTTCATAATACACCTCTTTGCTTGCGACAAGTTATTTTTTTACGCAAGCTCTTTTTTCTCGTTAAAAAATTCCCGATAGATTGCACGGATACAAGCGTCGCAGTCGGCGTTATCTACGCTGACGATAATATTCATTTCACTAGAACCTTGGTCTATCATAATCACGTTGATACCTGCGTCTGCTATCGCCTTGAACAACCTCGCGGAAGTACCCACGTTACGCACCATACCGTATCCAACCGCCGCTACCAACGCGATATTTTCGTGCGTATAGATTTTATCGGGATTTACCGCCTCTTGCATTTCTTTTACAAGCTCTTGCAAAACGCCGTCTTTTAAGTAAGCATTGTCGATAACAAGCGACATCGTATCGATACCCGAGGGCAAATGCTCGAATGAAATATTGCGCTTTCCAATGACCGAAAGCACCTTTCCAACAAACCCGATTTCCGAGTTCATCATAGATTTTTCCAACGTGATTGCCGTGAAATCCTTTCTGCCCGCAACGCCCGTAATAACGTTGTCTTTTACGTTGCGTTTGGACGTTTTCACAATATACGTGCCTGCATCGTCAGGTCGGAAGGTATTACAGATACGGATAGGAATGCCCGCACTTCTCACAGGAAAAATCGCTTCGCTATGTAACACGTTTGCGCCCATATACGAAAGCTCGCGCAGTTCTTGATAGGACAGCTCGGATATCCATTGCGGGGAGGTAACGATACGGGGGTCGCAAGCGTAAAAGCCGCTTACGTCCGTCCAATTTTCGTACAGCGAAGCCATTACCGAACGAGCTACGATAGAACCCGAAATATCGCCGCCGCCGCGGGAGAACGTTTTTACGTTGCCGTCAGCGCCCAACCCGTAAAACCCGGGAACAACCGCTCTTTCGTATTTGGAAAGCACCTTTGCGCCGATTTCAAACGTTACCTCGTCCAGCGTTCCGTCCTCTTTGAAGCGGATAAATTCCGTTGCATCTACAAAGGGAACGTCCAACACTGCCGACATAATTTTCGCCGCCAAATATTCGCCGCGTGAAGCGCAATAATCTGCGCCCGCGCCGTTTAACACCTTTTCTTCTACTTCGTCCAAAGCCACTTTAATACCGAGGTTTTTTCCAACTTCCGTTTCGATATTCATAAATCTAGTACGGATTTTCCCAAACGCCTCGTCAAAAGCCGCTTTATCCCCGTTTGCCGCCGCCTCTGCACTGCGGTACAACAAATCGGTGATTTTGATGTCGCCGCTAAACCGTTTCCCCGGAGCGGAAACTACAACGTATCTACGTTCGCTATCCGCACGAACGATTTTTGCCGCCGACAAAATCACGTTCCCGTCCGCCATGGACGTTCCGCCGAATTTACATACTTTAATCGCCATACAAAACTCCTTTTCGGCAAATTGACTGCCGCCGCCTTTTTCGGCGGTTTCGTATTTCCTCTATTTTCCCCTTATATACCCTTATCTGCTATTTATCGCCGTTTATCGCTTTTCGCTTAAACGTTCAAAAGCACCACCACAACTACGGCTAACGCCAAAGAAATGGCTTTTATCCAAAACTTGGAAACGAATACGTTTTTCAAAAATTGACCGAATTTCATCTGCCGAATCCTCCCGAGCGTTTCTTATCCGTCAAAGGCATTTCCTGCCAATAATAATCTTTCAAGGCGTCCATTAACATATCGTAATCGGCATAGCGAATGACGTTGCCCTGCTTTACGATAGAGATGATACCCGTTTCTTCCGATACCACTAGCGAAATGACGTTTGCCACTTCCGTAATCCCGATTGCCGCGCGGTGGCGAGTTCCGTATTCCTTGGGATAGCTTGTTTTTTGCGTAAGCGGCAAAAAGCAGCCCGCCGCCTGAATTTTATGACCGTGAATAATCATCGCTCCGTCGTGCAAAGGAGCTTTGGGGAAGAACACGCCCTCTATCATTTGCGTAGATATTTCCGCATCGATAAGCACGCCGCTTTGCAAAACCTGCTTGGGCAAGCTCCCACGGGAGAGCACCACCAACGCGCCCACGTTATTTTTGGACATATTCTGTAACGCTTTAATGACGTTTGCGATACAATGCTCCGTTTCCGCCTGCGTACGGATTTCCGTGCTACCGCCCGTCAGCTTCTCCGACGTAACGGGCTTCGCCGAATGCACGTCCCAAAGACTCTTTTTCACTTCCACGTTGAATAAAATAAGCATAAACGCCGAAAGCAACGCGACGTAGAACAATAAAAATTGCTTGTCGATAAGCTCGTTTGCGAACACGTTCATCGCGCCGCCAACCAACAGCAAGACCCAATACAAAATCATCAATTTGGTGGCGTCGTTCTCCCGAAGTACTTTGGATACAAAATAAATCAACAGGAAAAACAGAAAAATTTCAATTCCGTACATCACCTGAAAATGATTAAAAAAATCTATGATGCCGTCTTTCAACTGCCAAAATCTTCCGGCAGCCGCTAAAAGTCGAATTCCCATAATTTCCTCCGTTATCGCGTTATTCAAACCGCAAAACGCGCTCTTTATTATATTATATAAAATATTTGATAAAAAATAAAGCTTTTTTACTGCTTTTTTTACTGCTTTTTCGCAGCTTTTTCAACACTTTCCGATTATTTGCGATTATTTCCCGAAAAATAGCTTCGCCGTAACCAATTTCAGTGCCGATTGCGGGGTCAGCTTACCGCATTTGATACCGCTGATTGCACCATAAACATCCTCATACAGTGCTTTTAATGCGGTTTTACCAAATTTTACAGCCTGTTCTCGGTTCTTTTTCGCCGCGTATTCTTTTATCCCCAGCGTTGCCGCCACCTCTTTGTCGCTCCCTACGCACAGCGACGTTTCGTAGAGTCCTCTAAAATAGGACGCAAGTGAGGAAAGCAAGGACGTTTCGTTAAAGCCCTTCGTCTGCAAATCCTTCATGATTGTCATAAACGCAGAATAATTTTTACGGGATATGGCGTTGGCTAACTCGTATATCTTGTACTCTGCGTCGGGATAGACCAATGCATCTACAATTTCGTCCGTCAAACGGGTTACCTCCGTCGCTTGACAATAGCAAAGCAATTTCTCCGTTTCCTTGGAAACGCGGGACATATCGCAGGTACAGTACGCCGCCAACTTACCGCAGGTAACGCCGTCGGTAAATACTCCCTCCCGCTTACAGGTAACGTATATCCATTTTTTTATCGTTTCCTCGTCCGCTTTTCCGCAATCCACGTGCGTTACGTTGGGCTTTTTAGAAAGCACCGCCCCACCCGTTTTCGGCTTCGACGTATTAACGATTAACAAAAGTCCGTCTTTGGGCGGATTGTTTAGCAACGGAGCAAGATACGTTTCGTACTCCTTTTCGGAGGGGTAAAATTCCGTAACGCGCACCACTCTCCTTTCGCTGACGAACGGAAAGCAGCACACGGCGTCCGTCAACGCCTTGATACCCTCCCCTTTCAGCGTTCCGCCGTCAAAGGAGATGTAATCCAAGGTAGGCTCTTGCAGAAAGCGGGATTTTAACAGCTGTTCTCCCTTTTCGCGGAAATATCCCTCTTCCCCCTCGAACAAATACACGGGCATTGCGCCGTTTTCGTCCGTAAATTTTCTGAAATCTACGTATTTCATTCTGCGTTTTGCCCTCCTTTTCGGCTTTGCCCGAATTCTTCCTTATACAGTATAGCATATCTTCGCAAAAAAAGCAAGAATCTTACAAGCATTTCTTATGCGGCTATTATACAAGTAAATACTTGCGCACATATACAAATCAGCCTACGTTTACTACAGCCGTTCCCACGGCAAACAGCACAAAAAATACGACGAAGAGTCCTCTTTTCCAGCGTGTAGGCACGTTCCATTTATCCGTAGTAAACAGCAGCATGGCGTAATATGCGATAATCGCGCCCACGGGCAACGCCACGTTTTCTATGCAAAAGGAAGAAAAATCTGCCGCCTCAAACAGCAACAATACCGCCGACCATACCGTTTTTGGCAGGTACAACACCGCTTGACTTGCCGTTACGGGCAACACACACGCCGCTGCGACAAACGCCAACAGAGCCGAAAAACAAGCGGATATCAGAGGCACAAACAGGCAGTTGAGCAGAAGCGACCACCCCGACAAATACCCGAACGCCATCAAGCAAATAGGTGCGGTGGCAAGCTGTGCGGAAAAGGTTACACCCAAAAAGGAATACACGGCGCGCCACACCCTTTGCAACACCGTCGGCGGGAGCGTATCCTCATACATGGGTGCGTTTATTTCTAATTTTTCGTTTGATTGCGTACCCGTTTCAAGCTCTCGCGTTTCCACAAAAAAGCGATAAACCACTAGGCAAAAACGGCGAATTCCGTTTGCAATACGCCTTGCCAAAAACACGATTTCCAAACATGCCGCAAACGACAGCTGAAAGCCTACCGAAAACAGGGAGATAGGCGAAATCAACAGCGCGGCAATCGCCGCCATACCCACTCTTTCCAAATTATCCCCGCCCAAGCCGAACAGCGTAGAAGCGTATAAGGTTATACACATCACTATCGCGCGGACAACGGACGCGGAAAACCCGCATATACCGCCGTAGAATAGTAATATGCCGCCCGTAAACAATAATTTACTCCATTTCGGCAATTTGCGCATAGCGGTTTTACCGACTATCCACGTACAAAAGGCGTACAATGCGCCTACGTGTAAACCCGAAACGGCAAAGATATGCGCGATACCGCCCCGCCGCATATTGTCAAGCAGTCCGTCGTCCATACCCGAAGTATCGCCTGTCAGCACCGCCATCGTAACCGCCGCGGACGTTTCGTCCATGCCTGCATACACCCTTGCGCGTATATGCCCGCGCAGGTGCAAAAACACGTTAAACGACCTACCCGTAACGTGGCAGGTTTCCGCTTCCACCCTCCAACGCACGTCGTCGTCGATGAGATAAACGTTATCCTCGTAGGTAACGCCACGAAGCTCTCCGCGCAAAGAAACCTCGTCCGCATAATGCACTTTTCCGTAAAAAGAGGCAGGCAGGTATGCGATCACCCTCCCGTCTGCCTCTGTGCCGTTGATAGTCGCCTTATCCAAAGTCAAGCGAACGTAGCCGTCCGATTCCTCCATATTTACCACTCTTGCAAGCACCGTACCATCGCCTTGATACGCGCCTGCTTGCCGATAATCGACCACTTGAAAATACAATGCTCCTACGCCGATAAAAAAGGAAACGGCTAATAGCAAAGTCGTAAAAAGCAAGCGGTGCAAGCTCCATTTGATACAGCAAACGAAAAGGAGAATAAGCATTGCGGGCAACACCGCAAACGCCCACCAAAGAGAAACGCCATCAAAAATGCAAGCATAAGCAAACCAAATACCGAAAAGCAAAAAGATTGCCGTAAACAAAACGGGACGGAAGTTGAAAATTCTGCCTTCCGCCTCGTATTCGTTTTTTGCCTTTATCTCTTTTGTTTCCGTCTGCATTTGTATAAAATATTTTACGCCATGGAAATTCTGTCCGAAACAGACCGCACAAACAAACCGCGTTCTTCCCCGAGCGTAACACAATCGTTGACGTATGCGGTAAATTTATCCGTCGGTTTTGCCATTTTGAATACGGAAGCCACTATCGTTTGAATTTCTTCCATATACAATGCCACCTTATCCTCTAACGCTCCGCGGACGATTGCCATAATTTCGTATGGCGTATAATCGTATTCGAAGCGGCGAAGCGGTTCGCCCGTTTCCACACGGTATTTATCCACACCCACGTTTTTGTCCGTTTTACGATAGAACGCCACGCCCAATACCTTTTCGTACTTAAATCCGCAAAGTGCAATTAACGCTTGCATACGCGCCTCCACCTTTGCACCGTACTTGGTTATCCCCAAGCTTTGCAAACATCTGCGTACCAAGAAATCGTGCGAAATAGGCTCTTCCGCTGCCACAATCGTTTTCAACCGAGCCAAAATCTCCTTATCGTTTTCGCCCGAGGTAACGTAGTTGGCGTTTTCAAAACGAGCCTCCAATACCGCCGCTTTATACGTTTTCTTACTGCGGTTAAGCTCTGCGCCGCCCTTTTTATCTGCGCCTGTCAGCTTATCCAAAACGTCCTTTATTTTCTTTATCTCACGTTTGGGATTGTTATAATAATTGACCGCAAAAAGCCGTACTACGTTCCAATTATTGCGTTTGAGCGTTTGTATCTGCAACACGTTGCGGTCTTTGACGGAAAACCGCATTTGACCGTCGCATAAAATTGCCAAAATAAACTTGTGTCTGTTTTTGGGGTCTACCACCGCCACGTCTATTTTGAAGCCTGACGCGCCCACGTCATAGCGGCATTCGTAGCCGTAGGACGCAAGCTCTTCGGCAATATACTTGCCAAGCCCCGCCCTTTTCGCCACGATATCGCCCGAGGATATCGCCAAGTTGGTTTTGCCCTTTTCCGCAAAATCCAAGAACGCTTTCAAGCCCGCTACCCCGCGGGAATTGCTCTTGGACAAATCGATCATCGCTCCCGTCATAGAGGAAAATACCACCATTTCCTCGCGCGCACGCGACACGGCAACGTTTAATCGACGCCAACCGCCCGCCTGATTTAACGGACCAAAGTTCAGCGAAATTCTGCCCAGCTTGTCAGGACCGTAACAAACGGAGAACAACACAACGTCCCTTTCGTCGCCCTGTACGTTTTCCAAATTTTTAACGAACAAAGGCTCTTCCCGTTCGTACGCTTGGTGTTCTAAACGATGTTCTACAATCGCCGCCGACAGCTTACGTTCGATATACTCCTTTTGCGCGTTGCTGAACGTTACGATACCCATACTCGATTTGTTCAGTGCCGCGTCGCTTAAACGGCGAATGACCTCCGCCACCAGCGCGTCGCCCTCGGCTTTATTTTTCTTGGTAAAGCCCCTGTCGTACGTGCCGTCCTCCACAAGCACAAACTTCACTTTGGAGTTCAGCGCATCGGGCGAGGGGAAAGTACACAGTCTGTTTTCATAGTAATTGGCGTTGGAGAACATAATCAAGCTTTCGTGCTTGCTGCGATAATGCCACGTCAAATGCCGTTGGGGCATATTGATTGCCAAGCAATCGTCCAAAACGCTTTCCATGTCCTCGTTTTCCAAGTTATCCTCGTCCACCGCGTTTACGTGGAAGAAGGTTGTAGGCGGCAGCTGTTTGGGGTCGCCCACGATAATCGCCGCTTTGCCTCGCGCAAGCGAGCAAATGGCTTCCGCTGTTAATATTTGCGACGCCTCGTCGAAAATGACCAAATCGAACATTCCTGTTTCCGCTTGCAAATACTGCGAAACGGTAATAGGGCTCATCAACATACAGGGCGCAACCCGTTTGATAAGCTCGGGGATTTCCTCGAACAGCTTTCTAAGACCCATACCGCGCAGGTTGGATTTTACCAAACGAATGAAATTTGCCACTTCGATACTTAAACTGCCCTCGGTGGAAGCGGTAGGCAAGCGGGAAATCAGCGCGGCGCGTATCGCCTCTTTGGTAAGGCGAGCAAAATCCTCCATGCAAAGGCGCAAACTCTCCGATTTTTCCTCGGACACCGCCGCCGAAAAGCGAGCCAAAACAGGGTCGAGCGGGATATTCGTTTGCAGGAAATTTTTATAGATATTTTTCTCAAAGCTATCGATGATATTTTCGCCGCTGACGTTGCCGTTTTCCAAAGCGTCCGTGATAAACGTCAAGCCCGCCTCGTCCAACGCCTGCGTTGTTTTCTTATACATACACCAAGGCGCAAGCATATCGATATTTTCTATCAATGCACCCGCCTTTGCCGTATAATAATCTAACACGTCCTCTTCGGGCGTTTTGCGTGCGTCTGCTTTCGTTACGGCAAGGAAGCTCTCCTCCGCCAAACGGAAGGCGTCAAGCGACCCTGTCAATCCCTTTAATACAGGCAAGGAATACCCGTTTGCCGCTCGGATACACATACTGTTGAAGCTGTCGGCGTTATAGTCCATGAACACGGAAGCGCACAGCGTGTGCAGCTTGTATAAATCAGCAAGGAAATGCTTTCTTGCGTCAAAGAAATCTACCCGACCGAACGCGAACGTGAAATATTGCGACAACGTAGTAGAAGAACGGATACACGCCATGGCTTCGTAAATAGCGTTGAGATTTTCCAAATGCTCCGCCGCCTCGTTTTCCCGCATGGGAGCAAGAGAGGCTTTCATCAATCTCTTTACCACCGAGCGCACGGGCTTATTGCGCGAATAATCGCTTGTACCCGCCTCCAACCATTTGGCAAGCTCCTTTTTCTCCTTGGTAATATCCACCAGCTTCTTAAACTGCGCGAAATATTTTTCCAAGCAAGCGTCTAAACGTCTGTTGGCATTGAAAAAGGCGAAAAACTCCTCTTCGTTTTCTTTATAGTATTTGTTTAACGTTCCGCCCGCAAGCATGCGCGCGATTTCGTACAGATTGTCTAGCTTTGTTCTTGTCAGCGTGCTGATTTTCTGACGATACAGTTCTAAAAACAGCGCGATATAGTTTTTCAAATGCTTAATTTCCGCTATCACTACCTCGGAAGCGCAATACAGACAATCTCTTGTCTTTAAGTCGTACTCCGTGAGATTGACGTTGGAAAAGGGCGAATTATACACGCCGCCGCACTCTTTTGCCGCAGCCGCCGCCTGTACCATCATGCGCTCGTACGAGTCTATCTTTTCCTTGGTTAAGCCATCGTAGAACGTACTTTCGATATTCATGATATCGGGCGCGTTTTTATTTTTTAAGCATACCAAAAGAGCTTCATACACCGAAACGCCCAGTCTGCGTTTTTTATGCAAAGCGGCAAGCGGCTCGTATAAGTCCTCGCGAAGCTGCAATATATTGCCCGCCTTTTCGGATAAATTGACCCTTTCATTCCCACCGGCAAGCGCGAGTGTGGACGACAGCTTTTGCAGCACGTCCGTTTTGTTTGTTTTATTAGAATGCAATTCCAAGCAGAAATCGCCCAAACCCAAGCCGTCCAAACGCTTTTTAACCACCGAAAGTGCGGCTTGCTTTTCCGCTACGAACAGCACCCGTTTTCCTTCATAGAGTGCGTTGGCGATGATATTGGTAATCGTTTGCGACTTACCCGTTCCCGGAGGTCCGTGCAGAACGAAACTTTTGCCCTTTTGCGATTGTGCAATCGCCGCCCACTGCGACGCGTCGGCAAGCAAGGGAGTCAACGTAGCTTCGGGGCGTGCGTCGTCCTCTTTTACGTTATCCTCGCCACCGCCAAACACCAGCGTATTTTCCAAAAATGCGTTTACGATTTCGTTTTTGGCGTACTCGCCGATATTTTGGCGTAAATCGTTCCACATTTGATAACGAGCAAACGAAAATGCCGCCAAATACCCGTCGTCATATACCTCCCAGTTGCGCATTTCCGCTACTTCCATGCGCACCATGGCAAGCATTTCCGAAATTTTTAATCCGTGCGCCGCCTCCGAAAGACCGCGAATATCGATATTGAATTCCTGTTTCAAATATTCGAGCAGCGTGGAGTTGACGGAAAGCTCTTCGTCCGTCGCCGCCACCGCATAACCGTTACCGCCCTTGCTCTTTTTCAGTGTAATCGGCTGCAAAACCAAAGGAGCGTACCGCTCTTCGCCGTCCTCGCGGGAATACCACTTCAAAAATCCAAGTGCCAAATACAAGATTTTCGTGCCCGATTCCTCGTCCGCTTCCTTGCCACGCTTCATCAGCCGCGTTACCGTTTCGGTAAGCGTTTTTTCATCGTGATAGGTACGCAACAGTCCCGAACGGTTTTCCAAATCGATCAGCTCGCGCATACGCTTTACTTTGCTTGATAAGCCGAAGCACAAGCCCTTTTTATCCCATTCGGCAACCTCCGCCGTAGCCGTCGTCAACGTTAACTCGCCTGCCGACGTGAGCGCGTCCAGCGTACTGTCTAAATCGTACGACAAAAGGCGCACCACCGTTTTCGTGGGCGAAAAGTTGAGCAGCGTGTTTTTCATGGATAAATCCAAAAGTCGGCGTTCCCACAGCTTGTCTTTGGTAAGCTCGCTATCCAAGCTTAATTTTTGCGTAGGCGTTAAATCCGCAGGCGCGATAAAGGGAGAGGAGTCCTCTTCGGAAAGTACCTCGTACCCTTTCAAATTACGGGCGCGGAGAGGGAGCGGCGTGATACGGGAAATTCTGCAACGGCGAATATCCACGTAGCGTTCAAAAGCTCCGTTTTCTATCTTTTGTCTGAAATGCGCTTCCGACGTGGTATAGGCGCAATTTTTATCCCCGAACAAATCCTCTACGTCAAAGCAGCTGACGTTATTGATACCGTCCGAAACGTAGGCGTTCAGTCGTGAAATATCGTCGGAAACGGTGTCTAAAAAGCAGCTGTCGTACAGCCACACGCCACACGTGATTTCCTTTTCCCCAAACGCCAGAACGGAGTGCAGACCCATATTTTCCAAACACGCAGCCGCAAACAACGCCATTTCCAACGGACTTGCCACATGGTCGGATAAAATTTTTACTCCCGCGCCTGCTTCTACGGGCTTAGATATATCCGCGGACTTCTTGGCAACGGCATAGCGGCGCAACACCGCATACACGGCGGCAACGGCACGGCGAACGGCGTTTTTATCGTTGCCGATATATCCGCCTGCTTCAAAGCTGACACCCCACTTTTTCAGTTGTGCGTCCGCTTCCGCTTGCACCTTGGCACAATCGGCAAGACGGGGACGGACAAAGGACGCCAACAGCTCGGCATTCCCCTCCGTTCCTTGCCAAAAATCAAACGGCAACGTCGTTACGGTAAACTGTGCGCTTGCCACCTCTTTTCCGTCTTTGCTTAACGCAACGAAGATACGCTCTTCCTTTACTTCCTCTGTCGAAGAAAAATACAGCGGCGATAACAACGGACCAAGCTCTACCTGCACCACGCTTTCAAACGGAATTTCTTCCAGCGTTTTTTCGCAGGGCAACAGCATACCGTTTTCGTTGCGAACGGTAAGCAACACGTCGTTGACAAGCTCTTCCCCGACGTTTTTTACCTGCAACGAGGAAAACAGAGGTCTGTGCGAAAAATAGTCGGCATAGGAAACCACCTTCGCCGTTTCCCCGCCAACCGATAACCATTCTTCCCATTTTCTTGCTTTTTGCGCCATTTTTTCTCCGTTTTACCCTTTTAGGGTAAAAATTATTTCTTTTCTCTTCTATTATACACTTTATTCCCTAAAAAAGCAACCCTACAAGACTCTATTTTTTATCCCAAAAGAAAAAAGCCTCGATAGTCGCTCTTTCCATAGGGAAAAGCGACAACTAAATAAATCCTTACGGATTTGTTATATTCGCCTAACGACGAGTGATATTGCCTTACGGCAGTTATATTCGCCTACGGCGAGTTAAGGATTTATTTAATATAACTTTGGCATAGCCAAAATATAACTGCTTATGCAATAAGCAATATCACTTTTAGCCACAAGGCTAAAAATATAACTATATTAACTTAATTTTATGAATAACAAAGCACACTACATTTTCGCTTTTAGCGAAGTATAGTGTCGTAAACCAACATTATGGACAAATAAAAAAATTCACAAAAGCGAGCTAATTCACAAATAACTACTTCAATTTTTAAGAGGGCAAAAAAAAGAAAACGAGAACTTTGACGTAAAAATTCAAGTTCTTTTTCTATGTTCTAAAATAGATATGGGTTTCCCATATGCTTTAATATAAAAGTGTTAGTTGTGGCACTTTTCTTTACCTGCTACGATTTTACCCCGTTTTGTGGCACTTCTTTATCCAAATTCACCAAAACATCTTTCTCTAAATATTGGAGAATATCTTGATAAAATTGTTTGTATGTGGTATAATAATAAAAATGACTTATAGACAACCTTTTAGGAGATTAAAAAATGGCTGCAAGTTATAAAAAATTATGGAAACTTCTTATTGATAAAGATATGAGAAAAGAAGACCTACGCTTAAAAGCGGGTATTACTACTACCGCTATGGCAAAACTCGGTAGAAATGAAACCGTGCATATGGATATTCTTCTTAAAATATGCAACGCCCTTAATTGCGGATTAGACGACATATTAGAAATCGTGAGCGAGGATAAAAATGATTAAAACATCTATTAGATTTTTTGACAACGTTCCTGTTCGCTCTGTGTGGGATGAAGAAACTTCTCGTTGGTGGTTATGTGCCGTTGATATTATAGAAGCACTCTCTTTGAGTACTGCCCCCCGTAAATATTGGAATACGTTAAAAAGTAGAAATAATCAGTTGTCCTCAATTTGTAGACAACTGAAATTGGCGGCTAAAGACGGCAAGAAATATCTGACGGACGTTATAGATGACGACGGGTTAAACTTGCTTATAACAATTCTTCCAAGTAAAAAGTCGGACGTATTCTTAAAATGGGTTAAAACGAAAGGCACTTCTATTGATGAGCAAAGCAAGAACAAAGCCTATGAATTGTTTGAAAGCGGACTAATAAGCGATATTGAAGTTGGTACGATAAACGGCTTACAACAAATTCACGCTTACCTTTTTGGTGGTTTATACGATTTTGCAGGACAAATAAGAAAGTTGAATATTAGTAAGGGCGGTTTTGTTTTCGCAAGTGTTGGATATTTAAACCAAACGCTTGCTACTATTGAAAGAATGCCCGAGAGCACGGTAGCAGAAATCGTTAGAAAATACGTTGAAATGAACGTTGCCCATCCTTTTATGGAAGGAAACGGTAGAACGACGAGAATTTGGTTAGATTTAATATTAAAGAAAAACCTTTCTAGATGCGTAGATTGGAGTAAGATTGATAAAACCGAATATTTAGAGGCAATGAAATTAAGCGTTGTTGATTATAGTGGGATTTTAGCCCTTATTGAAAATGCTTTAACCGATAAGATAGATGACCGTGAAATCTTTATGAAAGGTATAGATTATTCTTACTATTACGAAGAAGAAAATTAAAATATATGACTAAAACTGTCATATTTAATGTGGTAGAATTAAACATAGGAGAAAATTGAAGAATTATGAACGCTTTAAAGTTATTGACAATAGAATATGATGGCATTTATGGGCTAATTGAAGATTATACAAGTGATTCAAAAATTATAAACTACTTGTTAAAGTTAAAAGAAGGAATAGATAACCTTGATTATGATATGGTTGCTTATAGTTTGGATGGGATAATAAAATGGTATGACGAGAATATTTATAAAATCCAAAAAAACGAATATGTTATAAATTTAGATTCTCACTTAAAAAACCAAGCTTTGCTAGTAAAAATAAAAAATGAATTAACTATCGAAGATTTTGCACAAGCAGAAAATAAGGCTGAAACTATTAAATCGGGAGAAAAAATCATTTTTATCAGTCATAAATCAAACGATAAAAAATATGGAAATGCGTTACGTAATTTTTTTGTAGGGTTAGGTGTGAAAAATGACCAACTCATATATACTTCTCATCCAATGCACAAAATCCCAATGGATGCCAACATTTATGACTACTTGAGAGATAATATTAATTCAAAGATGTTTATGATTATTCTTTGGTCTGATGATTATTTAGAAAGTCCTGCATGCTTGAATGAAATGGGGGCCGCTTGGGTAGTACAAAGCGATTATACAAACATTTATGTGCCAAGCTTTTCGTTTGGAAATCCAAAGTATCATGAATGTGCAGTAGATACAAGAAAAATGGGAGCTGTCTTAAATGGGGACCAACATTGTAAAGCAAGTATGATAGAATTAAAAAATAAAGTTCAAGAATTATTTGAATTAAAAAAAGATGAACAAAACGAAACCTATTTATTAGATAAATTTATGCAAGAAATTATTTAGGAGTAAACTAATGGCTAACATAACCGAAGAAAAAGTTATCCTTAATTTGTGGGAACAAAAATTAAAATACAACAAAATCGAGTTCGCTTTATGGCAATTAGGCGAAACTTTTGAAATGCGCGTCACTAAGGATTCAAAACAAATCACAGACAATCGTGTTAACGGAAAGGCAGTTGACAACGTGCAACAACACGGAACGGAAGTTACAGTAAAACCTTTACCTTGGATAATAGACAATTTTGCCTATGCGCAAGGCGTTTTAGACTCTACAGCAAAATGTGTTAACGAGATATTTAACAAATACGGCATTGAAATTAGCCCTAATTGGAATGAAATTAATAAATATTGGTCAAACCGCATTGAAAAACTTAATGTGGCTTATACCGATATGGTTAGCGATGCCGTTAATGCCCAAATACACAATCAGCAAATTAAGTTTCAACAAGCGTATAATGAAGAATTATCGAGAGATTCGGGATTAGGTTTTGGTATAATTTCAAATTCTTTTGTTTCACATTTGCTTTACGCGGCGCAATCAGCATCAAAAGAAGTAAAAGACCATAAAAGAGCATTAAAATACGCCGACGAGCATTCGGGAACAAATTTAGCTGACTCTCTTTTAGAATTAATTAACGTTATTTATCCGTTCTATATGGAAAATATAGAGCAAAATCTTATAAAAATCTTAAGCGAATATTACGCTTACATAGTATCCCTATTCTCTAAAGAACTTGGATATAATTACGACGATATTGCCGAATGCTTTAATCTTGATGAATCGTTTTCTATATTAGATAACGGTGAAAATTCAAAAGAAACGTTAATATCTGCTCTTGAGAAAAATCCAAATAACGGCGTGATTATTGGATACGCAATTCAATATGGATATCTTGACGAAGAATTGTGCGCCTTTGGGCATAATTCTTCCCCTATGTTCCTTAATAGATTAAAGAATTGGGCAATGGTAAGATTGTCTGAAATTTATAAAGCGGGAAAGCTCTTTAACAAACCCTTAATTAATGATGAAAATAGAGCTATAATTGACGGTTTGAAAGCTTTTTATAGTTACAAACAACCACGCCTTGAAAAATGCCAAGATTGGCAAGACATACTTATGGGCGCATTTACTCAAGAAGTTGCAAAACATTTAACGGAAATGGGCGAAATTGCAGTTGCGAAAAGCAATATGCTAATTCCTGCTGAATTTGATAAACTTGCAAAGTCGGGGAAAAAGTTCTACCTTGATAGCGAATCAAAGAAATTGTTTATTTGTTTATATCACGAACTAAGATTTGATGGCGCATTTACAAGTGCTTCCTTTTTAGATTTAAAAGCACCTTTGACGGTTGAAGATATTGATAGTAGTTTGAAGGAGTTAAACGAGAAAATAACTGCGCGTTTAGATGAAATCAATAGACAAGATGAAGAGCGTCGCAAGCAAGAAGAAGCACGCAAAGAAGCATTGAGAATAGCTGAAATTGAAAGGAAAGAAAAAATAAAGAAAACCACAAAGAAACTTGCAGCTATCATCACGCCCATTATAGCAGTCTTTTTAGTATTTGTTATCCTATTAACTACTGTAATCATTCCTACAAATAAATATAATCAGGCGTTAATGTCTATTGAAAATAAAAATTATAGCAAGGCAATTGACTTATTTTTAGAGTTAGGCGATTATAAAGATTCCAAAAAACAAATTGAAAAAATACTAACGGATAACCCAGTTTATAAATTTTATAAAGCTAATATTGGTGACATTATAACTTTAGGGAATTATGAACAAGACGCCAATTTACAAAATGGAAAAGAAATTATTGAATGGGAAATTATAACGATAAAAAACAATCGTGTGTTGCTTTTAAGTAAATATTGCATAGAATATCTTCAATATCATACAGAAGATATAGCAATGACTTGGGAACAATCAGATTTAAGAAATTGGCTAAACAATAATTTTTACAACCAATCATTTTCAAACAACGAGAAAGCTTTAATTTTAGAAGTTTTGAATGAAACCCCTGATTACAATGATTTGAGGTTTGTTGAAGGTGGAAATAATACTTATGATAAAGTATTTTTATTGAGTGCAAAAGAAGTTACTCAATATACTACAAAGAATGATAGAAAAACGATTGCAACACCGTACGTAAAGCAAAAAGGTATATATGTTAGAGACAACGATGGGAATAGTCCTTGGTGTTTGCGTTCCCCGGGTGCATTTGAAAATTATGTAGCTTACGTTAATTGGACAGGAGATATTAACTATGCTCCAAGTTTTGTATATCATTATCAAGGCGTAAGACCTGCTGTATGGATAGATATAAACGAATTATATTAACAAAGGGGTTCTATCGTGCTACTTGACACATTAAGTATTGATAAATTATATGTATCATTATGCGACATTTTAGGGGTTAACCGAGAATATCTTGATGATTATATTACATCTAATCATAAGAAAATAGTTGAAAGCTACTATGATGATAATACTATAGAATTTATGGATATTTCTGATTTATGCACTTGTCCATCTTCTAATATTAAAAATATTGACTCTCTTATAATGCACCATATCACACCTCGTCCAAATGAAGAGAGTATTTGGCGAGAGGGATTATATACATTGCCTAATGTTTTAACGAAAAACACATTGTTATCATCGCACTTGAAAAAATATGGATTAACGTTCTCCTTTTGTGATAATAAAGTGATTATGAAAAAGGACGATAATTTAATTGATATTTCTCGGCTATTATCATCAAATTTATTTGTTCGATTCGGTGGGAAAGGGTCTTTAGATGATTTTAATATTAATGGTTATTTATTTGTTAATGAATTTAATTTAGACGATATTCGTGGTTGGATAGGCTCGCCCGAAATACTCAAAAGTTTGGCTGAAGCTTTTAATAATATTCACATAGCAGATTCATATGCAGAGAAATGCGAAAACAACTATTATGTATCATTTAGCGTTCCCTTAGATAAAATTGATATTACAGGATTTGATGCTAATATCAGTTTGGAACGGAAAACAAAAATTCTTGTAAAATATTCTATAAATGCTTTAGCACATAGTAAAGTGAAGAATAATCGTTTTTATACAATGCATAATCCAATTATTATGTTAAAGAGAAGTTATAATGTTCCTCCCTGCGATATAAAAAAAGTATGGATTCTTAATATGCCAAAATATCCTAAGATTATTCCGATTGAACAATAAATATTACATATAATAACTTTCAAAAAAACGGTCAGATGTCCCAAAACTTGGACATTTGACCGTTGCTATTTTTAGCGAAAATTTATATAAATATGACATAAATTGTCATATTTACTATGATATAATAACGTCAAGGTGTATTAGGATGAAAAAACGTGTTCAACTTCACGCAAAAGACGTGATGTGCTATCAAGAAAATGAAGAATATTACTTAAACCGCTTTCCGAAAAAAGCAAAAACGGAAGGTATGGTTTACTATTTTCAAAAGATAGACGGCGTGGTTGTAAAAACGGAAATAACTATTGCACAATGGAAAGAGTTATACCTATTTAACAAGCGATTATATAGAAGCAACCTAAAACACTATGACGATAGATATTATTCGCGTTTCCCCATCTATCAAGATGAAGACGGCGACGAAGCTGACCCGATGGAATATCAAGCCGACGTGGAAAGTTTTTATGCCGAAGCGGATACTTGCGAAAGATTGGATTTGCAAAATATTTTAAGTGGCTTAACCGACGAACAACAAGATATATATAATCTATCGTATATTCAAGACTTCACACAGCAAGAAATCGCTAAAATGTTAAACTTAGAGCAATACCAAGTAAGCCGAATATTAAAAGAACTTGATGAAATTATTTATACAGCGAAGTTAGACGACGGAACTCGCAATGAGATTACTTTAAAGGTAGATTATGCTTACGACTACTATCGAAGAACGGGCAAATTAGAGCATTTAGAAAACGTTGCTATGGAAGATTTTCTTTCTAACTTATTACCCGAAGAAGATGAAAGAATACGTTGTTGGTTTTATACTGAAAGCGAGCTTTATCGTTATGGTATAAAGTTTTTAGTGCGATACAAATTAAAAGATTATTCAAACCGAAATATCTATACGGAAATGTTTTCTTTACAAGACCTGACGGCACGTGGATATTTTTTGCAGTTTATGACGGACTTGCCGTTAGAATATCAATGGCTATATTTACAACTACAAAAAGAAATAGAAAGACGGCAAGCGTTATTCAAAAAGCCGAAACCACGCAAGCACAATCGCTTTATTAAAGAACTTAAAGCAATTGCAAAAAAGGCAAACACTACGCCTATGGAATACTTTAAGAATACCTTTTTACCTTACTTGGAAAGCAAATACTCAAAGCAAACGTTAGCCTTTGCTAAAAAAGAGTTAGGCTTCATCTTGGTTAAAGAAGATAACTCAACCCCTATATCTGAACAACTTAAAAAGGCAATTAAGAGTTTGCCAAAGAAAGAACGAGAAAGATTAGAAGCCTTAAAAAAATAAAAATTTTAACTTTCAAAAATCCTTGCATAATTTACGGCAAGGTGTGTCCTTATATAAGTGAGAGGACAAAACTCTCAACTTAATAGAGAAATGAGAAAGCCTGTAACGGAAACGTTGCGGGCTTTTATCATTCTCAAAGGAGGACACAATATGAAAATAAGACCACCATAAATGGTAAGCAAACGGCAAGCAAAAACTTATAGGGTCGGATAAGTGTAGCCCACTACACTTTCGCTTGAAAGTAGTGGGCTCTGCGAGGCTAAATGTAACCACTCGGTGCGGTGCGCAATCTCAAAAAAAGTAAGCAGGTTAAGAAAACCGCACCAAATGGCAATTTACCGCTTTTTTCAAGCAGGTAAAGGGAATTGCCATAATCGTGCAATTTTGACTTTTCAAACAATCGGGAAACCCGATTTTTGTTTATGCCTATTCCAACAAATAACAACTTAATAAGGAGAAAAATTATGAAAACTGAATATCACTAAAAAACTAATTACAGGGGGTAAAAAATTATTAAACAGCAACAAAGCACCAACACCTATCTTTCCGCACCTTCCACTACTGTAGTGAGAAAGGTTAAGGATAAAAAATATCTCGTGCAGAGTTTTTATCTTGGTGGAAAAGATATAAATACAGTAATACAGCGTATCGCAACGGATAAAGCCTATGCGGAAACGCTTGAAAATAAGGAAGAAATATGATATACTACTGCCAAGTGAAAATAGCTCGCTTGGGTTCAGGAGGTAAAAATGAAACCTAAGCAAAATAAAAATTACATAGTAGGAATTTATGCAAGACTGTCACGTGACGACGGACAAGAAGCCGAATCGTCAAGTATCGAAAATCAACGCTTAATTTTAACCAAATACGTTAAAGAACAAGGTTGGACACTGCACGATGTTTATATTGACGACGGAATATCGGGAACTACGTTTGAAAGACCGGGAGTGCAAAAACTCTTGGACGATGCAAAAAACGGGATAATCAATACGATAATCGTAAAAGACCTTTCCCGTTTTGGTAGAAACTATATTCAAGTCGGACAATATCTCGATTACGTCTTTCCAACGTTTGGTATTCGCTTTATCGCTCTTCAAGACAACGTTGACACGGCTAACCGTGATAACAGCGCAATGGAAATGATGCCGATAATGAACGTGTTTAACGAATGGCACGCCGCTAATACGAGCAAAAAGGTAAAATCGGTTATTCGCGCTCAAGCGAAAGACGGAAAATATCACTCGCCAAAAGCTCCGTTTGGATACGTTATCGTGGATAAGGACAAGCGATTACCCGTAATTGACGAGCCTGCCGCAAGTGTCGTTAGGCGAATATTTCAAATGAGATTAAACGGCTACTCTATGAGCAAGATAAAAGACGTTCTTAATCTTGAAGGTGTTCCTTGCCCGCAACGGTATATGCAGGAGAAGTTTGGCAAGAAAGGCGATAGTCGTGGCTTAAAGTATTGGTCGATGCAATCGGTAAAATGGATATTAAAAAATCCTATCTACACGGGCGACTTAGTTCAACAACGCGTAACAACCGTATCGTATAAAAACCATAAGCGTATTTATCGAGATGAAAGCGATTTTCTTGTGATTAAGAATACGCACGAGCCGATTATTGACCGAGAAACTTTTGAGCGAATACAAGAAATGTTACGCTCGGTCAGTCAAGGACGGAAAACAAAACGAAGCGGATTCGTTCACGCTCTTTCGGGTTTAATGTTCTGCGAAGATTGTGGCGGTAAAATGCGAATGAGTCGTTCGGTAACAAAAGGCAAAGTTTATTGCTCGTTTGAGTGTGGCGACCATAACAGGCTTGGTAAGGCTTATTGTTTTAGTCACCATATTAACGCAAAGGATATTGAAGACGTTATTTTAGCAGATATCCGAAGTAAGATTGATATGGTAATAGCCGATGAAACAGCCGTTAGAAACGCTTTCCTTGAAAGAAGCGAAAAACTTTCTCAAGAGAAAATTAAGTCGAGTCAAAATGAGTTAAAAAAGAAAAGCAAACGACTTGCTGATTTAGATGGGCTTCTTGAAAACGCTTATGTTGACAAGGTTAAAGGTAAAATTCCCGAAGATATTTGCGTTATGCTAATAACGAGATATACCGAAGAAAAGAAAACCTTAACGGCGGAGATAGAAACGCTTAATGAAAGTCTTGCAAAAAGCAATCAAGTTGTTGCCGACGTGGACGAGTTTATAGCGAAGATAAAACGCTACTTAAACGTAAACGAATTAACGAGAGCAATGAGTGTTGAACTTATTGAACGAGTTATAATCGGTGCAACGCCAAAAGACAAGAATACACCAAGAAAAATACAAATCGTTTATAAAGTCGATTTAGTGTAAATTGAATAGAAAATAAAAAGGCACGGTAGTTTATCATTTGTCCATAATGATAGACTGCCGTGCTTTACTTTTTTATGGAGTAAAAATCCCCTAAGAGAAACGCTCTTACTTTCCGAAGCCTTTATCGTTTGTTTTTTATTCGTCAATCTTCCAGATATTGCGAAACGGCGTAGGAGAGCCTGTCTATTACCTCCTCCAACTCGCCGAACAGCATACACCCCGCCGCGCGAACGTGCCCGCCGCCGCCGAACGTGCCTGCAATTTTGTTCACGTCCGCGTAATTTTTCGAGCGCAAGGATATTTTATACTGCCGATATTTTACTTCCATAACGGAAGCCGCCACTTCCACTGTATCTACGTTCAACGGGAAATCAACGAAGCCCTCCGTCATGCCGTTATCCGCTCCGCAAGCTTGCATGACGTCCTTTGTAATGGCAATCAGCGCAAACCTATCCTCATGGAAATAGCGTATTTTACTCATGACCGCACCGTGCAACGCCGCACGAGCCTTGGGCTGTTTCTTGAACAGCATATAATGATAATAGCGTATATCCGCGCCCGCCTTTACCAGCTTCGCCGCCAAGGAAAGCGTTTCCTCCGTTACGTCGTCGTGTGAAAAATTCCCCGAGTCCGTCAGCAGACCGATAAGCAGGTATTCCGCCGTTTTTTTATCAATCGGGGCACCCATGTATGCGATGAGCGTAGCAACGTTCATGCAATTTGACGAACATTCTCGCACGTAATTATACTTTGCATACCGCGGATTGGACACGTGATGATCGATATTTACCGTGTCTATTTTCTTGCGCTTTGCGCGCAAAAATTCGTCGGACAAAACACCCAGCCTTGCCTCATCGCTGCAATCTACCGTTACTAGTAAATCGTACTCCTTGGTAGGCGATTTTTTTACGTTTTCTATCCCCTCGATAAATGTAAGATTGGACGGAACGTCCGTTTCTACGCAAACCTCGTGTTCAATACCCAAATACCGCAGCGCGCAAGAAAGCGCAAGCGCGCTCCCGAAAGCGTCGCCGTCAGGGCGCATGTGCGTAAACACCGCTACGCTTTTCGCCGTTTTAATACGTTTGGCTATTTCCTGTAAGGTATGCTCCGTCATCGGTTATTCCTCTTGTTAGTCCTCTCCGTTTTCGTCGTCCGTTTTGGGCGTAATTTGAATGCTTTTGAACAGCGCGTCCATGTGCGCTCCGTACACCATACTCTTATCCATACGGAAGGTGAGTGCGGGAACGGTACGCATACGCATAACTTGTGCAAGCTCGTGGCGGATAAAGCCCGCGTTTTCCTGCAAAATTTCAAAGGTTTTCGCAGACTGCTCTTCCGTTACTCCGTAAATGCTTACGTAAACGTACGCTGTTTTTAAGTCGGGCGCAACGTCTGCTTCCGTAACGGACACCAAACCCTTAAATTGTGGATTTTTATCCTTTACGCGAGGCAGAATTGCACTAATTTCCTTTTGATATTCGCCGTTTAAGCGCGAAGTTCTCGAAACTTTCATTACGCTTTGATTTCCTCCGTAACGTAGCATTCGATGATATCGCCTACGCGAATTTCGTTAAACCCGTCGATAGCACAACCGCATTCGTAGCCGTAGTTTACCTCTTTTACGTCGTCCTTAAACCGCTTCAACTGTTTCACGCCGCCTTCGCAAATCATGATATCTTCTCTGTAAATGCGCAGCTTGCCACCGCGGACAATCTTGCCCTCCGTAACGTAGCAGCCTGCAATCGTACCAACGCCCGTGATATTGAACGTCTGACGCACTTCGCACTTACCCGAAAGAATTTCTTTAAGCTTGGGTGCAAGCATACCTTTGAGCGCGGCTTCCATATCGTCTAAGAGCTCGTAAATGATACGGTAGCTTCTTACGTCCACTTTAGAGGTTTCCGCAAGCTTCTTCGCCTTGGTATCGGGACGAACGTTAAAGCCGATAATAATCGCGTTTGCGCTATCCGCGAGCATGACGTCGCCCTCGTTTACCGCACCCGCCGCCGAGTGAATTACTTTCACTTTTACTTCTTCATTAGACAGCTTTTCAAGCGACTGTTTCACTGCCTCCACGCTGCCCTGTACGTCGCCTTTGACAATGAGGTTGAGGTTCTTCATCTTGCCCTCTTCCACCTGTGCAAACACGTCGTCCAGCGTTACGCGACTTTGTTCTTTTATCATGCTTTCGCGTTGCTTATTCTTTCTTTCTTCCTGTACCTGCTTCATCAAAGACTGGTCAACCGCCATGATACTGTCGCCCGCGTTGGGAACGTCCTCCAAGCCGAGGATAGATACCGCCATGGACGGTCCTGCCGATTTTACCGCTCTGCCCTTATCGTCGAACATAGCGCGCACGCGCCCCATTGTCGTACCCGACAAGATATTGTCGCCCGTTTTCAGCGTACCCGTCTGCACGATGATGCTTGCCACAGGTCCTTTGCCCTTATCCAGCTTCGCCTCGATAATCGTACCCTTTGCCTGACGGTCGGGGTTGGCTTTGAGTTCTTGCATTTCCGCTACAAGGTTTACCGCGTCCAACAAGTCGTCGATACCCATGCCCGTCTTTGCCGATACGGGAACAAGCATGGTTTCGCCGCCCCATTC
>JAZOPT010000024.1:0-4943 GCA_045655725.1 Candidatus Scatosoma sp.
GCCGATTAGTTAAAAGTGGTAACGAAAAAACTCGTTTTTACAATAAAAATATAAACAAAGAGCTTTCTCCTCCAAAGGTTGGGGGAGATTTTTTATAAAAAATTAAAAAGATAAAAATTTATCGATTTAGCGATTAAAAAATGCGCAAGTCGGCGTTCAAGCGTTTGTTATTCAAAAAAAAATATGGTATAATAGGCGTAGCATTGAAAAAATGCGGTATTTCGTCATGCTCTGTCGAAGAATGGCGAAGAGGACAAGGAAAAACGGAAAAAATAATACAAAACGGAGATATAAAACTATGAACAACAAAGTAACTATCATCGGTGCGGGCTCGGTTGGTGCAACCGTTGCATACACGCTTGTAACTACTGGCTCGGTTGCGGAAATCGTACTCATTGACGTCAACGTGGAAAAGGCGAAAGGGGAGGCGCTGGATATCAGACAGGCTACGCCCTATCTTTCCCCCACAAAAATCTATTGCGGCACGTATGAAGACGCCGTTGGGTCGGACATCGTTATCGTAACGTCGGGCGTTGGCAGAAAGCCCGGTCAGTCGCGTATCGACCTCACGCAAATCAACGTAAACATCTTAAAGAGCATTGCTCCGCAAATCGTGAAATATGCGCCCGATGCGCTGTATTTGTTTGTAGCAAACCCCGTAGATATTCTTACCTACGTTTTCCAAAAAATCACGGGAATCCCCAAAAACCGCGTTATCGGTACGGGTACGACGCTTGACAGCATTCGTTTGAGAACACGCCTTTCCGAACTGTATTCGGTAAACCAACAGCAGGTTCACGCATACGTTTTGGGCGAACACGGCGATAGCTCGTTTGTGGCATGGTCCACGGCGGACATTTCCGGCGTATCGCTTGCGGAATACGAAAGCACGATTACCAATTCCAACGAATTAAAGGTAATGCCGTACGATAAGGATGAGGTGGAAACGTTCGTGAAAAAATCGGGCGGTCAGATTATTGCAGGCAAGGGCGCAACGTTCTACGGAATCGCGGCTTGCGTAACGAAAATCGTCAATGCCCTTTATTCCAGTGCTTATACCATTTTGCCCGTATCCACGGTATTGGACGGCGAATACGGAATTAAGGACGTTGCACTTTCTACGCTTTGCGCTGTGGGTAACAAAGGCGTTGTAACGACGCTTACCCCCAAGCTTTCGGACGAAGAAATGCAAAAAATGCATAACAGCGCGGAAGTTTTGAAAGGCGTTATCGCGCAAATTGAAATTTAATGGAGAATGAACATGGAATACCGTATTGAAAAAGACACGATGGGGGAAATGCAAGTTCCCGCAGACAGATATTGGGCGGCGCAAACGCAGAGAAGTTATCAAAACTTCCGTATTGGCGACGAGGTAATGCCTCGCGAAATCACGCGCGCTTTCGGTATATTGAAAAAGGCGGCGGCGCTTGCTAACCATAAACTTGGTAAGCTTTCCGACGAAAAGAAAAACGCCATTGCGGCGGCTTGCGACGAAGTAATTAGCGGCTCGCTTAACTCCCACTTCCCGTTGGTCGTTTGGCAAACGGGCAGCGGCACGCAGTCCAACATGAACGCAAACGAGGTTATCGCAAACCGCGGCAACGAAATTGCGGGTCAAAAGCTTTTGCACCCCAACGATGATATCAACAAAAGTCAAAGCTCTAACGATACTTTCCCTACGGCAATGCATATTGCGGCGGTTGTGGCGATTGAGGATAACCTCTTCCCCGCCATGGATACGCTTATGGCTACCTTAAAGCGTTTGGAAGCGGAAAACGAGGGAATCGTAAAAAGCGGCAGAACGCATTTGCAGGACGCCGTTCCTATCGCATTCTCGCAGGAGATTAGCGGTTGGAGAAATATGATAGAAAAGACGAGGACGCAGCTTACGTTGGCGCTTGACGGCTTGAAAGAGCTTGCGCTCGGCGGCACGGCGGTTGGTACGGGCTTGAACGCTCCCAAGGGTTTTGCAGAAGAAGTGGCGGCGCAGGTTTCCGCTCTTACGGGTAAAACGTTTGTAACGGCGGAAAATAAATACCACGCTCTGACGGCAAAGGACGAGTTGGTGTTTGCGCACGGTGCATTGAAAGCGTTGGCTTGCAACTTGATGAAGATTGCCAACGACGTAAGATGGCTTGCAAGCGGACCTCGCGACGGCTTGGGCGAAATTTTCATTCCCGAAAACGAACCCGGTTCGTCTATCATGCCGGGGAAAGTAAACCCCACGCAGTGCGAATCGATGACCATGGTTGCCGTACAGGTTATGGCAAACGACGTGGCGGTTGGCGTAGGCGCGTCGCAGGGTAATTTTGAACTCAACGTGTTCATGCCCGTCATTATTTACAATTTCTTGCAATCGGTACGCCTTTTGGCGGACGGAATCCGTTCGTTTGAGAGCAACTGCGTAACGGGCATTAAAGCGAATAAGGAAAAGATGAAGCACAATCTTTACAATTCGTTGATGTTGGTAACGGCGCTCAACCCGTATATCGGCTATGAAAATGCGGCAAAGACGGCGAAGAAAGCATACAAAGAAAACATTTCCTTGAAAGAAGCGTGCGTTGCGCTCGGTTTCTTGACGGCGGAGAAATTTGACGAAGTATTCCGTCCCGAGGAAATGGCATACCCGCAGAAATAATATTTTTGCGTAAAAAATTATAAAAAGGCAGCGTATAGAATTATGAAAATCAGTTACTATCCCGGCTGTACGCTCAAAACGAAAGCGAAAGACTTAGACGTAACGGCTCGTCTTTGCGCAACGGCTTTGGGTGTAGAAATGGACGAAATTGAAAATTGGCAATGCTGCGGCGCGGTGTACAAAATGGGCACGGACGAAATCGCCACCAAGCTTTCGGCGGTACGCGCTCTCGACTACGCAAAGCATAACGGCGGAAAATTGCTCACGCTCTGTTCCGCTTGCCATAACGTGATCAAACGCACCAACGAGGATATGCGTACAAACGACGATATCCGCACGCGTGCAAATAACTATTTGAAATTAGAGCAGCCTTACGGCGGCGAAACACGGGTATTGCATTATTTGGAAATGCTCCGCGACGAAGTGGGTTTTGACAATATCAAAAAAGCGGTGGTAAAGCCCTTGGGTAGAAAAATCGGCGCGTATTACGGCTGTTTGCTTCTTCGCCCTAGCGGCGTTATGGCGTTTGACGACCCTGAAAATCCTACGATTATCGAAGATTTCATTCGCGCAATCGGCGGCACTCCCGTAGTGTATCCTTTCCGTAACGAATGCTGCGGAGCGTACGTATCCTTGAAAAACGGCAACCTGCCCAAGGAAAAAAGCCGTAAAGTACTTACAAGCGCGAAAGAAAAAGGAGCGGAAGAAGTCATTACCGCTTGTCCGCTTTGCCTGTATAATTTGCAGGTAAACGGCGAAGATATTCTTCCCGTAAAATATTTCACCGAGCTTTTGGCGGAAGCGTTGGGGGTACAGGCATGACGAGAGAAGAACGCATAGAAAACATCAACAGACTCAGCGGTACGGACGTAAGAAAATGCATGAAATGCGGTAAATGTTCGGGTCGTTGTCCTGCGTTTAAGGATATGGATATCAAGCCGCATCAGTTTGTATCCATGCTTGGAAAGGGCAAGATAGAAGAGCTTTTACAATGCAAGGCGATATGGAATTGCCTTTCGTGTATGGCTTGCGTAGAGCGTTGTCCGCGTGGCGTAGCACCCGCGGCGGTAGTGGAAGCAGTGCGCGATACCGTGGTGCGTATGCAGGGCAATAACGGCATAAAAGCAGAGGATATTCCGCCCATTGTTGACGAGCTTATCCCGCAACAGCTTCTTGTCAGCGCATACAGAAAGTATAATAAGTAAATAAAAAAATCTAAATAAAGAGAGTAAATAAAATGCAAAGAATAGGTGTTTTTATTTGTTGGTGCGGCAGTAATATCGCGGCAACGGTTGACGTAGTGAAGGTTGCGGAAGTGATGAAAAACGAGCCGGGCGTCGTTTTCTCCGCAAACTATCAGTATATGTGTTCGGAGAACGGTCAACAGCTTATCAAGCAGGCGATCAAAGAACACAACTTAACGGGCATCGTGGTAGGCTCTTGCTCGCCCAGAATGCACGAAGCCACCTTCCGTAAGACGGCGGAAGCGGCAGGTCTTAACCCGTACATGGTGGAAATCGCCAATATTCGTGAACATTGCTCATGGATACATAAAGACATGGACGAAGCCACCGAAAAGGCGATTATCCTTGTCCGTACGGCGATAGCAAAAGTAAAACTCAACGCACCCTTAATGGCAGGGGAAAGCCCCGTGGTAAAACGCGCGCTGGTAATCGGCGGCGGTATCGCGGGTATTCAGGCTGCTCTGGACATTGCAGACGCAGGCTTTGAAGTGGATATCGTGGAAAAGAATGCAACCATCGGCGGCAGAATGGCGCAGCTTGACAAAACGTTCCCTACGCTGGACTGTTCCGCTTGTATTCTCACGCCCAAAATGGTGGATTGCGCACAGCATGAAAAAATCGATATTCTGTCCTATTCGGAAGTAGAGGACGTAAAGGGATTTGTGGGCAACTTCAACGTAAAAATTCGCCGCAAAGCGAGATACGTGGACGAAACGAAGTGTACGGGCTGTAAGGTTTGTATGGACAAATGTCCTTCCAAAAAGGGCTTGAACACCTTTAACATGGGCTTGAACAACCGCCCTGCGATTCATATTCCTTTCGCACAGGCGATTCCCAACGTTGCCGTAATCGACCCCGAACAGTGTATTAAACTGAAAACGGGTAAGTGCGGTATTTGTCAAAAATTCTGCGGTGCAGGCGCAATCGACTACGAACAAAAGGATACGTTTATCGAACGTCAGTACGGCGCAATCGTCGTGGCGACGGGCTTTAAGCCGATCAGCTTGAACGGCTTTAACGAATACGGCTATGAAGATAATAAAGACGTTATCACCTCTTTG
>JAZOPT010000025.1:0-2382 GCA_045655725.1 Candidatus Scatosoma sp.
TCCCGAATATGATATTCCGAATATGTATCTTTGCGAAGATACGGCGTTTATTCAGTCCATTGAAACGGGCGTAAAGGATAAGAACAATATCGATAACATTCTCGAAAGTATGAAATTGCTCGACGCATTGTATACGTCTGCAGAAAAGAAAGAGGAGATTAGATTCTAATGAAAGCGGTTGGATTTATCGATTATTTTTTGAATGAATGGCACGCCAACGAATACCCCAGCATGATTAAGGCGTATAACGAGAAAAACGGAACGGATTATCAAGTGAAATACGCTTGGGCGGAAATGGATATTCCAGGTGGAATGAGCACCGATGAATGGTGCGAGCTTCACGATGTTATTCGCTGCAATTCCATTGAAGAATTGTGTGAAAAATGCGACTATGTTATCGTGCTTTCTCCCTCTAATCCTGAGAAACATTTAGGATATGCAGAAAAGGTATTTAAGTGCGGAAAAAGCCCTTATATAGACAAAACGTTTGCTCCCGATTATGCAACGGCAAAGGAAATCTATTCGCTTGCGGAAAAGTACGGCGTAAAGTTTTTCACAAGCTCCGCTTTGCGTTACGCAGAGGAACTCAACGCGTACACGGGTACCGCAAAAGCTATTTTTACGGTAGGCGGCGGCTCGAATTTGGACGAGTATATCATTCACCAAATCGAAATGGCAGTAAAGTGTTTGGGTATCGGTGCGGAAAAGGTGCGTTATAGCAAACATGCTGACCAGGAATGGACGGAGATTGCTTATGCAGACGGCAAATATGCGACGATGATGTTTGCGCCCTGTATGCCTTTTGCAGCTACGGTAGCAGACGCAGATGGGCGTTCTGCACATTTATCCATCAACTCTCCGTTTTTCGATTATTTGATTGCGGATATTTTCCATTTCTTTGAAACGGGGGAAACTTCTTTCTGTGGTTCAGAAACGTTGGAAGTTATGAAAATCCGCGAAGCGATTATCAAAGCAAAATCTGAGGCGGGTGTATGGCTGAAGCTATAAAAAAATTAAAAGTCGGTCTTATCGGCTGTGGACGAGTGTCGGTGATGCACCTTGTATCGATTGCCGCGTTGAAAGAAACCGAGCTTGTCGCATGTTGCGATATAAAAAAGGAACGTGCGGACGAAACGGCGAAAAAATATGCAGCGAAAGCATATTATTCGTATGAGGAAATGTTGGATAGCGAAAACCTCGATGCCGTACATATTTGTTTGCCGCATTATTTGCACAGCAAAGTGGCTTGCTACGCTTTTGAAAAAGGAGTCCATGTCTTGACAGAAAAGCCGATGGACGTTGATTTACAGAGCGCGGAAAACGCTGTCGCAAAGGCAAAAGAAAAGGACGTTTTATTCGGCGTGATTTTCCAATGCCGTTACAATAATTCTGCCCAGCTTGTCAAAAAAGCTTTGGAAAGCGGAAGGCTTGGGGAAATTATTTCCGCGCGCTCTACGCTTACGTGGACGCGCCCTGACAGTTATTATGCGGAAAGTGATTGGAAGGGAACGTGGGACAAGGAAGGCGGCGGCGTTGTGATTGACCAAGCTATTCACTCTATCGATTTGGTGAATTGGCTTGTTAATAGCGACGTGGAGAGCGTATCCTGCTCTATGGCAAACCGAGGACATAAAATCGTAGACGTAGAGGATAGTGCTGAGGGCTTGATTACCTATAAAAACGGAGTCAAATACGGCTTCTATTGTATGAATAACTACGGCTGTGATGAGCCGATAGAAATTCGCTTGTATTGTGAAAAAGGCAAAGTCGTATTTGGGTACGACGACGCATATATTACGTATAATGACGGAACAAGCGAAGAAGCGCATCAAGACGACAACACGACGGAATACGAAGGCGGTAAGGATTATTGGGGCTTTCAGCACATTCGCCAAATACGGCAATTTTACAATGCCGTATTGGGGAAAGAGCCGCTCGAAATCAGTGGCGAAGTTGCTTTAAAAACACATCGTTTAATTATGGAAATTTATAAAATTGGCAAGGCAGGTATGAGATGAAAATAGGTGTGATTACAGATTGCTTCAAAAAAACACATGAGGAAGGGATTAAACAGGCGGCGGCTTTAGGGCTTGACGGCGTGCAGATTTATGCGACAACGGGGGACTTTTCTCCTACGTTATCTGCAGAGCAAAAAGCGGAATATAAACGCCTTTTGAAAGAAAACGGGTTGGTGGTATCCGCGCTTTGCGGCGATATGGGCGGCTACGGCTTTGAAATAGCCGAAGATAACCCCGAAAGAATAGAAAAAACCAAGCGCATTATCGACCTCGCCGTGGAGTTTGGCGCGAAGGTGGTTACAACGCATATTGGCGTCATTCCCGAGGAAAAGACTCACCCCAGGTATGAGATTATGTTGTCTGC
>JAZOPT010000026.1:0-2196 GCA_045655725.1 Candidatus Scatosoma sp.
CAAACAAATAAAAAATATCTATAAGGAAAAAAAATTATATTTGGAGGAAACCCAAAAATGAAAAAATTAAGTGTTTTAATGGCAAGTTTAATGTGCTTAACGGTAGGCGGCGTCTACGCAGCCTGGACGTATTCGGAAAGCGAGATTGCTCCTGCGGAAGCGGACAAAGGCGTGCAGTTGCAAACCTACACCGATACCAAAGAAGCTCCTGGCGTATATACGCTCACGCCCCAGGTAGACAATCAAGATGCTGTAGACAAAAACAATTTGTTCTATTTCGATTCGAGTTTATCGCAAGAGTTAGATGAAGCAGATCCGCACAGAGTATGCTTTGTAACCAACTGTTCATTAGACATCACCTTTACGCCCAACGAACACGCACCCAATGATTTGAGAGAAAACGGTTTGGATACGACGGTATCGTTCGTTTTAGGTAAATCCCTTACTGATCTTACGTTTGCAGGAAAAGCAGTTTTCACCGAAGCAAAACTCACCACTGTGGTGATTAGTGAAGTAGGTACAGATCAAGATCCTACCGATGGAGCTATGAATTGGATGAAAGAAGAAGTAGACGGTCAAGTTGTGTTTAAATGTAGCATTACGGAAGCACAATTAAACGACTTGCTTGGTTTGACGGTAAATAGTGAATTAAGACTTGAAAACAGCCAAGAGCACAAAGCTTTCAGTGAACTTATCACAGGCTTAACCATTAAAACGACGGTTGCGAAAAAAGCATAACAAAAAGCATACATAACACGGCAAACACCCCCTCGGTTTACCGCGAGGGGGTAATATTTTAAGAGAAACTATGACGTATAACACGTATATATTGATTGTCTGTATGATCGTGTACGTTTTGCTTGCGAGCTTATCCGTTTTCGTGATTACAATGTTCACGAAAATGACGGTAAAGCTGATAAGGCACGGCGCGGAAGACGAGAAAATAAAAAAAGAATATGCAAAAGTGCAAAAAAAGCGCAAGTGCGGAGCGGTCGATTGTATCGTATCCGTGCTTTGCGCTGTTATTTTTGCGGTTGCTTTTTCTTTTTCTTTATACGTGAATATCCGACAAGATAAATACTTCGACAACATTCCCACGTTCAAAGTGGTAAACAGTGGATCAATGTCGAAAAAGCACGAAAAGAACACCTATCTTTTTGAAAACAATCTCAACGATCAATTCCAAACGTTCGATATCATTTTCACTTATAAAGTACCCAAGGAAGAAGATTTACAGCTTTATGATATCGTCGTATACGAAGTAGACGGCGCATTGCTCGTACACCGTATCGTAGGCATTGAAGAACCAAACGCCGAGCATCCTGACGAGCGTTATTTCCTTTTGCAAGGCGACGCGGTGGAACGCCCCGACCGTTTCCCCGTGCATTATAATCAAATACAAGCAATCTACCGCGGAAAACGCATACCCTATATCGGTAGTTTCGTAACTTTTTTGCAATCGCCCGCGGGTTGGATGTGTATGATTTTGATCGTGGTGGCAATTGTTGCAACGCCTATTCTTGAAAAGAAGATAAATAAAGCAAAAGCCGAACGCTTTGCGCTGTTAAGCGGTGCAAATCCGCTTTCGGTGTTGAAAGCAAAAGGCAAAGCGATAGCGCAGGTAAACAGCGTGGAAAACGCGGAAAACAGCGCGCAAGTCTTGCCCCCGATTTGGGGTGCGCCCATCTATCTCTACCCCGTATATCACGATCCGAACGGGAAAGGGGGTAGCAAGCAATGAAGCTCTTTTCTAAAATTATGATCGGTGTGCTTTGCGTGGTAACCGTAGCCAGCGTAGCGGGCGTTGCCGCTTCTTGGCAATACGCAGGCGGAGAATACCAAGCGGTTGAAAACGACGGCGGAGTTGGATTGACCACCTTTATTTGGGAGGGTTCGGACAATCTTCACGGCGGTACGGGTGAAGACCATAAACAGCTCTTGGATACGATGCTTGAAGATTTAAACAGCGACAATTCCGTTTTGGAAAAACAAATTGACGCCCGCGAAAAGACGAGTATTTTCAAATGGAACAAGTGGGATACCTACGGAAGTATGGACGTTCGCGACGATACCACGCTTTCTAACATTTTCGATTTGGACACGCAAGGGTTAGAGTTTTTGATTTATTTTCCCGAGAACAAGCCGAACACCCGTTACATATTCACGACTAGTGTGGAGCTTGGAACTTCGGGTTGG
>JAZOPT010000027.1:0-2797 GCA_045655725.1 Candidatus Scatosoma sp.
GAATTCCCCTTGCGCACACGGTGCGCTTCCGTGCTTTGGTCTTGGGGGGTGGCGGGTCGCCACTGACCGACCTTTCTATCTTTCTTGTGCGGAATAATTTACTATTTGTTACCCCACATTGTCATTGCGAACGGAATGAAATGGAGTGCGGCAATCTCGTCAGCTTTCCCGTTTTGCAAGCAGCTTGCCGCTTGTTGCGTTCAAAAGATATGCCGTGGTGTTGCCGTTGCGGTCGATGACGCCGATATAATAATAGGCGTTCTCTTCATATAAAAGCCGTACGTATATTTCCCCCGCAAAGCCGTATTTGTCCGTCAGAGAGTCAAACAGCTCTTGCTCGGCGGTTATCAACGTTTGTAAAGCCGATTGCGCGGTCATCGTGTTTTCGTCCTTGACCGATTTCGCCGTTAATTCCTGCTGTTCGTCTGCACACGTGAGCACGCACGCAATTTCCGTTTGATTACTGATATCCAAAGAACAGAAATAATAGTATTCGCCTTTCACGTTGTCGTAGGACATTTCCCCGCCGTGCGACTCGCCGTCTATCGAAAAGGAAATAGAATACGTTTGATTACCCGACGGAGCGGCAAGGTATATCTCCGTTCGCGAAGAAACCTCGTCGGGGATTCCGTCCGAAAGGTAGGGGCTTTCCTTTTTTACGCCGTAAATGCGCAGGGAAAGGGAGTCCGTTTCCGCAAGGAAAATATCGTGGCGCAGCTCGGACACGTAACTGAAATAATCAAGAGGCTTGGAGCAAGCGGAAAGCAGGCAAAAAACCGCAAGAAAAAGCAGAGCCGCCACTCCGCTTAAAAGGCGTTTTATCGGGTGTGAAAAACGGAAAAAATGAGACTTTGATACGTTCATGGTACATTATATTAAAAAAAGATTGAAAACATACCCGACAAATTTCTTTTATACAGTTGATTTTTTGTTTTTAATGTGCTAAAATAGTATAAATACAGTAGAAATTATAATGGAGGGAAAGTATATGCGCGTAGATAAAGTGATATGGCGCGCCGCTTTGTTTACCTTGGCGGCAATAACCGCACTCTTCGCGCTTATGCTTCTTATCCTTTGTTTTCTATTCCCTTGGACGATGATGCAGGTAACGTACAATTTGGGTATGGAGCGTTCTTGTATCCGCAACGGCAAGCGGGCGTACAATATGTCGGACGAGGTGTATTATATTGCGTTCGCCACAGACGTCGCTATCAGCGAGGGGGAATACGAACGCGTCGTGGAATGCGGGGAAATGTTCCTCTCCGACGCGGAGTTTGATTCTTATTGTGCCAAGCACAACGAGGAGCTGCCCGAGGGCGTGGGCGTAACGTACGACCAATACGTTTATGCACAAGTGAGTTTGGCGAAATACCGTTTGGGCGATAAAGAGGGCGCAGTGCTTACTGCGTTTGACGGCTTGGACGAAAGTTTCCCGAAAAACAACGCCGTGGTTGCCGTTTTGGTAACGGCTTTGGGCGAAGAGGACGGCGAAACGGTGGCGATGATTCGCGAAAGAATGGCAAACATGCAAAGTACGTATTCCGAAGCCGACCAATCGTATTTTTCGGAGATATTGGATCTGGCAAGAAGCGCATAGCTTTATAGCACTTTTGGTAGCGAGGCTGCGCCTGCCTTTCATAACACAGGATATTAAAGTTTTTTATATACAAGGAGATAAACCCCTATGAGTAGCAGAATTGTAAAAGAAGGATTGACTTTTGATGACGTGCTTTTGATTCCGCAAGCGTCTAACGTTTTGCCGCACGAAGTGAGCTTGAAAACGCAGTTGACGGATAAAATCAAGCTCAACCTGCCTTTGATGAGCGCGGCAATGGACACGGTTACGGAAAGCCGTATGGCGATTGCCATGGCGCGTGAGGGCGGTATCGGTATCGTGCATAAAAATATGTCGATAGAAGAACAGGCTTCGCACGTGGACAAGGTAAAGCGTAGCGAGCACGGTGTTATCACCGACCCCTTTTTCCTTGCGCCCGATAATCTTGTAAAGGACGCTATGGCGTTAATGGAAAAATACCGTATCAGCGGTGTGCCTATTACGAAAGACGGCAAGCTTGTCGGTATTTTGACCAACCGTGATTTGCGCTTTGAAAGCAATTACGAACAGCCTATTTCTAACATCATGACGAAAGAGGGGCTGGTTACTGCTCCCGTTGGCACGACGCTGGACGAGGCTCAGAAGATTTTGGGCGCAAACAGAATTGAAAAATTGCCTATCGTGGACGAAAAAGGTTACCTGAAAGGACTTATTACCATTAAGGATATCGAAAAATCCATTCAGTATCCCAATTCCGCTCGCGATGAAAACGGCAGACTGCTCGTTGGTGCGGCGGTTGGTACGGCTGCAAATACCATGGACAGAATCGCTGCGCTTGTGGAAGCACGCGCAGACGTCATTACCATTGATACGGCACACGGTCATTCGGCGGGCGTTATCAAGAAAGTGGAGGAAATCAAAGCAAAGTTTCCGAACATTACCCTGATTGCGGGTAACGTAGCGACGGCGGCGGCAACGGAAGCGTTGTTGAAAGCGGGTGCGGACGTTGTAAAGGTGGGTATCGGTCCCGGATCTATCTGCACCACGCGCGTGGTTGCGGGTATCGGTGTTCCGCAGCTTACGGCGGTTATGGACTGTGCGGAAATGGCTGACAAGCTTGGCAAGCGCATTATCGCAGACGGCGGTATCAAGTACAGCGGCGATATCGTAAAAGCGTTGGCGGCAGGTGCAAGCGCGGTTATGGTAGGCTCGCTTCTTGCAGGAAGTCGGAGGCCAAGCGGT
>JAZOPT010000028.1:0-6031 GCA_045655725.1 Candidatus Scatosoma sp.
CACCCTTTTCCTGCCGCGGGAAGATTGTTTTCGTCATAATCTTCAAAATCTACGGTGATATCAGGCGCTGCGTTATCTATAACGTATCCTTTTTTAAGATTGTTCGCGCCGATTCGCGTAATCATCATATTGGCAACGCCAAGCGTGAAGTGGTCACCCGTGATGGACATTTTCACTTCGCCCGTCTTGAAACCCATCCAAGGATCTTCGAAATATTTCAAATCACCCAAGTTGATAATTTCCGTATTCCCAAAGTAAACGGCGTTTTCTTCTTCGTTATAAATAATATTTAGGCTTTCCGTACCGACCGTGGATACGCCGCCACCGTTCGAACGCGTACCATAGAAAGAATAGGGAACAACCGAACCCCAGTCTCCGCCGACCCAAATTTTTTCGCTACTCGAACCTCTACCTTCAACCCCGGTAGGCGTTTGATTTTGCCCACCCGCCAAAACGTACGTCCAATCATACCACCAGTATGAACCGTCGCCGTGGTCGTTCGCGCATTGGATAATAATAGTCAACTGAATGCTGGGATCGTACAAATCCGTGAGCGTGATAATCACTTTCTTTAAATCCTTCGTCCCTATGCCGTCTTGGGGCAATAAGAAGAAGTCGATGATTTGACCTTCACTCTCTTTCAAGTCGATAATGTCGTTATAGGTCAAGCTGTCCCCTTTTGCCAAACGAACTTTTATGCCTTCTCTGCCCGTTTGATAATCGGAATCATCCACGCCGTATTCCCAAAACGTCTTTGCGGACGTCTTCGAGAAAAGCGGAATTTGAACGGAAAAAGACTTTTCTATCGTCTTTGCTTTTCCGCCGAATAAAGCTTTAAATTCCGCCTTATATTCCCCACCTTCCGTGAGTTTCACTTTGGCACTTCTAACACGCTCGCCGCTGGGTGTGATTACGGAAATTTCCGCATCTTTCGTGTCTCCGCCGTAAGCAATTTTCGCCTCGGGAATTTCAATAAAATCATTGAGAATATACTTTGTTTGAATTTCCCCGCCAACAAGCGTTGGCGCACTGTTGTCTTGCGCACGTGCGTCACTAATAAATATACCGAGCGTCATACACACGAAAAGCAAAAGAGCCATCGTCAACGCTACTAATAAACTTCTCTTTTTTGTTTTCATTTTACTCCTTATTAAGGGATTAGCCCTTCAAACCGCCCATTGAAATGTTGCCAATCAACTTATTTCTAAAAATCAAGAAAATTGCAAAGTTAGGAAGGAATACCAACATACAAGCCGCGAGTTTTACGGGCTTTGCCACCTTTGCAGGCACAGTGGATTGCACGAAATCGTACAAACCCAATGCAATGGTAGGATAGTCCGGCATATAAACAAGCGGTGTGGTATAATCGTTCCAATAACCGATAAAGTTAATAAGCGCAATCGTCAAGAATGTCCCCGATGCAAGGGGCAATATAATTTTAAAGAATACCACGAAATTGTTTGCGCCGTCGATATACGCCGCTTCGTCGTAATCTTTGGGAATCCCTCTAAACATAGCATGGAATACCAAGTAGTACATCCCAAGGAAGTGCGCCTTCATGATAAACATACCATACAGCTTATTATACAAACCGAATAATCTTGCCATTCTAAGTTCGGAAGGTAAGCTACCGACGATAGGCAATATCATGGTTATAATAACCGTATTGTATACTACTTTGTCAAACTTGAAGTTGAATCTGGACGTCGTGTATGCCGTCACGCAGATTACCGCCGTTTGAATAATTGCGCAGCCTAACGAATAGACAAGGGAGTACAATATCATGATTTCAAAGGTAACGAGTTTCGTCCCGCCCTGCCCATCGTTTACAAGCATAGAGAAATTCTCAAATGCCGTAATATAAGGCTCGAATTTAAAAGGAAATGCGGGGAAAATACTTTCGATTTGGAAATCTACGATATCTTTGAAAGAAGTATACAACGCCCAAACCATAGGCAAGATGAGCGAAATCATGTATACGATTAATACGATGAGAATAATTATTGCAAACAAAGGTGTTTTCTTTTTACGTTTTACAGCCATATCTCTCACCTCACTCCAACGAAGGCCCTAATTTTTCAAGCAACCACTTAACAAAGAATGTAAGCGGAGCAACGACCAACGTCATCAATATACCCATCGTAGCCAGGAAAGGATAATCGCTTTCCCCTGCCGCTTTGGTCGTTTTGAACAAATAGTAACCGAACGTTTGTATCGATTCGTCCGCGCCAGGGCCAAAGAATGCGTAAAGCGCCAGTTGGTTGGTCAATACACCCCCTACCCCAACGACCATAAAGGTTACGAACGTGGGATAAATAAGCGGAAGTACAATATGAATCATTTCTTGGAACAAGTTTGCACCGTCCAATTTACAAGCTTCGCTGACCGATTCATCTATATTGTTCATTGCGCCAACGTATAACAAAATACTTCCGCCAAAGCCTATCCAAATACAATAGAACAGTATTGTACCAAACGTTTTTCCCGTAGGCGGGTTGGTGATGAAACCAATGATATCCGTGCCCGTCGTACGCTGTGCGATCCCTGGGATAACCACGTTTACGAATTCGACGAATACCGAAACGAGAACCATCCCCGAAATAATCGACGGCGTAAATAAAACAACTTTTACCAATCCGTGCAACGGGAATTTTTTGTATATGTAGAACGAGAAAATCAGCGCAAGCCCCGTTCCCGCAATAAGACTCACAAAATATGAGATAAGCGAGTTTTTAAAGGCGTACGGGAAGACCGTTTCCGTTTTCAAAGAATGAAAAACGTCTTTAAAATTTTTAAATATATTGGAAAAATCCAAGAATACGAATTCTTTTGCCGAATCGTCGAACTTTTGGAACGCCATCAAAATGGAGTTGAGGTTTACGCCCAAATAAAAAATCGCAAACTGCAACATAGGCAGCGCCAACATGACGACGTAAAATATTAAATCCTTTTTTCTCTTATCGTGGATATGTTTTTTCGCCATATCTTAATCCTTCTTTTTGTTTAATTTGTGGATAAGCTCTAATGGGTTTGAGAGTTACCGTTTCGGCAACTCTCATACACCCAAATCTTCATTCTTATTGAGGTATAAACCCATTCTTCCAATCGTCAGCCGTAATACCTACTGCCAAACCTTCAAAGTATTCCTTAGCGGAAAGCGTCGCGTTATTTCCAAGAGGAATCATTGCGTTGGTTACGATATTGTAGGTTTTGTTGCCGATTTGACTTTCGAACATCTTACCTTCCCAAATTTGCGTAAACTTACTTGCATTCTTTTTATAAATACCAGAAGTAGAATAGCTGGAAACGTACGCATTTTCATTGTGCAATCTATACATTTCTTGTCCCCAATAAGGCATCGCGTTTACTTCAGCTTCCGTCATTTCATAAGCGAAAGGCTTGGTCGTATACGTAATGGAAGTGAATTCTCTAAGCGATTCTTCCGTGTGGCAGAATTGAATAAATTCTTTAATCAACGCGTCCTTTTTCTTGTCAACGTTGCCGCGAACAAAGCAAATAGAGCTGTTTACTTCCATAACGCTGTACTTTTGTCCAACTTGCGCTTCCGTTGCCTTGGGAAGTGGCATCAAACCGAATTTTCTGTTTTGCATACCTGCTTCCACGCCGAATCTTTGTTCCGCTGCCGCAAACGCGCTCTTCGCTTCGTTAAGCCACCAAGAACCGTCGATAAGCATTGCTACAGGCTTCTTATTTTGGGTGAATTTATCCATAATAACGGCGTTTTGCGCGTCCGTTTGCATATAACCGGAGCTCGTAACCTTACTGATATCGTAATAATTGGTGTTGCTGGAAAGTTCTTCCGCAAACTTCAAGCCGTAATATTTGCCGGCTTGCTTAGTCCAGGTTACGTAACCATTGTCTTGCGTGATTTCTACACTTTCCAAAACGGGGGTTTCACCGTCGAATTCTTTTACGATATTGGTTGCCGTACCGCTTGCCGTGAAATTAAGACGCATTTGTTCTTCGCCTTCATAGTCCGCTTGCAAGCTTTCCACCAAAGCGTTTACGTAGGGGGAAACGCCAGTCCAAGTAATCGGCGTAATTTTCGAGCTTACCATATAATCGCAAAGCTTGAAGAAATCTTCATAGGTCGCGGGCAAACCGTCGTCGCTCGTACCGAACGTTCCGTCCGGGCCTTTCGAACGCTTTTCAGTGCTCTTTCTAATGAAATTCGTGCCGTCTTCCGCGAAATACAACTTATTCTTTTCGAAAAGGTCGATATCGTAAATGATACCATACGTTGCTTCATAGAAAGGAAGCCCGTAATACTGTCCGTTCGCGCCAAAATAATCTTTATGAACGCCGTTGATCATCTTTTCCTGAATACTCTTGGTTTCAGGGTCACTGCTATTTACCGTACCCGTCACGAAATCATAATTGATGGGCTTGGTCACTGCTTCCGAAATATCATAGAGTAAGCCTCTCGACTGCAATTCATAATAGTTGATAGCTTCACTGAAAAATACTTCGTGCGTCATACCCGAAATCTTATTAACCAAAGTTTCGTTGGTCAATTCACGTTCAGGCTTTGCAATAATTTGAACGCCCACCTTTCCCGGTTCAAAAGAAACGTTGGCATACTTTGCTTCAAAGCGCTTTTCAATTTCATCCATCCAGCTAGAACCGAAACCGCCGTCGAACGTCGCTACGTACAACTGCGTTTTGGATTTGTCGGCTTCTTCGCCGCCTCTGCCACCGCAGCCAACTGCGCTGAAAGCTGCAATCCCTGCAAGAGTAAAAACTAAAAATTTCTTCATAAATTCCTCCGTGCAATAACTTTTTATTGCATTATTTTTTTCTATTTTTTAAAAGAGCTCTTCTCTTTATGATTACGTAATTTTTTTCTAAAAAATATTTTTTAATTGGTTGTTGTACAACCAATTAGGGCGCGCCCTAAAAATTTGTAATTTATTTTTGCCCAAGCGCCATCGTTTGACGCACGCTTTTTTAAACCTTACTCCACCTTTGAACCGTTAAACCAAACGGTCATGTACGGCTTATCGAAAAGCCATTTTTTACCGCAGGATTGATAGTCGGCAAGAATCAAAACGTCACCGCCGCCAAGGTCACATTCAAAACGAATGATTTCGCCCTTTTCCGCCTGTTTTTCTTGGCATACGTACCCATTTTCCAATACAACGGGTTTTTTAAGCTCTCTTTCGCTCTTTTGCTCATCCGTAGCAAGCGTTAAAGGCCCGTAGGTAAAAGCAACTTTGCCGTTTAACGTATGCGTTTTTACAGCCGTTTGCATACAAACTTCGATACTTTCACCCGCAGCAAAGCGTTTATCCAAAATATAATATTCTTGACTGACAGCTTCGCCGTTTACCGTCATGCTTTCGCACCATTTCGGGTTTCTAATATACAGCGCCAATCCACACTCGTCTTGCACAGTAATCTTAGCTTGCCCTTTTGCGGGATAGTTGCTTTGGAAACAAAGCCGTACTTCTTTTCCATCTTTATCTTTCACAACGACTTCGCCGTCGAAAAGCATATTGACAAACACCTTTTCCTCGTTTTGCATCACTGCGCTAAGCGGCATAAGCGCAATACCGCAAGCCCCAATCGCCAAACAACAACCGTTGTATCCGCCGCTTGCAAAGGCACAGAACCCACCAAGCCCACGGCCTCTTTTGTTCATGTACAGAGGACTGTAACTTTCAAACACGCCGCCCTCAAAGTATTCTTTGGTGAACATACTCATTTGCTTGTTCATTTCGGTGTTTAAGCTGCCGTATAAAGCGTTGTAGCCAGAAATTTCAAAGCGGTTCATATATTTTGCATCGCCCGTCAATTCGAACAGCCTTCTATTTACTCGCATCCAAGTAACGGTAACGCAGGTTTCCTGCATAATATTTTCGTGATATTCCGTTTGCATCACTGAAGAATGGTCAAACAATTCGTGCGTGCAACCCGAACACCCGATAATGGTCACGTCGGATTCTTCCACTTTGTCCATAAAACGAACGACTGCGTCAAGGTACTTCTTTTCGCCCGTCACTTCGTAATA
>JAZOPT010000029.1:0-9453 GCA_045655725.1 Candidatus Scatosoma sp.
TATTCAGTTGTAGGAAGCGTTCGCATTATTGATATATCCGTGTCTTTTTGAACTCAATTTCCTTGTAGGTTGCCCTACGCACACGTTACGGATATTTAGTTATTTACGCTTCTCCATTATATAGTTCATTGGACTATTCTCCTATTTTTTCTTCTTTGTTAAAGTACCTTTCCGACGAGCAATGCAAAATCATTTTTCCCGTACCTCCTTCAACAAGAATTTTACGTTTTAGGCTTTCGCCCCTCCATGGTAAGGAATCATCGCTTTTCGTACCCTCCTTATCCGAAGATTTTTTCGTCGTATCCCTACGACCCTTTGCCGATCCCTATCGGCTTTGCCTTAGTTGTGCATTGGCGTTTCTCCATTCTTTTCTGAAAGTTTCAAACATTTTTTGTTTGTTCCTTTCTCTTTGTACCTCTATTATAGCACAAATTTTTCATTTGTCAAGGGGTTTTTGAAAAAAAGATTCAAAGAATTATTTAAAATATTTTGGGGGGTGGTGGCGGGTCGGTGGCGGGTCGGTGGCGGGTCGCCACTGACCAACCTTTCTATCTTTCCTGCATGGGATAAGTTGCTGTTCGTAACCGTACCAGCTCGTTACCCCGAAAAACGAAGCAAGATGCCAGCAGTTCAAGGAAAGCGCGGCTTTCCGACGGGACGTGTACGTCTGTACACGAGCAAGGAAAACGCACCGCAACGCAGTATTGCGTAGCAGATTCTTCGTTTTTACTCCGTGTCGTTTTTGGCAAATAAGGTCAGCATATCCTTATCCCTCGCCACTCTTCCTCCACCTAATACCGTTACGTATTGAGGCTCTTCGCCGACGTGATAGCGCATTTCCAGCTTCTTTCCTATATATTGCGGCAAATGCGGAATCTTCACAACGCCGCCCGACAAAAACACGCCGTTCCTATTCACTGCCGCCGCTACCTCCGCAGGCAGCTTGCGCAGCACCGCGCCCGCGTATTCCATTATCTTATCTACGTACACGCGTATGCAATCGGTTATATCTGCCGCTTGCACGGACGAAGCCGCCGGTCGGCAGGTATCCACCGAGCTCCCCTCCGCCACAATCGCACCGCGCGCTACGGGCGAAAGCGAACCTATCTCGTTTTTGATTTTCTCCGCCGTCAGAGTGCCGATACGCAAGCCGTTTGCCCGCGCCACTCTATTTACAATGTTGGCGTCCATATTGTTCCCGCCGATATTCATCGACAAGCCCGCAATAATCCCGTCCGCACTCACCACCGCCACGTTGGTTACCCCACCGCCGATATCAATACAAAAAACAGGGTCGGACTCGCTAAGCACCGCGCCTGCGCCCACCGCCGCAAGATAGGGCTGTTCCACAAACACAACCCGCTTCATGCCGCACTCCTCCGCAAGCATTTTATAATCGGATAAAGAGCGTTCGCTGATACCGCAAGGCACGCCAAGCAAAATTTGCGCACGGCGCAACGCCGCGGGCTTAATGCCCACGCGCACGAAAAACTCTTTCAGCATCGCCGCCGCCAACCGCATATCCACTATCTCCCCCTCATATACGGGATAAATAATGCTGGTGTATTCCGCGGTTTTACCTATGAGATTTTTCGCCTCCTTGCCGATGGCTTTCACTTCTCTATCTACACCTGCCACTGCCACGCAGGACGGCTCGGCAAGCACCACGCCGCTGCTTGTATCCGCACGGTATATCTTCGTCATGGACGACCCCAAATCGATTGCCAGCTTCCACATACCCCTTTCCTCCTTGTTTTTACGCTCTTTTCATCGCATACCTGCCCCAGCCGTTTTCTAAAAATAGCCGACCATGTATGCAATCATTTTCGCGCGATACTTTCCGCTTTTTTAATCATTTTTTCGCAAAGCTCCACGGGTAAACCCACCACGCCCGTAAAACTGCCGTCTATCCGTTTCACCAAACCGCCGTCCTGAATCCCGTACGCGCCCGCCTTGTCCATGGGCGACCCCGTCGCCACGTACGCGTCTATCGCACGCTCCGTTAAGCGTTCAAATTCCACTTTTGTACAATCGGAGTCAATCAGCTCCTGTCTTTGCTCCCCTACGGGGACGGAAATGCACACGCCCGTATGCACCTCGTGCACCCGACCGCTTAACGCACGCAGCATACGCTTTGCGTCCGCTTCGTCCTTGGGCTTGCCCAGCACTTCGCCGTCCAATACCACCACGGTATCCGAACCCAACACCGCCTTGCCCGCCGACTGCGGCAACGAAGCCACCTCCCGCGCCTTGCCTGCCGCCAACGCCTGCACTAGCTCCGCACACGACTTTGCGCCGTCTGCCACCTCCTCGCCCACAGCGGGGATAATCTCGAAGCCGCCTGTTAAAAGCTGCGACAACAGCTCTTTACGGCGCGGCGATTTGCTTGCCAATATCCATTCCATAATTCTACGTCCTTTCTGCCGCTTACGCCCGAGCAAAATCACCCCAAGGCAAACGAAAAACACACCGTGAAAAACAAACCGCTCTTCCCCGCAATCCGCGCGGCAAAGAGCGGTTTTTGTTCCCTTTACAAAATCTCCAAATTTTTACGGAACGCCCGCTTAAATTCGGGGTTAGCCGCAGACGCGTCGCGAATTTCCAGCGCAGCGTCGCCCGCCACTTCCGTTTTCATGATAACGGAATCGCCCAAAACGTCGCAGTTCAAGCCCGTTACCATACCGCAATGGGATCTGTCCAAGCTCTCCGCGATACGGAGCAAAACGCCCAATTTCTTTACCGCGTCCAAATCCTCTTCCCAAACGAGGTCTTTGTATTTTTGCCATTCGGCAAGCGGAACGTCCTCGCGGTTATGACAGCCCGCCACAAACGCCGCCAACACAATCTCTCTGTGCGTTGCGCCGTAGATAGTGGAGTTCAAAATCGCATACCAGCTGTGCTTTGCGTGATTATAATAACGCGTTCTTTCGCCGATGTCGTGCAGACTCGCCGCAATTTTCAAAATCTTTAAGTATTGACGGGAGAACTTATGCAGCACGCGAAGTTGCTTAAAGAGCTGTACGGAAAGCTGCATAACGTGTTCTACGTGCTTGGTGTCGCAGCCCGCATACCGCACCAATCTTTCCAAGCTGTACGAAAGTACATCGGAGATGGGCTTTTCCGTCGTGATAGGCAGAGCCTGATTTACCATAAGCCCCTCTCTCAATCCGCAGCCGCCGATAGCAAAGGTATCGATATTCATATAGGAAATAAACGATTTCACGATTGCCATTGCCGCAGGAATGATATCCGCGCGAGAGGGAGAAAGACCCTTTATCTTCTTACGCTTGTCCACGTCCAACGCTTTGAGCATATCGTAAATACTGCCGAAATCTTCCGCCGCCATGCGGTAATTGTGGGGCATTTCCATAGGGTACTTGCGTACCAATTTGGTAATCTTGAACAGATTTCTAAACGACCCGCCTACGCCGATCATTTGCGCTTCGGGATCTATTTCCGAAAGCCAAGGCAACGTTTTTAACTGTTCGGTGAAGAACTCTTCGATATGCGCCGCCGCTTCTTCGGGCGTAGCATCGTTGGCAAACAGGTCGGTAAGCGTTACCGCGCCGAAAGGCAAAGACGCAAAGTTAAGTAAATTTCTTCTGTTATAGTAAATAATTTTGGTGCTGCCGCCGCCGATTTCCAAAATCAAGCCCTTGGGGATATCCATGGAATTGATGACGCCGCGATACACAAGCACCGCTTCTTCCTCTTCGGATAAAACCCGAATGGTTATGTTGCACGAAACCTGAATTTCGTCCAAAAACGAACGCTGATTTTTCGCGCGCCGTACCGCCGCCGTACCTACGGCGATGATACGCTCTACGCCGCTTGCGTCGCAAAGCCGCTTAAACATTTTCAGCGTGCGGATTGTCTCCGCGATACGCTGCGGCTTCAAAAAGCCGTCGCGGTCCATATCCTGTCCCAAGCGCACGCTTTCCTTTAATTCGTCCACCACCATGTAATGTCCGTCTGCGAACAGATCCACGATGACCAGTCTTGCCGTATTAGACCCAAGATCGATAATACCAATTTTTTCCACTTTTTTCACTACCTCTCACTTATTTCAACCGTTCATTTCCAAAGCGAAGCAAGCCCTGCTCGCCCCGCCGTATGATTGCTTGATTTTCTTATTTTTGTTACTTTCGGCGCATTTTTCACAAACAAGGGAATTTTTGTTCCTTTTTCACATTTTCCTTTGCTTCCTACCCTCTGCCCCCATTTTAATTTTTCCCATAGTTTACCATACAAAACCCGATTTGTAAATACCCTTTTTGAAAATTTTTTGTCATTTTGCAAATTTTTTTCATTTTCGATAATTTCCGCCCGTTTTTTTGTGCAATTTTATACATAAGAAATCCACTAAAATAAAAAGGAGGGGTGTTTCCCCCTCCACTGCCGTCAGGCAATCTCACTGCCGTTATCACTCTTTCTTCTCTTTTAACGCATTATAAAACCCAAATGCGGACAAGCCCGCCAAAAACGCTCCGAACGCCTTACGCAACATTTCGGAGGGCAGATAGGCGGCAAGCATAACCCCCAAAACGGACAAAAGCAACGCGGGAATGATAATCCACAAGCTCCCTTGCGCTTTCAAAAGACCGTTTTCCGCGTGCGTTTTCAATGCAAAACCGCTCATGGGCAGAAAGGCAAACAGGTTGGCGCATTGCGCTATTTTCTGTTCTACGCCGCCCACAAGCACCAACAGCGGAATGGTAACCGTTCCGCCTCCCATGCCCATTCCGGCGGGAATCCCGCCCAAAAATCCCAATAGCAAATACAAATAAAAGGACATTTTTTCTCTCCCTCTCTGAAAATCTTAAAAGAAAAACAAAAACACGCCCGCGGCAAGCTGTAAAAAGGCAAATACCAACGCCACTGTTTTCACAGGCAAACGCTGTAACAGCACCGAACCCAAATACCCGCCCGCGGTAACGCCTATCGCCGTGGGGATAAGCACGGAAAAGTCGTATAAACCGCGGAAATAATACAGCAAAAAGGAGAACAGCGACACGGGCAAAATCACCAAAATTGCGGTGGCGTGCGCCTGTTTTTCCTTATACCCCAAGCTTTGCAAAAGCGGAACGGCAAGCATTCCGCCGCCCCCGCCAAACAAGCTGTTTGCGCTCCCTACGGCAACGCCGCACACCATTCGTTTCCAAGCGAGCGAAGCCCCACTTGCATAAGCGTTATTTTCGTCCGTTTTACTCAAAACCGCCTCCTTTTTCCATGCTTTTTTCCAAAACAAGGAAAATTGCAAAACTTTTCCTCTTTATTTTGCGTAATTTTTTACTTTTTATCAAACTTTTTCTTTCAATTAACAGCGTAAACGCTTGCCAATAAATCGATTTTGTATTAAAATAGTATAGCGTGGTGTTTTCTCAGCCCGAAAAAAAGTCCCCCTACGGGGGAACAAACGCAAGCGGACGGGAAAAACCAAGCAAACGCAAAAAACAATCAAAACCAAAAAAGGTGGTTATATGAGAACAAATAACGCACGGCGCAAGAAACTTCTTGCACTCTTCTTATCCTTGACGATGCTTTCCACGGCAGGCGCGGCGTTCGCTTCTTGTGCGGACGAGGAAACGTCGTCCTCGGAATCCTCCTCTTCCTCTGCGGAGACGGAAACGGAAGCAACGGTAAAGGACGATTACGTCATTACCAACGCAGGCTTTGAAACGTTTGACGACAACGAAGGTAAAAATCTTATCGGTACGTCGGTAAACGGCTGGTCGCGCGCAACCGACTCCGTTTCGGGTACTTCCGCGCAAACGTCCACGGCGGCAAGCGGTATCATCGATACGGCAAAGGACGCTTGGGACAACCTCACTACCTCTGGGCTTACCGATTTGACGGCAAGCGAGCTGACGGAAGCACAGGCAAAGGCGAATTGGGATTCCATGACGGCAAAGGACAAGCTGGAATTTTACGAGGCTTGGGAGGATAACGACGACAACGAGGGCGAATTGGAAGACCTCGAATTTTACGAAGCGTTCAATATCGACAAGGACGATTTACCCCTTGTAAAGGACGGCGAGGACAGCTACAAAGCGGTTGCCAACCCCGGTACGCACTGGAAAGAGGGCGACAAGGGCTATGCCGACCATAAGGACGATACCAACGTTTTGATGATTCATAACGAATATTCCACTACCAACTATGAAACGTTTGGTACGGCGCAAAAATACACCTCCTCCTCTACCGTTACGGTAAAGGCTGGCACGAGCGCGAAGCTTTCCGTTTGGGTAAAAACGTCCAACCTGCAAACGGCGACGACAAGCGGCGGTACGCAGTCGGCGGTGGATAGCGGTGCTTATATCCGTATCACCAACTCCCTCGGCAGCACCTCGCTCGACCCTCTGGAAGTAAAAAATATCAACACCGAAAACATGGACGAGGATTCCCTTTCCGCAGGCTGGGCACAATACGAATTTATCGTGAAGGGCTCTTCGTATGCAGATTCCACGTTCACCCTTGTTTTGGGTCTTGGTCAAGGCAGCAAAACCGACCGCTTTGAATGGGTAAACGGGTATGCGTTCTTCGACGACATTACCTGCGAGACGATTGAAACGACTAACGAAACCATTCCCGACGGCTATGCTTCGGTAAAAATCAGCGATAAAGCGGATAAGAAGGTAGTCAATGCGGCTTCCGTCGACAAAAAGCAGTTTGCGCTCGATTTGTCCGACGGCGTAACCATGTCGGATATCCATAACGCGTACGACCTTGCAACCCTTTCGTTCAGCGACACGCGCGAGGAAGTGGATTCGCCCGAAGCGAAATCCTACACTTCCGTACTCTCCACCGAGAAAAAGCCCTTAGAAAACGGCGTAAAGACGTGGGAGGGCTTGGGCTTTAATCCCGACGAAGATATCACGAAAGTATATGATAACGTAGCCGCAATGAACGGTAGCGACAACGAATATCTGCAAACGGTTTACGACAACTATTTCAAGGATACCGATTTCTTAAAAGACAATCAAATTTTGATGCTGCTTTCGGCAAGCGGTGCTTCTTATACGGCAACGTTCGACGGCATTCCCCTTCCCGCGGAATCCTACCGTATCATCTCCTTCTTCGCCAAGACGTCCAACATGACGGGCTTCACGGGCGCAGGTATTACGGTTAAGGACGAAAAAGGCGAGGTGGTTTCCTCTGTTGCCGCGTTCAGTACGGCTACGCTTGACGGCGTAAAAATCGGCGACGACGAGGACTATTACGACGGCTGGCAGCAATGCTTCGTATTCCTGTCCAACGAAACGGATACCCAGCAGGACTACACGCTGGAATTGACGTTTGGACCTACGACGATTACCGAAAGCACGGCAAGCTCCTATCAACCGGGCTTTGCGGCTTTCGCTGGTACGCAATGGAGCACTAGCACCATTACGGAAGAACAGTTTGCATACGCGGCAAGCGGCACGTACTCCCTTATCGCCAATCTCGACCCCTCCGAAGAGGAAGGCACGGGCGATCAGGGCTTTGACAGCGTTTCCACAGGCTCTACCCGTTCTATCAAGGACGGCTACGCCGATTTGAAAAACTACAAGGGCGTTACTCCTGACAGCGCGTATATCAAGGCAAGCACCAACTATGATATCAACACGTTGGCAACGGCGGGTCTGTTGAGCAAGGAAGAGCTTATCGACGAGGACGACAACGACGCTGTAAACGAGAAATACACAGCCATTTTAGACGCGCTCGGCGCGAACGTACAGGGCTATGACGCGACGGCGGATATCGAAGACAAATGGGCTTCCATCTTCGGCGGCGATACCTCGTTGCCCGGATATTCGTCGGATAAACCGTTGGTTATCCACACGGCGGAAGCGACGGCTTACGGCTTCATCGGCACGGACACGAATATCACCGACTACACCGTTCTTTCCTACCGTGTAAAGGTTATCGGAGACGCGAAAGCCAACTTCTATCTCATCGACACGAACGACGAAGCCAAGGGCGTTATGCAAATGAACACCAAACGCACGTATTGGTACGACGCGGACGGCAACGTTTGCTCTGCCGACCCTGCGGACAGCGCGTTCAATAAGAAAAAGGACGTAGCGTTTAAGCTGCAATCGAACGGCTTGTATCAGCTCAACCCCACGTGGCGTTATGCGGACGAGGTGGAAAACAAGGACGCGTACTATGCCAACCTGCAAGCATACGATAAGGACGCAAACGACAACCTTATCGTGGCAAAAGGCGGCGTTTCGTACGACTACACCTCCAAGTGGAGAAACGACGGTAACGACGGTATCGCGTACTATTATAAAGACGGCAAATACTACGCCGACAGCGCAAAAACCGTGCAGGTATTGGATTTGGCTTCGGTAGAGAAATTAGAGGCTCGCGCGCAAGGCTATACGGGCGACACCATGCACGTAGAGGTGGGCAACACCAACGGCGAATGGGCAACGGTAACCTTCTATCTGCACCCCGGCGACAGCGGTAAAAACTACCGTTTGGAGGTATGGACGGGTACGCGCGACGGCGTAACCAAGAGCGCGGCAACCTCTACGGTTATCGTGGATTTGCGTACGCCTGCGGCGTTGACGGCAGAAACGTTTGCTTCCTATTCGGAGGACAGAGCGGAAATCATTGATAACGCAGGCGAAAACGAAGATTTCGGCCGTTACTTCAAGGGTGCGTTCTCCTTCTATGACAGTGCGAAATTCTTGCGCTATGATGAAACGGCAGACGAAAACGGCGTTGGCAATTCTTATGACGATTTCGACCCCGCTTCCTCCAACTATGCAGAAAGCATTGCCTTCCTCTATTATAATAAGGACAACGTTTACGAAGTGTATGCCGACTACGCTGTGGCGGACAGAACGGTAACCGCAGACGTAGAAGAAACGGAAGAAAAGGAAACGGAAGAGGAAGAAACGGAAACGGAGAGCGATATCAACGTATGGCTTCTTATCAGCTCCATTTCGACAGCGGCGGTGCTGTTGCTTGTAATTCTGCTTATCATCTTCCGTAAAGCACTTGGCGGGAAGAAACGCAAAACGCGCGTGGCGAAAGTGAAAGTAAAGAAAGAAAAAGCAGAAAAGTCCGCGAAGAAAGCGGCAAGCGAAACGGAAAAGACGGACGAAACCAGCCCGTATAACGATTAATCGTTTGCAAAAATAACCAAACGAAAAACACGGCGATTGCCGTGTTTTTTTGTGTCTTTCTCTGTGTCTGTCTCTATATCAAGGGTCAAGGGGCGTTGCCCCTTGCGGATTGTAAAGGCAGAGCCTTTACGACCCTCTGTCAAGAGCCGCCGTTAGGCGGTAACGGACACAGGAAAGCAACCGACAGGTTGCGCCTATACGGCTTTGCCGTACAATCGCTCAAAGAGCGAAAACGCTCCCCTTGCCTCCAAGCAAAAAACGGGCGACTACGCCCGCTTTTTTCTTTCAGTTCTTTCTCAATCCTTTCGGTAAATGATTTTTTACCACGCCGTTT
>JAZOPT010000030.1:0-60275 GCA_045655725.1 Candidatus Scatosoma sp.
CCCGCTCTCATCGAACGGCCGATCGCTTGCTTCATGCAACGTCTGAAAGACATACGCTTTTCAAGCTGAGCCGCTACGCCTTCCGCAACCAACTGCGCGTCGCAATCGGGCTTTCTAACTTCCGTGATGTTGATGCTTACCGACTTACCGCCCGTAAGTTTCGCAAGGTCTTTTTTGATTACTTCTACTTCGCTGCCGCCCTTACCGATGATAACGCCGGGACGTGCCGTATAGATGGTTACAACCAATCTCGTAGCCGCTCTTTCAATCAAAATCTTGCTTACTGCCGCCGCATAATATTTCTTTTTCAAGAACGTGCGGATAACGTTGTCTTCTTTCAGGAATTTGGAGAATTCTTTCTTATCTGCATACCACGTGGTATTCCAACCGTTGATAACGCCGACTCTCAAACCGTGAGGATTAACTTTTTGTCCCATTGTTATACTTCTCCTTCCAATTTCTTAACGTCCAAAATAACCGTGATATGGCTAGTTCTCTTCAAGATTGCATGACCTCTACCTTTCGATACGGGTTGCATTCTCTTCAACATCTGACCGCCGTCTGCGAAGCATTCCGCTACGAACAAGTCGTTTCTGTCCATACCCATGTTATGTTCTGCATTTGCCGCCGCGGACATAAGAACTTTCTTAACCGCAAGCGCGCTGCCGTTTACACTGTAATCCAAAATCGCTTTCGCTTCTCTATAGCTCTTCCCACGAATCAACGCAAGTACCGTTCTTACCTTGTAAGGGGAAACTCTGATATATTTAGCGACTGCGTAAGGGCGCTTTTCTCTGTTTGCTGCAACCCTTTCCGTTTTTTTCTTCATATTCGTTGCCATTATCTTTTCTCCTTATTATCTACCGGGCGTCGTCGTTTTCGCGGTATGACCGTGGAACGTTCTCGTGGGTGCAAACTCACCGAGCTTGCAACCGATCATGTCTTCCGTTACATATACAGGTACGTGCTTTCTGCCGTCGTACATTGCAATCGTATGACCAACGAAATCGGGGAAAATCGTAGATGCTCTCGACCAAGTTTTGATAACCTTCTTTTCGTTCGATTCGTTCATAGCCTGAATTCTGCTCAAAAGCTTCGCTTCGACGTAAGGTCCTTTCTTTACGCTTCTTGACATTTCTTCAAATCCTCCGATTAGTTAATTCTCTTAAGAATGAACTTGTTGGTTGCATTCTTCTTCTTTCTCGTCTTGTAGCCCAACGCGGGTTTACCCCAAGGCGTCAACGGGCCTGCATGACCGATAGGCGATTTACCTTCACCACCGCCGTGAGGGTGGTCAACAGGGTTCATTACCGAACCTCTTACTTCCGGTCTTAAACCGAGGTATCTTGCCTTACCTGCTTTACCAAGCGATACAAGCTCGTGGTCAACGTTGCCAACCTGACCGATTGTCGCACGGCATTTGAGCAATACGTATCTCATTTCGCCGCTGGGCATACGGAGCGTTGCATACTTGCCTTCCACTGCCATAATCTGCGCGGAAATACCTGCGCTTCTCGCGATTTGTCCGCCTTTACCGGGCGTGAGCTCGATGTTGTGTACCATCGTACCTACGGGAATGTTTTCAAGGGGCAATGCGTTACCTACCTTGATATCCGCGTTTACACCGCTCATAACCTTATCCCCTACGTTCAAGCCTACGGGCGCAAGAATGTACGCCTTTACGCCGTCCGCATAAACCAAAAGTGCGATGTGCGCGCTTCTGTTGGGGTCGTACTGTATGCTTTGTACGGTTGCGGGAATGTCGTCTTTTTGTCTTTTGAAATCGATGATACGATATTTTCTGCGGTTACCGCCGCCGATGTGGCGCGTCGTGATTCTGCCCGCATTGTTACGGCCGCCGCTGTGGCGTTGGTCGTGCATCAGCGATTTTTCGGGCTTAGCACCAGCCGTCAAATCGTCGTTGGTCAGGACGGTTACGAAACGGCGTCCAGCCGACGTGGGTTTATATGATTTAATAGCCATTTTCTTGTCTCCTCCTGATTAGGTCAACGATTCGAAGAATTCAATCGCCTTGCTATCCTCTTTCAAGGTAACGATCGCTTTTTTACGATCGGGCGTGTATCCTTCGTGCCGTCCCATTCTTTTAAGCTTGCCCTTGCAGGTAACGGTGTTCACCTTTGCAACCTGTACGCCGAACAGCTTTTCTACTGCCAACTTGATTTCAATCTTGTTCGCGTCTTTCTTTACGTAGAACGTATATTTCTTATCCGCGATTCCGTCGTAGCCCTTTTCGGTAAGGACGGGTTTCAAAATAATATCTTCAGCAAACATTATGCGTTCACCTCCTGCATTTTCTCCACAGCCGCTTTCGTCATAACAACCTTGTTGTTTGCTACAACTTCATACGTGCTGAGCTGTGCCAAAGGCAACGTAGCAAGCTTGGGAAGGTTTGCAGCCGCGCGGATTACGTTTACGTCGTCGTTATCCATTACCACAAGCGCGGTTTTGTTCAAGCCAAGCGCCTTTGCGAACGCCGCCATTTCTTTCGTCTTGGGAGCGGAAACTTTCAATTCGTCGATAACGATGAATTCGCCGTCGGCAACCTTCTTGGAAAGTGCGGAGTAAAGCGCAGCTTTCTTTGCCTTGTCGTTCATCTTCTTCGAGAAGTCGCGAGATTTAGGTGCGAACACAACGCCGCCCTTAATCCACTGCGGTGCGCGGATAGAACCTTGACGGGCACGACCCGTACCTTTTTGTCCCCAAGGTTTGAAACCGCCGCCCCTAACTTCCGTTCTCGTGAGGGTGGATTTTGTACCCTGTCTTTCATTTGCAAGACGGGTTACGACTGCTTGATGAATCAGAGATTCTTTATATTCGACGCCGAAAACGTTATCGTTCAATTCGATTTCGCCGACTTCTGCGCCGCTCATATTCAATACTTTAATAGCCGCCATTTGTCTTCACTCTCCCTATTTGCTCTTCACGCTATCCGAAATGGTAACGATGCTCCCCTTAGGTCCGGGAATCGCGCCCTTGATGAGGATTGCGTTTCTGCTTACGTCTACTTTCACCACTTCAAGGTTTTGAATGGTAACGTTCTCCACACCGTACTGACCTGCAAGGTGCTTGTTCTTGAACACTCTCGAAGGAGAGCTGATAGAACCCATAGAACCCGGCTCTCTGTGAACAGGGCCCGTACCGTGCGTCATCTTCAATCTCTGTTGATTCCAACGCTTGATAACACCCGTGAAACCGTGACCCTTCGTTACGCCCGACACGTCAACCTTGTCGCCTGCCGCAAACACGTCTGCTTTCAGCTCTGCGCCAACTTCAAACGTTTCCGCGTTAGCCACTCTGATTTCTTTCAGCACTTTGTGGGGTTTAACGCCCGCTTTCTTGTACTGACCGAGTTCAGGCTTCGTAAGCGCCTTTTCGCTTGTTTCGATAAAGCCAAGCTTCAAAGCCGCATATCCGTCTTTTTCTACCGTCTTTACCTGTACTACGGGGCAGGGACCTGCCTCTACTACCGTTACGGGAATCATTTTCCCGTCTTGTGCAAACAGTTGGGTCATACCAACTTTGCGTCCGATGATTGCTTTATTCATTGATAAAGTTCACTCCTTAAAATTTTTTTATCTCGAATACCTTTGAAAGTATTTCTCGGCTGATTTGTTTTGTTCCCTATCAAAGCTTGATTTTGATATCCACGCCTGCGGGCAGGTGAATGGAATCCAAAAGCTTCGCGTTGGGAGAATAGATATCGATGATTCTCTTGTACGTTCTCATTTCGAACTGTTCGCGGGAATCCTTATATTTGTGGGGCGAACGAAGAATGGTTACGATTTCCTTTTCCGTAGGAAGGGGAATAGGACCGGAGATTTTTGCTCCGCTCTTTTTCATCGTTTCTACGATACGGCTTGCCGCTTCATCTACAAGCTCGTGATCGTACGCCGCCAACTTAATTCTGATTTTCTGTACTGCCATTGTTGTTACTCCTTTTACCTTTTATACTAACTTTTTATTTGCTATGTCAACCCGCCCGTGTGTATCGAGGTATTCCGCAAAATTAAAAACTCTCGTTTTTGTCCCGAGCGTTTTTAAGCAAAGCCTCGGTTAGTCGCAGGAATCAAGTCCCACTTTTGTCAACGGAAATTATCTGTTAAGGCGGCTTTTGCCTTAAATTTGCAGTAACTTCCCGCATCAACCCATACAACGCGCTTTTACACAGCCTAACTATAATACCAAATTTACAACCCCCTGTCAAGCGTTTGAACGAAAATTTTTTATATTTTTTTGAAAATTTTTCGAAAACGGGAATATTTTGCCCTTTTTATGAATATCTCCCCTCTTTTATGCCCCTTTTTGAGAGAATATATACTCGCAATCCCCCTTTTTCTGCACTTGACAACCTGTCCTACGCTTCCGTTGCACTCGCTTACTTCTATATTATATATACGCGTGCGCACACGCGCGCACGCGCGTAAAGGAAAACGCAAACGCTCTTTTCCGCGCTTGCGCAATTTTCCTTATTGCATTGGCTACCCAAAGACAAAAATTACTGCTTTTTCTCTTTCGCTCTTGCCTTGGCACGCAGCTCACTATCCAAAATGCGCTTTCTGATACGCAAGGATTTGGGCGTAACCTCCAACAATTCGTCGTCGGCGATAAACTCCAAGCATTCTTCCAAACTCATTTTGCTAACGGGAATGAGGGTCAACGCGTCATCGCTGGACGAAGAACGGGTGTTGGTAAGGTGCTTGGTTTTGCAAACGTTTACGTTGATATCGTCGGCAAGGTTGGTATATCCCACGACCATACCCTGATACACGGGCGTACCCGGCGTAACGAACAGCGTACCTCTGCCCTGCGCGTTAAACAAGCCGTATGCCACCGCTTCGCCCGTTTCGTGCGCCACAAGCGAGCCAGTGCTTCTGCGTTGCATATCCCCTTTGTACGGCTCGTACGAATAGAATATCGTATTCATGATACCCTGTCCTTTGGTATCCGTCAAAAACGCACTCTTATACCCGAACAGTCCGCGGGACGGAACGGTAAATTCCAAACGCATTCTGTTGCCGATTGCCGTCATCTGCACAAGGTTGCCCTTGCGATTACCCATAGCGGAGAATACAGGCCCCGTCATATCCTCGGGAACGTCCGCCACGAAACGCTCGATAGGCTCGTGCCGAACACCGTCTATTTCCTTATACAGCACCTTGGGCGTGGAAACCTGAAATTCGTACCCCTCTCTTCTCATCGTTTCTATCAAAATCGAAAGGTGCATTTCCCCGCGTCCGCACACACGGAAGCTGTCCGCAAATTCGGTATCGCTGACGCGCAAGGACACGTCGCGAAGCAATTCTTTATACAATCTGTCGCGGAGCTGACGAGTGGTAACAAACTTACCCTCCTTGCCCGCAAACGGACTGTCGTTTACGGAGAAGGTCATTTCCACGGTAGGGTCTTCTATTTTTATAAACTGCACGGGTTCTACGCAAGCAGCCTCACAAACGGTATCGCCGATATTCAAGCCCTCGATGCCCGAAAACACCACGATATCCCCCGCTTTCGCTTCCGTTACCGAAACACGCTCCAACCCCTCTATTTGATACAGATTGACGATACGGCAGTTGGTGCGTACCTTGGGGTCGTTAAAATTACAAACGGAAACAGGCTCGTTGGCGCGGATTACGCCGCGTTCGATTCTGCCGATACCTATTCTGCCCACAAATTCGTTGTAGTCGATACAGGAAACGAGCAACTGCCCCGCCCCCTCCGTATCCATTTCCATAGGCGGAATGGTTTCCAAAATAGTATCGAACAGGGGATTGAGGCTTTCCTCCTGCTTGTCGGGCGTAAGCGAAGCCGTACCCTGCCTACCGCAACAATATACGATAGGACTTTCCAACTGTTCGTCCGTCGCGTCCAAATCCATCATCAAAAGCTGCATTTCCTCCACAACTTCCGCAATACGCGCGTCAGGACGGTCTACTTTATTGATTACGATAATCGTTTTCAACCCCAAAGCAAGCGCCTTTTGCATAACGAAACGGGTCTGCGGCAAAGGTCCTTCCGCCGCGTCCACCAAAATCAGCGCGCCGTTTACCATTTTCAATACGCGCTCTACCTCGCCCGAAAAGTCGGCGTGTCCCGGCGTATCGACAATATTGATTTTTACTCCTTTATAATGCGCAGACGTGTTTTTCGCCAAAATGGTAATGCCGCGCTCCTTTTCAAGGTCGCCCGAATCCATTACTCTGTCCTGCACCTGCTGGTTTTCACGGAATACGCCGCCCTGCGCCAACATTTCGTTTACAAGCGTGGTTTTACCGTGGTCAACGTGCGCGATAATCGCCACGTTTCTTAAATCGTTTCTAATCACTTTTTTCACTCCTACTGTAAATACTGTAAAATCGTCAAATCAACTCTACTATTTTAATACTTTTTTCCTCTCTTGACAAGGAAAAACGCGCCCCTTTTCCAATTTCATTAAAAAATCCCGCTTAAAGCGGAATTTTCTCCACGTTTTTATACGTCGTAAACCGAATGATATTGCCGTTGTCCTCTATCGGCTCGCTTTCGTAAACGCACACAAACCGCGAGTCGGTATCCAAATTAGGGAAGAAGGTATCCGCTCCACCGTCCGCATCTACCTTGGTTACCAACGCCTCGTCGCAATAGGGCAAAAGCTCCTTGTATATCACGCCGCCGCCCATGACGTAAATCTCCTCGTTTGCGTCCTCTGCTAAGCGTTTTTTTAACGTATTTTTCAGTTCCTCAAACGACCGCACCAAAACGCAATTTTCACTTTCATCGCATACCTGCCCCCGTGAAATCACGATATTCACCCTATTTTTTAAGGGCTTGCCGTTGGGCAAAGAGCGCAGTGTATTCCCGCCCATCACCACCGTATGACCGCTGGTCGTTTCGCGGAAAAATTTCATATCCTTAGGCAAGGAAAACATCATATCGTTGTTTTTGCCGATACCCCATTTTTTATCGGCGTGGACAATCGCGCGTATCATATCGCCACCGGGATTTTCTTATCCAGCGTTTCGTATTCGTAATCCACAAGCTGGAAGCTATCTACCGTGAAATCGTAGAAATTGGTGATACTCTTATCCACGATAAGCTTGGGAGCGGCGTGGCGGGGCTTGGACAACACCTCTTTCACAAGCGGAATATGTCTGTCGTAAATATGCGCGTCGGCGATGACGTGCACAAGCTCGCCCGCTTTCAAGCCCGACACCTGCGCAAGCATAATCAAAAGCACCGCGTACTGCACCACGTTCCAATTATTTGCCGTAAGCATATCGTTAGAACGTTGATTCAAAATCCCGTTCAGCGTATCCCCCGTTACGTTAAACGTCATCGAATACGCACAAGGATACAAATTCATTTCGTGGAGGTCTTGGAAATTGTAAATATTCGTCATGATACGGCGGCTTGCGGGATTGTGCTTCAAATCGTATAACACTCTATCTACTTGGTCAAACTCGCCCTCTTTGTACTTGTGCTTCACACCCAACTGATAGCCGTACGCCTTGCCGATACTCCCCGTTTCGTCCGCCCAGCTGTCCCAAATATGCGAATGCAAATCTTTAATATTGTTGCTCTTTTTTTGCCATATCCAAAGCAGCTCGTCCACGCAAGAACGGAACGCCGTCCGACGAAGCGTTAAAATGGGAAATTCTTCCTGCAAATTATATCTGTTTACCACCCCGAACTTTTTCACGGTGTGCGCGGGCGTGCCGTCCTCCCACTTGGGGCGAACGTTCAAATGGGTATCCCAAGCCCCGTTTTCTATAATATCCGTCATGTTTTGCGCAAAAATTTCGTCTGCTCTGCTCATACCAAACACCGCCTTTGATTTTTTGAGAACTATTTGAAAGCCATTATCAAGAAATATTATAGCATAATACAAACTTTTCGTCAAGGTTTGAAAATCTTTTTTTAGTTTATTTTTCCAAAAAGTTGACAAAAGCAAAAAAAACGGGTATTATATATATGTACGAAAAAATTTAACAAGGAAGGAGTATTTTTACTATGAACAAAAAAACCGTTAAAGACATTGACGTAAAGGGCAAAAAAGTCCTTGTCAGATGCGACTTCAACGTACCCATGAAAGACGGCGTTATCACGGACGAAAACCGTATCGTCGGCGCGCTTCCCACCATTAAGTATTTAATGGAACAGGGAGCAAAAGTTGTGCTTTGCTCGCACATGGGCAAACCCCACAACGTGTTTGACGACAAATTAGAGCTCAACAAGAAAGAAAAAGCGAAAGTTGCGGCTCTGCCCGAAGCGGAACAGGCTGCCGCTACGGCTGAATTTTTAGAAAAAGCGAAAAAGGACGTGAAAAAGCTTACGCTTGCTCCCGTTGCGGCTCGCTTAAACGAATTGCTTGACGGCAAGGTGGCGTTTGCTTCCGACGTAATCGGCGACGATGCAAAAGCAAAGGTTGCCGCTTGCAAAGAGGGCGAATGCGTACTTTTGGAAAACCTTCGTTTCCATAAGGGCGAAGAAAAGAAATTCCCCGAATTTATGCAAGCGCTTGCAAGCTACTGCGAAGTGTACGTGAACGACGCATTCGGTACGGCGCACCGTTCGCACGCTTCTACTGCGGGTATCGTGGAAGAAGGTCTTGTAAAGACGGCGGCTTGCGGATTCCTTATCGAAAAAGAGCTTTCCGTTATGGCAGACACGTTGGAAAACCCGCAACGTCCTTTCGTTGCTATCCTCGGCGGCGCAAAGGTTGCGGACAAGCTGAACGTTATTTCCAACCTGCTTGAAAAATGCGACACGCTGGTTATCGGTGGCGGTATGGCTTACACCTTTATCAAGGCGCAGGGCGGCAAAATCGGTACTTCCCTTGTCGATGACGAAAAAATCGAATATTGCAAGGAAATGCTCGCAAAAGCAAAAGAATTGGGCAAGAAATTGGTGTTGCCCGTAGATACCGTTGCGGCGAAGCAGTTCCCCAACCCTATCGACGCTCCTATCGAAACGGCGGTGTTTGCTTCCGACGCTATCCCCGACGATATGATGGGCTTGGATATCGGTCCTGAAACCAAGAAAATGTTCGCAGAAGTAGTTGCAAACGCAAAATCGGTTATCTGGAACGGACCTATGGGCGTGTTTGAAAACCCCATTTTGGCGGAAGGCACGAAAGCCGTTGCACAGTCTCTTGCAAACGCATACGGCAAGGCGACCACCATTATCGGCGGCGGCGACAGCGCGGCGGCTGTACAGGTACTCGGCTTTGCGGATAAGATGACGCACATCTCCACGGGTGGCGGCGCTTCCCTTGAACTGTTTGAAGGCAAAGTACTTCCCGGTATCGCTTGCTTGAACGATAAATAAAAACGTATCATACCTTGTGAGGGCGGCAACCAACCGCCCTTGCATTCTGTATGACATTTTTATAAAAAGAATAATACAAAGATAAAATACACTATTTATTCAGGAGAAAAATATCATGAGAAAAGCTATTATTGCAGGAAACTGGAAAATGAACAACACGGCAAGCGAAGGCGTTGCTTTGGTAAACGCAATCGCTCCCCTCGTAAAGGACGCTACTTGCGACGTAGTGGTATGCGTTCCCGCTATCGATATCCCCGCAGTGAGCGAGGCATTGAAAGGCACGAACATCAAGCTCGGTGCGGAAAACGTACACTTTGCAGAAAAAGGCGCATACACGGGCGAAATCTCCGCAGCAATGCTGCTTGAATACGGCGTAGAATACGTTATCATCGGTCATAGCGAACGCCGTCAATATTTCGCTGAAACGGACGAAACGGTAAACAAGCGTACGCTTACCGCACTCAAAGCGGGTCTTACCCCTATCGTTTGCATCGGCGAGTCCTTGGAAGAAAGAGAAACAGGCAAGACGGAAGAAGTGCTTGCAACGCAAATCAAAGAAGGTTTGAAGGACATCGAGGATATTACGAAAATCGTTATCGCATACGAACCCGTTTGGGCAATCGGCACGGGCAAAACGGCTACGGCTGCGCAAGCGAACGAAACCATCGCGTTTATTCGTAAGACAGTAGGCGAAATGTTCTGCCCCAACTGCGCGGCAAAATTGCGCATTCAATACGGCGGCAGCATGAACGCTGGCAACTGCAAAGAATTGATGGCTATGGAAGAAATCGACGGCGGTCTTATCGGCGGCGCGTCCTTGAAAGCGAACGACTTCGCTACCATCGTAAACTACGACAAATAATTATCAAAAAACACAAAAATACGGGGGCAGGTATGCGATGAACGTATCCTTGCCCCACCATTTTGAATAAAAAAGGAGATTTATTATGCGCACTCCCTACGCACTTATTATCATGGACGGCTATGGGCTTAACCCCGACTGCAACGGCAACGCCATTTGCGCGGACGGCAGCAAATACGTCAATGAATTGAAAAACAAATACCCCTCCGCTCAGCTTGGCGCAAGCGGCATGGCGGTAGGCTTGCCCGACGGTCAAATGGGCAACAGCGAGGTAGGACACCTCAATATCGGCGCAGGCCGTATCGTCTATCAAGACCTTACGAAAATCACGAAGGATATCCGCAACGGCGCATTCTTTGACAACGCAGAGCTGTTAAAAGCTATGCGCACGGCAAAGGAAAACGGCAAGAAGCTGCACCTGTTCGGTTTGGTTTCGACAGGCGGCGTGCACAGCCATACGGAGCACTTATACGCACTTATAGAAATGGCGAAGCGCGAAGGTCTTGACAACGTTTACGTGCACGCGTTTACTGACGGCCGCGACGTTGCTCCCACCTCCGGTGCACAATTTTTGAAAGAGTTACAAGACAAAATGGACGAGCTGTCCTTTGGTAAAATCGCGTCCGTTTCGGGCAGATATTACGCCATGGACAGAGACAACAACTGGGATAGAGAAGAAAAGGCGTACGATATGCTCACCATGGGCACGGGCGTACAGTTTGAGGGCAGCGCGGAAGCAGCGGCGAACGCTTCGTATGCAAACGGAGTAACGGACGAATTTATTCTGCCCACCAACTTAACGGAAAACGGCAAACCCGTGGCGTTAATCGGCAAAGGCGACAGCATTATTTGCATCAACTTCCGCCCCGACAGAGCCCGTCAAATTTCCAGAATGTTCTCGCAAGAAAGCTTCCCCTACGTGGATAGCAAAACGGGTGCAACGCTCGGTTTTGAAAGAAAAACAGGCTTCCTTGCTCCCTGCTACGTTGGCTTTGCGGTGTACGATTCTTCCTTTGAAAACGTAGGCGTGGCGTTCCCGCCCGATGAGATTACCAACACTCTGCCGCAATATATCGCCTCTTTGGGAATGAAGCAGCTGCACATTGCGGAAACGGAAAAATACGCGCACGTAACCTTCTTCTTCAATGCAAAATTAGAAGCTCCCGTCGAGGGAGAAACGCGTATCGTGATCCCCTCCCCCAAGGTAGCCACCTACGATATGCAGCCTGAAATGAGCGCGTACCCCGTTACCGAAAAGGTATTAGAAGAGTTGGACAAGGGCATTTACGACGTGGTAATCCTCAACTTTGCAAACTGCGACATGGTTGGTCATACGGGCGTTATGGACGCGGCGGTAAAAGCCGTTCATACCGTGGACGAATGCGTGAAGAAAGTAACGGATAAAATTTTGGCAATGGGCGGCGCGGCAATCGTAACCGCCGACCACGGCAACGCAGACCAAATGATCGCAGCGGACGGCGAAACGGCGTTCACGCAGCACACCACCTTCCCCGTTCCTGTTATTTTGGTATCCGAAGCACACAAAAACGCAACGCTCCGCCAAGACGGTGTTTTAGCCGACCTTGCCCCCACTCTGTTGGATATCATGAACGTAGAACAGCCCAAAGAAATGACGGGCAAAAGCCTTATTCAATAAATAAACGCACGCAAGCAGCCGTTTTTGCGGGGAATTTACCTTGAAAAATAGAAAAAATAGTGCAAAAATAGAAAAACCCCCGCAAAAAACACTTGCGATATTTTGAATAGTATGGTATAATCAATAAGTATTTTGAAGAAAATAGCAAAAGGATTGATTTACAATGTTAAACATGGTTAATTTATTAGTCCCCGTAGTAGGCGAACAGTCCTACGCTTTGTATATGGGTCTTAGTATCACGATGATCGTACTGATGGCAATTTCTGCGCTCACGGCAATTGTTTTGGTTTTGTTGCAACCCAGCAATTCTAGCGGTATCGACGCGCTCGGCGGATCTAGCGAAACGTTCTTCGGCAAGAACAAGGGCAAGTCTATCGAAGCGAAGATGAAAAAATGGACGTGGATTTGTTTGGCTGTTTTGGTTGTCTTCTCCATTGCGTTTTACGTATTACAGCTTGAATCCCTTTGGACCTAACGACAAAACGTATTTTACGGCGGCTTGAAACTATTCAGCCGCCGTTTTTTCTTCCTCTAGCCAATACAATATAAGGCTATGCGCCGTAAGGCGTGCCACGCAGGCTTACATATAACATATAAGCTTGGAGGTGATATTTTGAGTGCAAAAGAACGTATTTTAGAACGCTTTGTAAGCGGCGAGCTGGCAGGCTGCACGCTTACCGAGCTTTGCAAAAAACTGAATATCCCCTACCGTGAAAAGCAACGCCTTTTCGCTCTGCTTGCCGATTTATGCAAAGACGGAGTTTTATACGTGGACGATACGGGCAGATACGGTACGGGAGAACAACTTGGCTTAATACGCGGTGTTATTTGCGGTAACGAACGCGGTTTTGCCTTTCTTATTCCCGATGACAAGGAAACCTATCCCGACGATTTTTTCATTCCGCGCAAGCGGTTACACGGCGCGTTGCACGGCGATACGGTGCTTGCCGTCCGCACGTACGGTTATGAGGGCGACGAGGTAAGCGTAGTAAAAATTATATCGCGCGGCTACCCGAAAATTGTGGGTACTTTTCGCCGCGACAGGCGCGCGGGGTATCTTATTCCCGATGAAAAGCGGTTTGCTACCGATATTTATATTCCGCTTGCGCAGTGCTTCAATATTCCCAACCACGTAAAGGCGGTGGCGAAGATAACGGAATACCCGCAGGGCAAATCCCCCGGCGGGGAAATTGTAGAAGTCCTCGGCGAAGAGGAGGATTTTTTCGCAGAGGAGCTTTCCATTATCCGTTCGTACGGTCTGTATGAAAGCTTTCCCGAAAACGTGGAAAAGGAAGCGCAAAAACAAGAACGCAAGGGCATTTCCTCTGCCGATATCAGCCACCGCCGCGACTTCCGCGATAAGCTTATCGTTACCATTGACGGAGCGGACACTCGCGACATTGACGACGCCGTTTCCTTGGAAAAAGTCGACAACGACTACCTTTTAGGCGTGCATATCGCAGACGTAAGCCATTACGTTTCCCACCGTTCCGCTTTGGACAAAGAGGCGTACGAGCGCGGCACAAGCGTATATTTTCCCGATTGCGTTTTGCCCATGCTCCCCCGCGCGTTATCCAACGGTATTTGTTCGCTGAACGAGGGCGAGGACAGACTTACCCTTTCCTGCCTCATGCGAATTGATGAAAAAGGCGTTGTAAAGAAAAGCGAAATTGTGGAGGGCGTTATCCGCTCCGCGCATAAAATGACGTACGACGAGATAACCGCTATTTTAGAGGTCGACGCCGCAACCACGGAAAAATACGCGGACGTAAAAGACTCCGTTTTCCTGTTCGCCGAGCTTACCCGCATTTTACAAGCCAAGCGCGAAAAGCAAGGCAGCGTTACTCTGGACGTAAAGGAAGCGAAAATTCTTTTCGATAAAAACACGTACGAAATTACCATTCCCGATTACAAACGGGCGTTTTCGCACGAAATCATCGAAGCGTTTATGGTGCTTGCCAACGAAACGGTGGCGACGTATATGCAATCGATAGACGCACCCTTTATTTACCGTATTCATGAAAAGCCGACGGAGGAAAAGGCAACAACCTTCCGCGCGTTTGCACAAACGCTGGGTATTAACGCCCGTTTCTCCACCGCCGACGTAAAGCCGTACGACTATCAAAAATTATTAAAATCAGCAGAGGGTCTGCCCGTGTTTTCCGTTTTGAACAAGGTGATGCTGCGCTCTATGCAAAAGGCGCGCTACGACGTGGAAAACGTGGGGCACTTCGGCTTGGCAAGCGATTGCTATTGCCACTTCACTTCCCCTATCCGCCGCTATCCCGACCTGTGCATTCACCGCATTATCAAGGAAATTTTACACGGCGGGTACGAAACGGCGCAAACCCGCTACACCGAATTTGCCTCTGCGGCAGCGAAGCAATCTTCCGAGCGGGAACGCAAAGCCGCCGACGCCGAGCGCGACGTGGACGATTTATATAAAACAATGTATATGAGCGACCGTATCGGCGAGGAAGCGGAAGCGGTTATCTCTGGCGTTACGGCGTACGGACTGTATGCCGAGCTTCCCAACACAATCGAGGGATTTATCCCTGTGGAAACGTTATACGGGCAGTATAAATTTGACGAAGCAAGATTTTGCCTTATCGGAAAAGACCAAACCTTTACCATCGGCGAAAGCATAAAAATTAAGGTGGTCGGCGTAGATTTTGCACGGCGAAAAACAGAATTTCGATTCTTACAAAAGCAAAAACAAGCCACCATGTACGAAACGAACGAAGAAATCAGCGAATAAACCACAATCCTAATCACGGAGGGAACTATGAAAATAATCACAACCAACCGCTCTGCCTCTTTTGAATATTTCATCGAGGAAAAATACGAAGCGGGCATTGTTTTGGAGGGAAACGAAATAAAATCGCTCCGCGCGGGCAACGTCAATATGAATGACAGCTTTTGTTTTCTGCGCGAGGGCGAGGTGTCCGTTAAAAATATGCATATCGCTTTATACGATAAGTCGGACGCGTTCAGCACCCGCGATTCCCGCCGTGATAGAAAACTGCTTTTACACAAAAGCGAAATCGCGAAAATTGCAGGAAAAATCAACCGTCAGGGCTATACGTTAGTACCGTTAAAGCTGTATTTTAAGGACGCGCTGGTCAAAATAGAAGTAGCGCTTTGTCGAGGCAAACACACCTTCGATAAAAAACAGACCATTGCCGAACGGGACGTGAAACGTTCGGTGGATAGAGAAATCAAAAACGCAGGGTTTTAATCCCCTGCGTTTTTCATTTGCCGCACGCCCTTCTGCCTTGTTTCTATCAATCGGTATTCCGCTACGTTTTTATACTCTATATATACAGGACTTTGCGGAGAAGCAAACGCAATTTCCCCCGACGGCTCTGCCAGCATGGCATACCCTTTACCGCAAAGATATATCGGTATACCGAAACAATAGGCATACGCACGGACAAGAGCCGTTTCTATTCCCTGCAATTTGCCGTACGTACACACGATAAAATCGCTCCCGCAAAGACTTAACGTTTTGATGACGTCGGGAAAGGCAATATCCTCCGCTACCACCACGCCCATACGCCCCGCGCCCGTTTCATACACCCGAAGCGTTGCGCCACTTGCACAGTCGCCGTCCACCGAATGTATTCTGTCCGACACCCCTAACAGTTTTCCGTTTTCCGCAACCAAAGCCGACTTGCGTTTATGCCCTCTGGCATTGGTAATAAATCCGCACACCAATACGGTTTTTCCCGCCTTGGACGCAGCTGCCGCACGTTCAAAGCGGTCGGTTTCTCCTTTCAATTCCTTTTCGTAGCTTACCTCTTCATCCTGAAAGGAGAACAGCGTTACCCCCGAGCCAACACCTACGTTTTCCTTTGCGCCCGAAGTCGCTGCTTCCGTTTGCGCACCCGTCATCTTTTCCAAGCCTCCCCTGCCGACAAAACAAACCCGCATACGCCACCTCTCCCTTTATTATATCCGTATGCGCATAAAAAGGTTACAATTTTCCACTCTTTTGGCGTATAGTATAGTAGGCGGTTTTTATTTTTTGGTATAGGATAGCGAAAAATGGAAAATACTGTCTTGGAAAGCGAAAGGAGGGAAAACTATGTTTTGGTTGGGGCTTTGTATCGGATTGGTAATCGGTGGAAACGTTGGTATCGTGGTGGTTACTCTGCTACGTATCAACAAAAAGTAAAACCCGACGGCTAACACCGTCGGGTTTTGTTTTCATCTTGTACATGGTGGCTTATTTTCAATATTTATCCACAATAGACTGCATGATATCCAGCTTTGCCGCCATATCCCGCGCCAACGTCAAATGACATTTCGCCCGAGCCAAATTTTGATCCTCGTAATGCACGCGGAAATACTTATCCCCGTCCAAATAATCGGTAAGGAAGCGAACGCCGCACTCCGTCGTCATCGCCACTGCGCCAAGCGCCAACGTCTTTTTTTCCTGCTCGGTCAGCATTCCGTCCAACGCACGGACAAACCCGCGCGTAAACGCTTCGTATTTCTCTATATCCAACGCAACCTTGGACAAATCCTGTTCGTCCTCGTCAACGGTGGAAGCCGCCACACGGATAGCGTCGCCGAAATCGAACGCCACAAGCCCCGGCATTACCGTATCCAAATCGATAACGGCAAGATATTCGCGCGTGTCCATATCAAAAAGAATATTACTCGTCTTGGTATCGTTATGCGTAACGCGCAAAGGCAAAACCGCCGCGCGCTGCAAGCGGTAGGGCTTAGTGGCAAGCTCCTGCAACTCCCGATACCCCTCGATTACGTCGCGAACCTCGTCCAGTCTGCCCGCCGCGTTATTTTTAATCGCCGTTTCCAACGCCTCGTAACGCTTGATTGTGTTATGGAAATGCGGAATAACGATATGCAACTTCTGCACAGGGAAATCCGCAAGATACGTTTGAAACTTCCCAAACGCCTTTCCCGATTCCTCGATAATTTTCAAATCGTCCGTCTGCGTAAAGGAAACGGAATCGTCGATATACCGACAGCACCGCCAAAACCCGCCGTCCTCTAACGTTGTGTAATATTCTCCGTTTTCCGTCTGCGAATAATGCAACACCTTCCGTTTCGCGGAAACCCCCGTCGATTTTATCTTCGTGCGGATATACTCCGTTACCAAAGCAATGTTTTCCATAACGTCCAAGGGGTTTTGGAATACGTAGGTATTTACTCTTTGTACGATATAATCTTTCAACTCCCCGTCGCGGTGGAAAAACACCTTATACGTCGAATTGATATGACCGTTATTGATCACTTCGTATTTCTGATATTTCCCCGCCAATCCAAACCGACGGCACACCTCTAAAATCTGCGCTTCTTCTTTTTTCTGCATTTCTGCCTTATTCATATACTCTTTTTCCTGTTGCGGATTTTGTTTAACAATTTTATTATATCATATTCTCCAAATTTTGTCAATGCTTTCTGCGCTTTTATTTTTACCCACGTTTACCCATACTTTTTGTATGTATCAGCACATCAAAAAACGTTTATTTTTACTACTTTTGCCTCTTTTGTTATGGTTTCCCGCCTGTAAAAAAGAAGTGCACCAGCCAAAGCCGTTGCCATCCACACAACCGTCGCAAGAGCAAAACGCCCTGCCAGACTATCCAAAAGAAAGCCAAAGCTCCGCCGCCTCGCCCCAACCCGCCGAAAAAACGACGGAGAACGCCGAAGCCACGGAAAAACCGCTGTTTTGGGACGTTACCGACGTGGATATTTCGCAAGTGGATACCAAAAGAAAGCTTGTCGCGTTCACGTTTGACGACGCGCCCGCGCGCACGTTGGAAAATATCCTTGCCGTTTTCGCCGCTTTTAACGAAAGGCACCAAACCCGCCCCGCGTACGCCACCTTTTTTTGCAATACCAACCGAATGGACAACCATTCCGCCCACACGCTGCGCACGGCGGTAGCGATGGGCATGGAACTCGGCAATCACACGCATTCCCACCCCGATTTAACTACGCTTACCCAAACGGAAATACAATCGGAAATCTCCCGCACGGACGAGCTTTTACAGTCGTTAGACGGAAAAAAGTATCATCTCTTCCGCGCTCCGTTCGGCAATATAGATGAGCGGGTAAAGCAAGCGGTTTATACTCCTATTATGGACTGGACGATAGACACGTTGGACTGGACAGGTCGCCCCGCCGACGAAATCGTGCAAACGGTATTATCGGAAACATACAACGGAGCGATTATTCTCATGCATGACGGCTACGAAAACACGGTAGAGGCATTGAAAACGTTGTTACCCGCATTAGACGAAGCGGGGTATCAAACGGTAAGTGTATCGCAATTAGCCAAAGCGCATCATTGCGTATTGCGCACAGGCAGCGTCTATATCCGAGCAAGAAAGCAGGGAGCAAAAGCATAGCTTCGCTCCCTGCTGTTTATTTTTCATGGCTTTACTTCTTTTGCAGTTGTAAATACACTATTCGCTTAGTGCTTTCCGTTACCTTAACGCTATCGGCTATCTCCACCCCGCACACCGCATACACAACGCCCTTTTCGTCCGCAAGCACGGGCAAATACGCCCGCTCGGCAACGGGAATTTTCCTTTCGTTAAGCAGCTTTTTCAAGCTCTTCGTTCCCCCGCCGAATACCGTTATCTCGTCGCCCTCACGGCGAAACCGAAAACACGCGTCCGCAGGTAATTTATCCATATCCAAACGCAAAATTTTCAACTCCCCGTCAGCTTGACCAAACGGAGTAAAACGGACGTTCACCGCATACCTGCCCCCGCAAAATCCGTTTTCGCTAAACGCAACACTCTTGTTTTCCACAGGCGGCAAGCACTCTTTTTCCGCCGTGCGATAAAAGAGTATTCCCCGCCCCGTTTTCTCCGCTTCTACGCCCTTGGGGAGCGTTATCCGCGCGCCGCGCTCTAATCCCTGCAAGGCAAATACGCTTTCCAAATGCTCTGCAGTATAATCCCTGTCGCAACCGAGCTGCTTCATCGCAAGCAACGCCGCTCGCCGAAACAACACCGCTTCTTTGCAAAAGGAAACCAACCGCGTTTCCCTACCGCCCGAAACCTCCCGCGACAGCAAGCCCAAGCTTTGCCGCTGTAAATATTCGTCGTCCTCCGCGGCAAGCCTGCCAAACCGCGCAAAATTTTCTTTCGCACCCTGCACCGCCTCGCAAAGCGCAGGAAATACCGTAAGGCGCAGCTTGTTGCGAGTGTATTCCGTTTGATAATTGGTTTTATCCTCGCAATACGCAAGCCCGTTTTTCTCTACGTACGCCAAAATATCCGCTTTCGACCAGGTTAAAAAAGGCCGCAAATACCGTCCGTCCTCTTCCCGCATACCGCCCGCACCCGCCAACGCCGCGCCGCGAGCAATACGAAACAACACCGTTTCCGCCTCGTCGTCCTCATGGTGCGCCGTGGCGATATAGTCTGTTTTATTTTCCAAAAGCAGCGCCTCGTACCCCTCGCGCCGAAAATTCCGAGCCGCCGTTTCCACGCTCTGTTTCGTTTGCTTCGCCCGAGCCAAACAATCCCCCTCAAACACAAACAACGCAACGCCGAGCGACAAACAAAACGACTGTACAAACCGCATATCCGCAACGCTTTCCTCACCGCGTATTCCGTGCTGAAAATGTACGGCAAGCGTTTGATAACCGAACCTCTTTTCGTTGGTTTTCAAATAATGCAAAAGCGCCGTCGAATCCGCCCCGCCCGACACCGCCACGCATATTCTTTTGTCCTTATAGTTTGAAAGCTCCATACGATAAGTATAACACACCCTTACAATTTATGCAACAAATTTCACACAGCCTTTTTCGCCGCACGGAAGAGATACCCCCTTCTTTTAAGCACTCCTTTCTCAATAGGAATGATACGTTTCGGGAATAGGCGCGGCAACAGGAATATTCATCAGCTCTATCATTCCGCAAAGCAACAAGCCGATACACACCGCGCCCGCAAGCATTACCCACCATTTCCAAGAAAACACAAATCTTTGCCGATACACAATCAACGCCACGATTCCGCCGACCAAAACCACGCAAATCGCCCCAAAATCAAACTCGCTCAACGCCAAAAACATTGCCACGTAAAAGGGAATCAGCACCTTGTAGCCAAACCAAGACTCGGACACCTGCTCGGCATTTTCGCCCCTTTCCTTTTTCAAAAATACAAAGAAAAGTAAATACCCTACCGCCCCCAAAACAATATGGTAAATAAATAGAAACGGAGTCAGCTGCTGCGCACTTTCAAACCCGCGCATATATTGCGACATTGCGCCGGGGAATACGGTAAACGCACCAAACGTTATCGTCGCGCTTTCCACATACCATTTGATTGTATAGTTAGAGGCAACCTCCTCGTAATACATAATACAAAACGGAGCGATAAACGCATACCCAATCATAAACACAACGCCGTCAATCATGCGGTTTGCCCGCGTATATAAAAATGCATTCACGCCGTACAAGCACAATCCGAACAGCAACCCGCCGAAATATGCGGGAATATACATCGCCATACGGTAAGGATTATCAGGGCGGAGCGCAAGCGTCAGCATTCCGCCAAAATGTGCCACGGTAAACGGAACGAAAGCAATCAATAACCCCACCACCGTCTTAACAAGGTACAGTTTTTCCCGCTTTATCGGCAACGAATAATACGCATCTACACTGCGCTTGTTCATCTTAAACGAATACACAAACATAGGCGCAAGATAGCATAACGCAGCAAGCTCGACAAACACCATTTCCACGTTAGGACCTGTCAAGTACGTATCGTAAACGCCGTCGCCCACAGGTACGCGCATTATCATGCTCATAGAAGCCAGCATTGCCACGTAGGGCAATGTGCAGAGCGCAGACAAAACCACTATCGCCCACAAGCTTTTCTTTATTTCATAGCAAAGATACTTAAACGTTACTTTCGTTTCTCTCATTGCAAATACCCCCTTGCTTCCACTTCGCCGATAAACATCTCCTCAAAATCCACCTCTATTTCCTCTACGAATAAAGGGGATTTTTCGCGTATTTTCGCCTCTATTTCCACTCCGTCGCCACGAGCGATAATCTGCACAACCTTGCCCGTTTTACGGAACGCCACACACGGAAAACCAAGCTCCGCTTCCGTGATATCCTGCGCAAACGCCGCCTGAAATTTATGCAGCTTGGAAAGGTCGCTTTCCAGCTCGCCAAAGCAAGTAATTTTACCTTTATCCAAAATACCGTAGCTGTCGCAAACGTCCTCCAATTCCCGCAGCGAATGGGAAGAAATGATAACCGTCGTACCCTTTTGTTCCACCAGCCCCACAAGCCCACGCTTAAACACCAACCGAGCCAAAGGGTCTAACCCGTCGAACGCCTCGTCCAATAATAAATATTTAGGTGCGATAGCAAGCGCAAGAGCCACAAACACCTGCCGTTTCATTCCCTTAGAAAAATTGCGAATGGGCTTTTTCCCTTCTAATTGAAACTTTTTAAGATACTCCTCAAACGTCGCCTTATCAAACGAATATAACGCCGAATACATCTGCGCAAGACCCCACGCCGTTACGTTGGCGTTATAATACGGGTCGTCAGGCAAAAAGAATATCCCCTGCTTTACCCGCTCGTTTTCATACACTTCTTCGCCGTCAACGCATACCTGCCCGCCCTCTTTTTGCAAAACGCCTGCAATTAAGCGGAGCAAAGTAGATTTCCCCGCACCGTTTATCCCCACCAAACCGAACACGCACCCGTCGCCTATCGTAACGTCCACGCCGTTTAACACTTTCTCTTTATCGGCATAGCCCTTTTGTAAATTTTTAATTTCAATCATCTTTCCTTCCCTCCTCGCCGCGGTACGCTTCCCGCAACGCTTCTTGCAAACTTTCTTCCCTTACGCCCGCCAAACGCCAACGCCTTAGCTGCGCAACTATCTCCTCCCAAGGTACAGTGTCGGCACTTTCTCCCCGCCTCGCAACGTACGCGCCCTTTTTGAGCTGTATCTCAATATACCCCTCCTCCTCTAACGCAGCATACGCTTTTGCTACCGTGTTGGGGTTGACTCTGTTCTCCACCGCATACGCTCGCACGGACGGCAATTTATCCCCCTCTTTCAGCACGCCCGCATCTATCATGGCGCGTATTCGCGCCACGATACTCTCATATACGTTCATCTTTTCTCTACCCGCCATATTTTTACACCGCTTTTTTGTAAAATCTGTATTATCTGTACTATCTATATGCAGTATAGCATACGCAAATTTGTTTGTCAATACTTTTTATGAAATTTTCAAAAAAATATACAGACCCAACTATAAAGGTCTGTATATCTGTATATCTATAATATAATAAAATTTACGCATTCGTTAAGGCAGTTCTATTTCGTACAAATCCTTGGCGGGCAATTTTTTCGTGGAATTTTCTACAAATTTTTGCACCTCCGCCGCCGCCTTTTCTATGGATACGTTTGTACCCGCGCCCGCGATACACCCGCCGGGGCAACCCATACCCTCTATCAAACAGCCGTCCTTTTTGCCCAATTTAGCAAGGAGCAGCATTTTTTTACAGTTTTCCAAGCCCTCTGCGTGTTCTATCTTCACTTCCACACCGGGGTAGTATTCGTGTATGCATTTCTCGATAGCAGAAGCCACGCCGCCTGCAACCGCATACCCGCGCCCCGCACCCGTCGCCTCGTGAAGGGAACGTTCGCCTTGGTATTTGGAGAAATCGATATTTTTCGCGTCGAAAATACCTGCCAGCTCTTCAAACGTGATAACAAAATCGACGTCGCTTCTCACCGATTCTCGGGAAGCCTCCAACTTCTTCGCCGCACAAGGACCGATAAACACCACGCGTGCGTTCGGCGTGCGTTGCTTGATACGCCGTGCCGTTGCCACCATAGGCGTAAGCGATTGCGATACCTTATCGATAAGCTGCGGGAATTGCTTTTTCGCCAACATTGCCCAAGCGGGGCAACAGGAGGTAAGGAGGAATGGCAATTTTCCGCTTGCCACCTCGTCCACGTACTGATGCGCTTCGGTAGCCGCCGCCACGTCCGCACCGCTTGCCACCTCGTGCACCTCCTTAAATCCGATATCCAAAAGCGCGCCCTTGATAATGGCGGGCGTAATTCCCTCGCCAAACTGACCCATAATCGCGGGAGCAACCTCCGCCACCACGTAATCGCCTTTTCGTATCGCTCGAATCAACTGAAAAATTTGCGATTTATCCGCTATCGCGCCGAACGGACAGCTTACCATACACTGACCGCACCCCACGCATTTATCGTTTTCTATTTTTGCTCTGCCCAGCTCGTCCGTTGTAATCGCCTTGATACCGCACGCCTTAGAACAGGGTCGCTGTTTGTACGCAATGGCATCGTAAGGACAAGCTTTTTTGCATTTACCGCAACGGATACACTTGCTTTGATCGATAACCGTTTCGCCGTTGACAACGGAAATCGCATCGCGCGGACACGCCGCCACACACGCTTTTGCTACACAGCTACGGCACTGATTGCTTACCTCGTACACGTTGTCGGGGCATTTATCGCACGCAGAGGGAATCACCTGCATCAAAGGCGGCTCGTAATACTTATCCGAAATATCGCTTTGGTCGATACCCGCCGTGATATGCACGGGCTTGTCGGCAGGTCGCAAGGACATACCCATCGCCAAGCGCACCTGTTCCGCCGCAATCGCTCGTTCACGGTAAATATTTTCCCTGTAAACGGGCTCTTCGGTGGGCGTAATAATATACGGAATCGCCTCAATGGCGTCGTTTACCTTGTCGGGTTCTTCCTCAAACGCCACCCGCGCCACTTCCTTAAACACACGATGACGGAGCTTGACAACGGAAGTTTCCAAACCTCTCATTTCTTTCGTACCTCTCTTTCCTGCCTTCTACGGCAAATTTCTCTTTCGTGTTATATTATACAGGAATAAAACAAAAATGTCAATGCTTCAACGCCGATTGTTCGCCGTAATACGCCTGTAAATACAATTCTTTTATCTCCGATACCAAAGGATAACGCGGGTTTGCGCCCGTGCATTGGTCGTCGAACGCGTCGCGGCTCATTTTATCCAATGACTCCAAAAACGCCGCCTCCGTACCCCTATCCCCTATCGCCTCGCGTATGGTTTTGGGAATATGCAGCTGTTCTTTCAAAGCTTCCAGCTTTGCGCAAAGCCCCTCCAACAGAGCCTCGTCCGATTCCCCCTCTACGCCCAATATTTTGGCGATACGCGCATACCTTTGCAGCGCGTCAGGGTAGGCATACTGCGGAAACGTACCCATTTTTTGCGGCGTAGGCGAAGCGTTAAACCTTATGACGTGCGTCAATAATAAAGCGTTTGCCATACCGTGCGGCAAATGCCACGCCGCACCTAATTTATGCGCCATAGAATGGCACAATCCCAAAAACGCATTTGCAAACGCAATCCCCGCCATCGTAGCGGCGTTTGCCACCTTTTCCCTCGCCTCTAAATCGGCTCTGCCTTTCTCATACGCACGGGGCAGGTATGCAACGAGCAACGAAATCGACTCTAACGCAAGACCGTTTGTGAAATCGGATGCCACGATACTCACCGCCGCCTCCACCGCGTGCGAAAGTGCGTCATAGCCCGCAAAAGCCGTCAACGCGGGCGGAATATCTAACATCAATTCTACGTCGCATATCGCCATATCGGGCAGCAAGGCATAATCGGCAAGCGGGTATTTCTCCCTCGTTTTTTCGTCCGTGATCACGGCAAACGGAGTTACTTCACTCCCCGTTCCCGCCGTGGTAGGAATCGCCACAAGCATTGCCTTTCCCCCCATTTTCGGAAAGCCGAACACCCGCTTTCTGATATCCATAAACCGCATTGCCAAATCGGCAAATTGCACCTCGGGGTGCTCGTATAACACCCACATAATTTTCGCTGCGTCCATAGGCGACCCGCCGCCTACGGCGATAATACAATCGGGTGCAAACTCCGTCATACGCCGCGCGCCTGCCTGCACGCAAGCCAACGTCGGATCGGGCGTTACCTCAAAAAATTCCACGTGCCGTATGCCCATGCTATCCAACTCGTTCGTTACCTTTTTGCTTACGCCCGAATCGTATAAAAATTTATCCGTTACCACAAAAGCGCGCTTTCTGCCGTATTCGCCGCCCAGCTCCGCAAGAGCAGTCTTTAAGCACCCGCGTTTGAAATACAGCTTTTGCGGAACGCGCAGCCACAGCATATTCTCCCTGCGCTCGGCTACCGTTTTGATATTGATAAGCTCTTTAATGCCCACGTTTTCACTGACGCTGTTACCGCCCCAAGACCCGCAACCAAGCGTCAGCGACGGCGTCAAACGGAAATTGTATAAATCCCCGATACCCCCTTGCGCCGCCGGCGTATTTACCAAAATACGGCACGCTTTCATGCGCTCGCAAAACGCCGCAAGCCGCTCCTTTCCCGCATTTTCGTCTATATATATAGAAGCGGTATGTCCTAAACCGCCGCCTCGCACAAGTCTGTCCGACTTTTCCAAGGCGTCCCAGAAATCCTCCGCACGGTACATTGCCAAAATCGGCGAAAGCTTTTCGCGCGCAAACGGCTCGTCCTCGCCCGCGTTTTCCACTTCCCCGATAAGCACTTTTACGTTATCAGGAACAGAAATGCCCGCCATTTGCGCAATCTTCCCTGCGCTTTGACCCACGATTTCCGCATTCAGCTTTCCGCTGCCAAACATTAACTGCCGAACGCTTTCCACCTCGTCGCCTTGCAGAAAATACCCGCCCTGCGCAGCAAATTCCGCTTTCACGTCCGCGTAAATTTCCTTATCGACCACCACTGCCTGTTCGGAAGCGCAAATCACGCCGTTGTCAAACGTTTTCGAATGCAAAACGGACGAAACGGCAACCCGAATATCCGCCGTTTTATCCAAAAGGGCAGGTGTGTTTCCCGCTCCTACCCCTATTGCGGGCTTGCCCGACGAATACGCCGCCTTTACCATGGCAGGACCGCCCGTCGCCAAAATAATATCCGCCGCCTTCATCAACGCCGCCGAAGCCTCTACGCTCGGCTCTTCTATCCAACCGATAATATCCTCGGGAGCACCTGCCGCCACCGCCGCGTTCAGCACCACCTTCGCCGCTTCTATCGTACAATGCTTTGCCCGCGGGTGCGGCGATAAAATCAACCCGTTGCGCGTTTTTAAGCATATCAACGCCTTAAAAATAGCGGTGGACGTGGGGTTGGTGGTAGGAATCACCGCCGCCGCCACGCCGATAGGAGCGGCAATTCGGGTATAACCGCCCGCCTCGTCGCGCTCTATCACACCGCACGTTTTCTCATTTTTATACCGATTATAAATATACTCTGCGGCATAGTGGTTTTTCAGCACCTTGTCCTCAAAAACGCCCATGCCCGTCTCTTCCACCGCAAGCTTGGCAAGTCGGATACGCTCCGCATTCGCCGCCGTCGCCGCCGCGCGGAATATCTCGTCCACCTTTTCCTGTTCAAACGAAGCAAACGCCTCCTGTGCCAACCGCACCCGCTTCAATAAGCCATCGATAACGCCCGTCTGCGCCTCCGCCTTTCCCGCCTTGCTTCCTTTTTCTCCCTGCTCTGTTTGCGTTTTTTGTATATTTTGCGTATTCACCTTTTCCATGCTCTTCCTCCACGGCAACCGCAACCGCCTTGATTACCGATTGCCTATGTAAAAGAGGGTAAAAGTTAATGCCGCTTGTATAATTTCCCCGCCAAAATCGCCAAGGAAGCCGCCAAGTCCTCCGTCTTTACCAAAACGCCTTGGGGCACTCGCAAGGGCGCGGGAGCAAAGTTCCACACCGCTTTCACGCCCGCTTCCACTAGCTCGTTCAACACCCCCTGCGCCGCGTCTTTGGGAACGGTGATAATCCCTATTTTTATATCGTGCTCTTGCACGAACTTTTTCAGCTCCGATAACGGCAAAATAGTTTTCCCCGCCACCTCTTTTCCTATCAGCTTTTCGCTGACGTCAAACGCCGCCACCACGTTCAAGCCGTTGCTTTTGAACCCCTCGTAACCCAAAAAGGCTCTGCCCAAACCGCCCGCGCCGACGATGACCACGTCCGACAGATTGTCATACCCCAAAAACTTTTCGATATCCACAATCAGCCTGCTTACGGCAAATCCCAACCGCGGCCGCCCCGACTCCGACGACACCAACGCCAAATCCTTACGGACAAGCACCGAGGATACGGAAATATTTTGTGCAATTACCGTGGAAGATATATACTGCGCTCCCTTGGAATTTTCTTCCTGTAAAAAATGTAAATATAACGGCATACGCGCAATCGTCGCCTTGGAAATCTCCTTTTCCTCTTTCTCTTCCAACGTTTCTACCGCCTTTTCTTTCATATCTCCTACCTCCAAAGTATTGTATTTATATTATATCCCCTTTATCGATAAAAAGCAAGCGATTTGCCCTTACCTAGCCAATGCTTGTATGCACAATACAACAAACTTGCATATCTTACTTAGCCAACGCAATATATAGAAAAAAAGCCCTTTCGGGCGTAAATATTTTTTCTACTCTATCGTTTTACCTAATAACGCACGTAAAATACGTTCTTTTTCCGCACTCGCTTCACCGTAAGCACGAGGGTATTCCTCCCCGTTTGGACGAACGTCCAACGCCACGCGCCCCTTTTCCAACAGGATAATGCGCTGACCCAACGCCCACGCCTCCTCAATATCGTGCGTAACCAACACCGCCGTCCGTTTTTCCTTTTTCCATAATTCCGCGAACACCTGCCAAAGCCGAATTTTCAAGGCTATATCCAACGAAGAAAACGGCTCATCCAATAAAAGCAGCTCCGCGCCAGACAAAAACGCCCGCGCTATCGCCACACGCTGCTTCTCTCCGCCCGAAAGGGAGGCAGGTTTTTTATCCGCTTTCGCCAGCAAATCTACCGCCTGCAACGTTTCCTCTATCCGTTCCACGTTCGCGCCTGTGTAAAACAGATTTTGTTTCACGGTAAGGTTGGGCAGTAAGCGCGGCTCTTGGAAGATATATCCAACACTATCCGGAATCCCCTCTTTTTCGCCCACGCAATCGGTCAACCCCGCCAAAATATTCAACAGAGTGGTTTTTCCCACGCCCGACGCGCCCAACACGCATAACACTTCCCCGTCCGCTATCTCCAAAGCGAAGTTGTCAAACACCTGCGTTTCGCCGTACGATTTGGAAATTTGAAGTCTCATTTTACCCTCCTTTCCACCGCCGTCGCCGCCCATGCGAACAACGCTTCCACCAAAAGCCCTGCGGCGAACGTTACCGTTACCAAGGCAAACAATAACGGCATATCCAAATACACCTTCGCTTCTTGCATCATTCCCCCGATACTGCGTGCAGTTGCCGCCAGCACCTCTGCCGACGCCACCAGCTTCAACCCAAGAGCCAACGCCGCGCCGCCCTCTCGCATCGCCGTAGGCAATACGGACGGAACGTATAACGACACAATCTGCCGCCTTATCGGAACTTTATATACACAGCTCATTTCAATCAATTTCACGTCTGTTTGTAATAACGCCGCATACAACCCCGTATATAAAACAGGGAATAAGGTCATAACCGCCACCGCCACGGGAGCGACAAACCCGCTTGTCCATGCTAATAGGATAAGTAGCACCGCAAGCGTCGGCGTAGAGCGCAAAACGCTTACCAAGGGCGTAACAAATCTACCAAACCAAGGCACCAGGTATGCGATGACGGCAGATATCGCCGCCAAGACAAAGGAGATAACAAAGGCAATACTTACCCGCAAAAGCGTGAAAAAAAACGCTCGCCAAAACGCGCCTGAAACAAGCAACGCACCCAACGAACGCAGACAATCGGAGATAGCGGGCACAAGCAAAGCGTTGCCCACCCAAAGGTATGCAACGCCCCATACGGCAAGCAAAAACAAAATCGCCGCCGCCCACGCTATCACGTTTTTTACCATCGACCTTTTCAACGCCAAAGCCCCTTTGTTACTCTATTTTATATCTCCACTCCAAAAAAAGTCGTCGGCAGGCACCACCGTCTTTGCGCTTACCGTTTTCATTTCCTCTAAAAAGGACTGTACTTTGTCCTTACAGCTTTCCGCGCTTGCATACCGCACGCCGCACCGAGCCACCACCTCCGCCGTAAGCAACGGAGCTTTCAACGCCGTCTCTTTAGCAGGGTCGTCCATGTGCGCGGAAACAGCGGCAACGATATCCTCGCCCGAAGCGGTGGCAACCCACTTCGTCGAAGCCTCTACGTCCTCTAAAAATTCACTTACCGAAAAAACCCCGCTTTTAGAGATTTTAGAGAGCAGCTCCGTTTTCGCCACCAACACCGCTTGCGGATATCCAAAGTTTCCGCTTTCGTCCGCTCCGTACAGCTTCTGCAAATCCCCAACGATTTTATAGCCGTTTTTCGTTACCTGCGCGCTTGCGGCAGGCTCTGCCACCAAATAGCAATCGAGCGACCCGTCCTCCGCGGCAATGTCCGCAATCCCTTTCAAGTTCACCGTGTCCGCACGCACGTCCTCGCCGTTTTTCCATTCAGAATACGCCACGCCCGCCTTGGAAAATACCGTTTTCAAGGTCAACCCAGGCACGGCGTTCATCTGTAACACCCCTACCCGTTTCCCAAGCAGCGCAGCCAAATCCTCCGCGTCCTCTAACACGCCGTCCACACCCGTTTCCGACTTTGCTATCATATACAAATTGCCATGAGTAACAACCGCCGCAAGCTTGTACCGTTCTCCGTCGCCAAGCAGCGTACTTGCCGCCGTTACGGGCAGAACGCAAAAATCGGCATTCTTTGCCTCATCTTCGTACGAAACTACGGCAGATATCTCCTCCGACTTCACCACGTGAAAGGAAACGCCGTCCTCCTCCGTGTCCGACTGCATCATGCCCGCCAACGCCAACGCAGGCGCACCGTCGGGCATATATACGGTAATCTCTTCCGATTCCTTTTTACAACCCGCCAAAGCCCCTACCGTAAAACAAGCCGTCATCGCTGTTATTACCGTCATCGCCGCCAAAGTCAAACAACACTTTCTTTTCATATCCAACCGCTTTTCTTATCTACCTATTTGAATTTATACTATATACAATATACAACAAAAAACAAAAATGCATGCTCGCCGCATATGTCCGCCGCCGCATTTGTGAAAAAACAGCCGCAAAACCTGTCGATTGACCCAACGGGCATATGTATAACACCCGCATTTCGTCAAACGTTCACCGTGAAACGGAAAATCAACCCAAAAACACCGCTTCTACACGATGAATGGGCAAACCGCGTTCCACCCATTTTTGTTCGTATTCCGTAACGATATTCCATTCGGGATTTCCCTTTTCGTGCAAATCGTAGGTTACGTTTTCCAAAGCAAACCCGCACGCCTTGTATTCCTCCAAGGAAAACTCAAAGAACTCCCTGTCGTCCGTTTTCTGCAAAATTCTGCCGCCCTTTTTCAATAATTTCTTGTATTTTTCCAAAAAATTACGGTGCGTCAAACGCTGCGTGGCATACCCAAGCTTGGGAAGCGGAGTGGAAAAATTTAAGTAAATGCAATCCAAACTCCCCTCGGGAATATAGCAGGGCAGGCATTCGGCACGGATGTTGAGAAACCGCACGTTCTCTATCCCCTGCTTTTTCACTTCCTCCATAGGAGTCAAAATTACGTTGCTCATTTTCTCCAACGCCAAAAAATTAACGTCCTTTTGCTTGCCCGCCAAAGCGCAAATAAATCCGCCCTTGCCGCAGCCTATTTCCAACGCCACGGGATTGCCATTCCCAAACGCAGAACGGAAATCAATCAAAGCGCGGAAATTTTCCGCCGCCTCTTTCATGTTCAATATTCCGTTTGCGCCTTGCGCCAAAAGCAAATCTCCGCACGCCTCCATGCGCGCGTCAAAATTGCGTTTTTTTCTCATTCTCATCGACATAGCCGCCGTCCTCTTTATCGCTTATTTTTTGGGCTGTTATTTTTGGCTGTTATTTTCCACCGCTTATTTTCTGCCCGTACTGCCAAAGCCGCCCTCGCCGCGCACGGTATAGGCAAGCTCGTCCGCTTGCGTAAATTCCGCTTTCAAAAACGGAGCAATCACCAGCTGCGCGATGCGTTCTCCACACACCACCGTTTGCGCCACGGCAGAATGATTATGCAACGCCACCATTACCTCCCCGCGGTAATCGGAATCCACCACGCCTACCTTATTTGCGGGCGCAAGTCCGCGCTTGCAGGCCAAGCCGCTGCGCGCGTAAATCAACCCTGCATACCCCTCGGGAATCTCCATCGCCAAGCCTGTATGCACAAACTTGGTTTCGCCTGCCTCGATAACGATATCCTCGTCGCAAACGGCGTATAAATCCGCTCCTGCGGCAAACGCCGAGCCATAAGTAGGCAGCACCGCTTTTTCGTGCAATTTTTTAACGGAAACGTTAGGCATATTTTTCTCCTTTTTTCGGCTATCCCATCCAACATAACCCGAAATACAACGTATTTTTCTTTATTATACCAAATCCCGAAAAAAAAAGCAAGCGGGGAAACGCTCCCCGCCGCCTTTTTTCTTTCCAAATCCACACGTCGCGCACCCGCTTAACGACTACTCCAAAAATAATCGTATAAAACGGAATATTTTTCGCCCAAATACTGCATGGCTTGCGTGTCCGTATCAAACGCCTCAAACCGACCCGCCGTATCCTCTCCGTATTTTTCGATATAGAAAGAACGCACGTATTCGTAACGCTCCTCTATGGACAGCGAATAATCCAGCCTGTACCCCTCCGTACTCAAATCGCCCGAGGGCTTTGCCGAAAACTGCAAATGAAAGAGCAACGCCTCTCGCAGAGTCTCCACTTCCAAATCGTGTTCCTCTTGCTTTTTCGCCTTGTATAATTCCCATATCGGCGATAAAAAGATACCGTTTTCTATTAAACGGTGCTTTTCTTTCAATATCTCCTCTTCCAAACGAATATCCAGCCGCTCTTTTTTCAGCTGCGCCTGTTGCACCTGTAAAATCTGCTCTTCGCTCAGCTCTGCAAACTGCGCGTCCGTATAGGAAATAATATCGATTTTCATTATCCTACCTCCTTATCCTTCCCTGCGCCTACCCAACACCAACACCGAGCCGCCGTTCGGCAGCCCCGACCCTGCCAGCATTTCCGTATCCACGCAAACCTTGCGTATTACAGCGCTGTTTTTCAAACGTAACGCCAAAGTAAATTGCGTACCGCGAAGCCCTACGCGCACCGTTTGTTCTCCGCCGTCCAAGCTTATCCGCCTAGTCTTTTTCCGCACGCCGTTGGAAACGGAAACCTCCGCTTCGCCTACGCCCGTTATACGAACGGAATGCAGCGTTTTCACGCCATCCATTCCCAAATCCGTCTTTTCCACGGAAAACAGAGCCTCTGTTCCCGACGGCAACACGCCGTCCGACACCGCTTCGTATATGTACCCCGCGGCAGAACAAAGCACTTTTCCCCTGCTCCCCGAAAGACCTTTCGCCGCAAACGCGCGGTAGCCCAAGCCACTTTCCGCATCGACGATCACGCCCCGTTTTACACCTTTTTTATCGGTAAAACACACGAAATATTTGCCGTCCTTTTCAGCGTGATTGCATACCTGCCCCACCTCTAATGGCGAAAGCTGCAAATTACGGCATATCTTTTTGGCGCGCGCGCCGTCAAACGAATACAAGCCGTCCGTCGTCAGAAAAAACGCCTTTTCACCGCCCACGGCGCATACGCCCACAGAATCCCCGAAAATACGCCCGCCGCCGTAGCCTATCTTCGTTACGGAAAACTCTCGCGCACTACCCGCCGTTTCCACCCGAGCAATACCACGCTCGTAAAACACGTAAACACTGTCCTTCATCGTTGCCAACGCCACAATTTCGCCCCAATCGGACGGCAAGCAAATCTCGCCCCCGTCGTCGATACTCGACGCAAAATTCGACCCGTTTAACGGCGCAGAATACAACAAAGTAAACGGCTTTGCCACGCAAAACAGTCTGCTTTTACAAACGCAAGCAGTTATGCCCGTTTTTCCCTCGCGCAAAGGCACTACGCCCTCCGCCTCGTCATATAAAAACAATCCGTTTTCCGTCAAAAACACCGTTTGCACGTTTTGTTCCCCGTCCATAAGCGACGCACACCGAACTCTGCCCGTAAACACGTGCTCGACGGCAAAATCCTGCTCGCCGTAAACGTATAAAACGCCCGTATCCGTGATAAACGCAGGCTTGTCCTCATACGAGCCGTCCGAAAGCCGCTTCGCTATATGGAAATATATATCCGCTTTCGGCAACGACCTACTATCTGCCAAAGCCGAACCGTTGGGTATCGCATACGTCTGCACGCCCCAACCCCGCTTTAACGTTCCGCCGCTCAAATCGCAGTTTTCGCTTTCATCGGCAATCAGCACGCCGCCTTCCACGCTCCTGCCCGCCTCCGACCCCGCTTCATTTACGGCAAAGCGTTCAAACACAATACTTTTGCGACGGCTTTTCGCCCGTAAAACGCTTTTATATCCTTTCACTTTCTCTCCTCCTTTTTATCCCTGCTCTTTATACCGCTTTTACCTCGCTTTACCCTGCTTTACACCCAACGTCTTGCACGCAGCTGTTTGGCAGGTCGAGAGCGGTACGCACAGGCAATCGCCTCCTTGTACTTTCTGTCCCATACCGCAGACTCTTCGTATCTGCCGCCAAGCAAACAGAATTCCGCTACCACGCCGTAAACAAATAACCGCAAGGACACCAGAGTATGAAACTCACATTCGTCCCCGAAACTCTTTTCCGTCGGCGTATAGGCATACCGCACGAGCACTCTTCCCGCTTGCGTTTTCAGATATTCAGGGAACAGCTTAAACTCCGAATCGTTTCCCCAAGCGTCCGTAACCTTTAATATCCGCACCACGGGCTTGGACAGCTCGCCATAGCGAATCACGCCCGTTTCCGTTTCCAGCTCTTCTTCTGCATATAAAGGCAGATAGTCTAACGCAAGCTCGTTTTCCACGTTGTTATAGCACCGAAGCAACGCCTCCGCGTCCTGTTTTCCTTGCGTGGAAATCCCCGACAAATACTCTTGCACGTCGCTGACCAACCCCAGCTCCACTGCCGCGGCGTTGATAACCTCTATTACCGTCATATAAAAACCTCCTTTATGAAATAAAATTGCCCGCATACGGCAAACCGTATGCGGGCATACCGCTCACGCACGAACGCCGTCGCACCCCGCAACCGCATTCCCGCAAAACTATCGGTTAGGCCTCAGACAAGTCCTCCAAAACGCCCTGACCGTTAGGACGGTCGCACATCAATTCCGCATATTTCACAAGCGTAGCGGTGTAAACGGGCTTGCCGGGCACTTGCTTTAACACCTTGCCGTCTTCGCCCTCCAACCACTTCCAATCGCAAAGCTGATGCAGCTTGAAATCGTCCGTATTGAGGAAGTACATCGTGTTGGGAGGACAGAAACGGTCCACCACGACAGGAATACCGTTAAAACTCAGCGCGTTCGTTCCGTCCTCCAACTGAATGGAAGGTAACGGCATCGATTGTTCCGAATAATACTGCATTAACGCACGGCGCACGCCCCAAGAACAGATGATAAGATTTACTTTCGAACCCGAACGTTCTTCAATTCTATCCACCATCATCTGCATTTTTTGATCGGTAATCTGCCCGCTGTCCTTTTTAATATAAGGCATCAACGCAGGATTTTCCGTCTTGTTGATACCGTAAATGGTATCCGAATTAAACAACGCCGCCAAGCCGGTCAGCTCGTAACCTTGCGCGCCGTACACGTACAGCTTGTGCTCCTCGCCCATTTCGATTACGCCTTCCAACGACCCGCCGTCCAAGTAAACCTTGAAATGTTCGGGATCTACGGAAAGCACTTTACGACCGCGCAATGCTTCCACTTCCGCGCCGTTTACGAACACCTGAATTTTCATTCCCGGCGTAATGAGGTGGTACTCGTCCACAACCAACGCGCCGTCCGTATCAATACTCCAAGCGGTGGTAAGAAATCCCGTACCGTCGCCGAACATCATTCTGCCAAATTGCGTTTTTGCGCTCTTGATAAGCGATTGCATTTCATCGTTGAGCAGATTGACAAACGCGCCCTCGTCGCTTGCAGACGCACGAATCGCCTTGTCGGAAATCTCAATCGTACCGTAAATATTTTTTAAGGTAGAGGTAAGCACCACCTTATCGCTGGATTCAGCCGTAGGCAAAGCCCCCGTTTCGCTACCCGCGCCAACGCCGCCGTTCATCGTTGTACGAACAAGTCTTTTTACGTCCTTGCCCACAACGTCCGCAGACGTCTTTTGAATTTTTGCCAAAAACGGATTGATTTTATAATCCAATGCTTCCTTTACCGCGTCCAAATAAAAAGATTTCAATGCGTTATCCGCAGTTTCCATAGTTACCATAGTTTTTTCTCCTTACTTTTTGATTTTTTTGTTATTTTTTCGTCTTATTTTTCAAGACTTCCCTTTTGAAAGAAACGGAGTGCCATATCACCCGCTTCCCCAATGGTTTTTGCCCTGCTGACGGGCGCGGCGCAAATTCCCACGCCGCTCCGCATTAAGGGCGCGCCCGATTTCCCCACCGAAGCAAGATATTCCCCGATGATACGCAACCGAACGCTTTCGTCGCCGCTAGCAAGACGGAAAAGTTCTTCGCTTTGGATATGCTTACGGCTGTCCGCGACGGACGTACCCGCTTGTCCTTCCCCAGCCTCAAACGCACTTCCCGTATATCGCCCTTCTCCAACGCGTTTTTCCTTTTCCTGACGCATTTCCGTTTCCACGTCCGCTTTTGCCGTTGCTTTTACTTCCGCTTTTACTTCCGTTTCTGCAACCGTTTCCGCTTCTGCTTCGCCGCCTTGCGCCGTTTCCTTCACGCCGACTTTTTCCACGTTATCGCCGTACTCCAACCTTGCGGGACTTCCCTCCGCACACACGCTTTCCGCTTCCAGCACAACGCTTTCACTTACCGTTTGTTTCCCGCTTTCGTTCAAAGCCGTAGCCTCCAACTCCTGCACAAACGCATCGAAACGCTGTTCTTCCGCACGCCGTTCCTTGGCAAGAGAACGCAGCTTTTCCGCCCCCGTTCCCGCCGACTCCGACGTTTTTTCAACACTTTCCGCCTTTGCCGACGTACTTTCCGTATGTACGTTCTTCCGTTTTTCCGCCTGCCGTTCCAACTCTTTCAGCCTTTGACTTCGTCTTGTGAACTCCGCCTGCAAAGAGCCGTACGCCTTTAATAGGGCGTTTACGTCCTTAAACTTGCCCAAATCCGTCGAGGCATCTTTCGGGTTTGCTCCCCCGCCATTTCCCGTCCGCGCCGCTGCGCCGTCCTCCGTGAAAGCAATGTTTTCGTAAACGTTCTCCTCTTTTCGTTCCATACTTACTCCTCCGTTTTCGTCATTTTATCCATTTTTACGCTGTCCAAAAGCTCCTGCTTTTGCGCTTGCTTGTGCAATGCAATATGCTTGCAATACCGTTCCTTAAACAGATCCAAATTCCCCTGCGACCCAAGCTTTTTGAACTCTGCGGAAAGCAAAAATCTCGTATGTTCGGAAATATGCAAAGCGTGATCGTCGTATTCGTCCACTCCTACGTCGCGCTTTTTCATCTCCAAATTTTCTTCGCCCGCCTTGCCGATATGTAACGCGGAAATCTCCTGTACGTTTTCATAGCTACCAAACCCGAACGCTTCCAAAATACGGTGCTTGTTCTCTCTGGTTAGATTGCCGTCCTCGTCCGTCAATAACCCCGCTTCGTACAGCTTTAATAAGGTCGCCTTTTTCTCCTCGGGAGTAACCGCTTCCTGCGTTTCAAACCGCACGTCGCTCGCCGTCAGCTCGGCAGCGTTAAAATAATGCACCTGCGTTTTCTTATTCTCGCCCGTCATCGTCATCAACCGAGCGTTACCCGCAAACTCACGGTACAACCGCAATATCTGCCTGCCCACCTCCTGCGTGGCGCGCTCGATACTGCCCATGGTGGCGGATAACCGCGACTCGTCTTGCGACAACAAAAGCTGTAACCCCGTCGCGCTGGTTACCCTTGCAGGCGTAGAATTTTCCGAAAGCTCGCTCACGCCGCTGATCATGGAAAACTCTCTTTCCAACCACGATTCCTCTTGAGCAAACTCCGTCGGAACGCTGCCGCAGTCGAGCATTTCAGGCGCTTTGCCGCCTTGGCGGTAAACAAGCACCTTGCCGGGCAACAGACCCTCTTCCGCAAGCTCGTCCACGTCCACCGACCCGTCCTCTACCGTCAATACGCCCATAGACAGCCTGTTCAAAAACTCGTGTTTTCTGTTCCGTACGGCGTTGTACGCTCTTTGAACGGGAATCAAACGGTCGATGATACTGTTCCCGAAAAACGCAGCGGGCAAACGCATACAGTCTTGCTTTACAAACGGAAATACCCGCTCTCCGCGCTCCCCGTTTTTGTAGGGCAAACTTCCCGCATATAACAGCTTTCCGCCCGCCACAATTTCCAGCCTGCCGTTCGGCGTTTCGCTTGTGGGCATCGAATACCTTTCAATAAGAATCACGCCGTTTTTCGCCTTGAAGAACCGCATTTCTCCGCTTTGTGAGGGAAGCTTTCCCGCCGTAGGCTCGCTGTATCCCATTAAAGTCAAATCGGATACGTCGCTCCCTTTCACTTCCACGCCAAACCTCTCGTAAATATCGTCCACCGTTACCACTTGCGCATGAATGATACTCTTCACGCTTTCCAAGCCGTCCGCTTGCAGCATATCGGGAAAAATCTCAAACGGCGGAACGGCAATTACGCTTACTTCGCCCTCGTACACGGGCGCGCCGCTTTCGCTTACGGCAACCTGCCTGCCCCCTTTTTCGTCCCACGTTACCTTATAAAAGGCACTGCCGCACACCTCCGACCAAAGCGTGGCTTTCGCCACCGTATCGGAAAAGCGAATGCGCTCCTGTGCATAGTTCAATACACCCGTAGCAATTTGCGCCGCCTTGATATCGGAGTCCTCGTCGGAAAACGCACGCACCGTAAGCGCGGGACGCGTTTTTTCCAGCTTCGCCAAACGGGATTCCACCGTCGGAGCAATATGATTGAATACCCTGCGCGATTGCCAATAAAACTGCTTGTCCTCGTTCACCAACCCGCCGAACGGCGACACGTCGCAATATTGATTACCGCTGAAAAAATTCATATTCAGCAGCCACCCGCTTTCCACGCTTTTGCGAGCCTCTCTTCTCCGTTCAAAATCCTCCGTTACCTCCGCGGCAAGTCTTTTCGCCGCTCTCTCCTTTGCCTCCGCTTCCTGTTCCGCGGTCAAGCCCATGTTTTCTGCCGTCATTCTTTACTCTCCTTGCTTTCTTTCTTCGTTTTTCTCACAACCCTTTTGCGCGGTTTCGCCCGCGGCTTTTTCACCTTATTCAACGCCCCGTCGTCCTCTTCATCGCATACCTGCCCCGCCGTTTTTCTCATTTTCGTTGCTCTCGAAGCGTTTTCCTCTGCCTGTAAAAGAGCTATCAACCGTGCCTTTTCCTCTTCTAGCTGCTCGTCCGTCATCAGCTCCGTTGCCATAGAGTTCTCTGACGAAAGCAATAGCTGTACCGCCTTCAAATCGGGTGGAATATCCTTTTTCGTCTTTTTGCGCTTCAATAGCTTTAACGCCCCATCTACTTCGGCGTATTCTTCCGTTACCTCCGAAACCTGATACCCAAGCGCCACCTTCAATAGAGCCTTGCCCAGCTTGTCCTGTTCTTCCTGCATATCCTCCTTTTACACCTCCTCATGCCGTCAACACCTTCTTTTCAACCTCCGTAGCATCGCCTCCTTGTCCTTTTGTATCGCCGTTTTCTGCGGAACAGGCGGAACGTTTCTCGGTCGGCTCATCAAATAATACCGCATCTCGTCCAGACTGTGGTCGTCCGCTTTGCGCGGCACGTCTCCGCTCCCCCAAAAATACCCTTTTATCTCCCGAATCAAATGCACGCACGTATTAAAAATATAGAGGTTGGGCAAACCGTTTTTCACGTTGAGATAACTCTTTACCCGCGCAATCCCCGAAAACAAATCCTTTTCCACGTCGGGATTGACCAAAATCCCCCGTTCGTAAAACAGCTCCGCCACGCTTTTCACACTCGCCAACGTCCTTTGCTTTGCCGCACTGTCAATCAACGCGCACACCCGTCCTCTGCTATCCCGCTTCCAGCCCAGCTTGTCGCACACCGCTTTGATTGCCGCCGCATGATAATCGACGTCCCTGCCCGCCTCGTAATGCTCGTACGTTACGTACACGTTATCGTCAAAGTCCACAGCGTACCAATGCGCCGAAAGCGGATTGTTCAAGCCGGGGTCGATAGAAATATTATCCTGCCATTCTTTGGGAACGGGGAAAGGCTCTATCACGTGTATCCGCTCGTCAAATTCAGGATACACAAGCCCCTCCCCGCTTGCAAACCGCCCGTACCTACGCGATTGCAACGTCTTTTCGTCCAAACACCCCTCTATCGCCGCTATCTCCCGCTTGTCCAGGTACGGATTGTCGCTCCATTCCATAAATTCATACCAAATTTCAGGGTCGTTAGAACGGTTCAAAAATATCTCGTTATAGACAAAAGTCAAGCCTTTCAAGGGAGTCATCGTGCCGAAAATATCCCCACGTCGGTCGATGACGCGCATACGGCATTCCACGTAAATATCCTCGGGCGGTTCTTCGTCAAACCATACGAAATCCAAGGAAGTACCCTGAAACTTCTCCCTGCCCTGATCGCAGCTTTTGAACCCAATCACAGACACCCCGCCAAACACGTTTTTCACCCGAATAAAGTCAATCACACCGCTTTCAGGAGCGTCCTTTCGCCCGCTCAGCATCACCACTTCTTCAATCCAATCCCGCCGAAGATAATGCAATATTTTCTTTTGCGCCACGTCGCGCTGTACCTGCGTCGATAGCGACACCACCCAACCGCAAACGTTCTCCCTGTTTTCGCGATAGGGGTGAATCCCCCGAGCCATATACACGCACTCTGCCGCCCCGCACTCCGTCTTGCCCGAACGGTTGCCGCCGAACACCCAACGGTTACGCTTGGGGCATTTGTGAAAAGCGAGCTGCTTTTGGTGCACCTTTTCGCCCGAATTATACAAAGCAAGGTGATCCGTTTTCTTGCGCCGAGCCTGTTCCGCTTCAATTTTGCAAATCTTTTCTACAATTTCCCTCATAATCCCTGCCAATCAGGCAAAATCTTCTGCTTTTGCCGAGTTATAATCAAATTTATGAAAAAGTATATTATTCTCGCGCTTTGCGCCTGTTTGTGCTTTCTGCACGCCCTATATCCAATCCAAACCCGCCCTGCCCAAGCCGACCAATCGGACGCCGCGCAGGCCGAAAGCTACCCTTACGCCTGTATTCTCACGGACAACGCGTTTTTCTACGCCTCCGAGGACGAAGAACAGGGCTTGTTTTTGCTCCCGAAAACGTACTTTGTCAAAGTACTGTCCAAAGCCGAGCCTTATAGCAAAATAGAATACCTCACGGACGGCGACAACGTCAAAAAGGTGGTGGGCTACGCCAAGACAAATCAATTGACGTTCGTTTCGTACACTCCCGAAACGCCCTATCTTTATAAGCAGTTCGACGTACAGTACCGCTTGGAGGGCGAAACGTTGGACGACCCCTCTTTTTTGCACCGACTCACCGTTACCTGCACCTATTACGGCGATTATAAAATCGGTTCAAAAACGTATTGCTACATTTTGCGGGGCGACACGTTCGGGTATATCCCTAAACCCACCGACTTTTCCTACGCCGAAAACCCCGAATACGAACAGCGACTTTCCATCCAGCAAACGGACGTTCCGACGGATGCTCCGCCTGCGGCGGAAGAAGAGGGGAACACCAGCCCCGCGCAGATTGCCATTCTCATTGCGTTGTGCCTGCTTATCCCCGTGCTTGCCGCGCTCATCTTAAAGCCCGCACGTAGCCTGCCCCCCGAGGAAGATTAACCGCTCCTTTACGCTCTCTTTCCGTTTACGCCACCGTTCCCGCTTGCGCTTTTCCTTGCCTTATTTTTGCAAACGAAGCGATAAATACGGTTGATGATGTCGCAGCCTGCAAAGCGGTCGAAAAACACCTGCTCGGTAACGCCCACCGACTTAAACGTTGCGGCAACCTTGGCAAACAACCGCTCTTGCATACGGAAATATTTGCGTTCGCTCCAAACGGTTAGCTGACTTTGCGTTTCGCCTGCTTTCTTGGACGTAACCCGTATCATTTTGCGTTTTTTGCCGAAATATTTCACGGAAACAAGCGTTTTTTCTAACGTATTCAGCTTGTCCAAAACGCACTCCACTTTCTCTTTGAGCCACTGTAAATTTTGTTTTTCCAAAATATCCTCGGCAATTTTTTCCGCGACCAGCTCCGCCGAATGGTCGCTGCGATAGGAAAGTATCGCTCTGTTTTGAATGTGTTCTATGTAATCTTTTTCTACGTTTTTCAGCAGTGGATATGCGTACAGGACAGCTTTTACGTATTCGTTCATTATGTATCACCTCACTTTTTTCGGCGTATCGGCGCGCCCACCGACCAACCTTTCTAGTGGCGTGTCGCCACTGACCAACCTTTCTATCCTTCTTACGTAAACACCGTTACGCTCACGTACATGCGCCTATCTTACTTTCCCGAAAGAAGATAGATAAGGTTTCGCCGCGGGCGCACCCGTCGGCGTGCTATACGTCGTTTTTGCCCACGTCGCCTTTGCGTTGCCATTATCCCACATATTCCCATTTTTTCAAGCCCCCTCTGCCACTTTTTTTGAACAAAACACGAACATTTGTTCGCTTTTGAAAGTATTATACGCAATTAAACTTGACAACATTACGCCTACTTTTATAAAAAATTTCCTTATTTTTCCAAAAAATTGATTTATAAATAACGCTTTCCCGTCCAAAGCGCCCCGAATGCAACCCGAAATTCTCTCACAAAAAAACCGCTTGCCAAAAACGGAGAAAAATGCTATACTTACTGTAAAAAGACACCTTTTACAAAATTTTAACAATTTATTAACGTTTTTACAATAGAGATTTTTTATAATGGAACTGTAAGCCAACGCAATAGGCGGCAAAATCCGCCACTCAAAATCGGGTTTGGATTATATTGCGTTGGCTAACGGAGGGAAACGGCAATGGTCAAAATTTTAGTAGTAGAAGACGATAAAGCGTTAAACGACGTAGTTTGCGCGTATTTGCGAGCAAGCGGATACGAAACGACGGCGTGTTTTGACGGCGAACAGGCACTCAACGCCATGGAAACAACGACGTTTTCCTTAATCGTTACGGATATTATGATGCCGAAAGTTGATGGCTTCAAGCTTGCGGAAACGGTACGTTCTTACAACGAACGCATTCCCATTTTGTTCATGTCCGCACGCGATGACAAGCCCGCCAAGCTGCTTGGGTATAAGCTGGGCGTAGACGATTACGTGGTAAAGCCCTTCGATTTGGACGAATTTGTCTTAAAAATCGGCGCACTGCTTCGCCGCGCAAAAATTCATGCGGAACAAAAAATCTCCGTCGGCAACTTCACCATGAATGCCGAAGAACGCGCGGCATATCTCAACGGCGAAGAGCTTCCCCTTACCACAAGAGAGTTCGACCTCCTTTTCAAACTGCTTTCCTACCCGAAAAAGACGTTTACGCGCTCCGCGCTGATGTCCGAATTTTGGGATTATGATTCCTCCGCCACTTCTCGGACGGTAGACGTATATATGGCGAAGCTGCGCGAAAAAACGGCGCAGTGCGACGGCTTTGACATTGTTACCGTGCACGGCTTGGGGTATAAGGCGGTGCTCAAATGAAACGCCAACCGCCCCGCACTAGCCCACCCTCACAAAATAACAACCGCAACGGAGCAAAGCTTACGCTCAGCGGGATGTTGTTTTTTTTCCTGTTGCTGTGCGCAATAACGACGGTGGTTTTGCTGACGTATGCAAGCGCGGCGAAACGGTTTGCAGGGAATAACAAAGCCATTGCGCTTATCATGCTTTCCGTCGTATCCGTTTTAACGTTGCTTTGCGCTCTTGCTGACGTTTTGCGCCGCAAGCTAATGGTGGATAGACCCGTTCAGCAGATATTAGAAGCCACCGAACGCATTGCCTCAGGCGACTTCTCCGTTCGGCTTGCCCCCACCGCAAGCGGTAAAAATTACGCCGATTATAACGCGATTATGGAAAATATCAACCTCCTTGCCGCAGAGCTTGGCAAATCAGAGGTATTGAAAACGGATTTCATCGCCAACGTCTCGCACGAACTGAAAACGCCGCTTGCCGTCATTCAAACGTACGCAACGGGCTTAACCAACCCCCGTTTGGATACGGAAACAAAGCAAACGTATATCCAAACCCTGCAAAACGCGGCGAAAAAGCTCACGCATTTGGTAACGAATATCCTCAGCCTCAACAAGCTGGAAAACAGCAAGCTCCGCCCCGAACAGGAATGGATACGCTTAGACGAACAAATCGCGGAAGCGGTCATTTCTTTTGAGCCACAAACGGAAAAGAAATCGCTTGCATTAGACGTGGATTTAGACGAGCTTTGCGTTTACACCGCCCCCTCCCTTCTCACACTCGTTTGGAACAATCTGCTTTCCAACGCAATCAAATTCACGGACGAGGGCGGAAGCGTGAGGGTAACGTTAAAGTTGCGTGAGGGCAACGCCGTGGTTACGGTATCGGATACAGGCTGCGGAATCCCGGTGGGCACAGGCAACCGACTTTTCGACAAATTTTACCAAGGGGATACCTCGCACGCCGCGGAGGGTAACGGCTTGGGCTTGGCTTTGGTGAAAAAGGTAATCGACGTGTTAGGCGGCGAAATTTCGGTAGCAAGCAAACAGGGCGATGGCAGCACGTTTACCGTTCTTTTGAAAGCACCCGTACAACGCCCCGCCGAGTCATAACGCAAAGAGGTAATGATGGACAAACAAACCTTTTTGAACAACTGTAAACGCCCCAAGGGCTGGTTTTTGGCGTTGATTTATCTCGTAACGGTGGCAAGCATTGTCGGCGCACTGTGCATTTTGTTCGTCGATTACGTCGGCACGCCGCTGGAATACGTGGCTTACGGACTGTTCGCGCTCGCCGCCTGCACGCTTGCGTATTCGGTATATACTATCGTCATATATTTCCCTATCATAAAAGATAAAATCATGGGTACTATCCGTAGCTATCCGTTTTTGGCAAAGCTTTTAGACAATTTCAGCTTCCGAACACTGGTATTTGCGTTCGGCTCTCTGCTGATAACGGTTGCGTATAGCGTGTATAACGGAGTCATCGCCATTATCCTCTCTTCCGTTTGGTACGGCTCGCTCGCCTTTTACTATATCCTGTTGGTATTTTTGCGCGGCGGAATCAGTCTGTATCACGGCAAACGCCGCGGCTTGCAATCCTCAGCCGAAGCGGACGAGATTACGGAAATAAAAAAATACCGCACCTGCGGCATTTTGCTTATCGTTACCATTTTGGCGTTGTCCGTTGCCATTGCGCAAATGGTAGCGCAAAACCAAGGCTTTCAATATTATAGCCTGTTTATCTACGTTGCGGCAACGTACGCGTTTACCAAAATCACCTTTGCCATCTATAACGCCTTTAAGGCGAAAAAAGAGCGTTCGGGCTACACCATTTTGGCACTTAGAAACATCTCCCTTGCGGATGCGGCGGTATCCATTTTATCCTTGCAAACGGCAATGCTTCACGCCTTTTCCGAGCCTTCCGTAAGTACCCGACTCGCCAACGCCTTAACGGGCGGTGCGGTATGCGCTTTCGTCGTATTTCTGGGCGTGATGATGATTATAAAAGCCAACCGAGCTTTACAACAAGCACAAAACAATCCGCAATAAAACTCTACGTAGGAAAAAAATATGGACAATCAACAGCAAAACACGTTTGAATACACCTACACCGCTCCCACACAACAAGAGCGCAAGCAAATAGAAAACATCCGTAAAAGCTACCTGCCCGAAACGGAAAGCGACCTTGCCCGCCTGCAACGATTGGATAAAAAGGTACACAGTATCCCCGCCGCCGTTGCACTGACGCTCGGCATTGTCGGCACGCTTATTTTCGGCACAGGCTTAGCACTTATTTTAGAATTTGGAAAGACGCTTTGGGGAATTATTGTAGGCGCAATCGGCGTTGTTCCCTTGGTACTTGCCCATTTCGTGCATTCCTTTATACTGAAAAAGCTCAAACAAAAATACGGAGCGGAAATTTTATCGTTAAGCGAAAAACTACTCCACGAACAGGAAGAAAACCCGCATTTACAATAATTTAACAATTCTTTTACAGTCCGTTTGCGTAAAATTAGCGTTTTGTTAATATCCGTATCGTATAATGGCATTACCAAACGAAAAGGAGATTAAAAAAATGACGGACATGAAAACGGTACAAGAAATCAGAAATGATTACGAGGAAAAGAAGCAAACGAAAACGGACGAGCTTTTACAACTGCATAAACGGGTAAAAACGCCCGCACAAATTTTCGCTTACGTATTCGGGAGCATCGGCGCACTTATTTTAGGAACAGGTATGTGCCTTGCCATGGAAATTATCGGCAACAGCATGGCTTTGGGTATCGCCATAGGACTTGTGGGAATCGGCATGGTATCGGCAACGTATTTTCTGTATAACAAGCTGCTGCAACGCCGCAAGAGAAAATACGCAAACCAAATTTTCGCTCTTTCCGACGACATTCTCGGCAAATAAACGGAATAATCGCAAAAAAAGACAAAAACTGTACACAGCAAACTCCCGCACGAAAAAAATCGTGCGGTTTTTGTTTGCCTTTTGTCTATAAATGTGGTATAATTATTCTGTATGAAAAAAAGTCTTGTCAAAACGTTGATAACCACACTCTGCTTCGCCACCGTCGGTACGGGAGCAGTGGGGTTTGTCGCGCTCAAAAACAAGGCAAACGCCGTTGTACCCTCTACGGACGGGTCAACGCCGACGGAAGCGGTTACGGACGCGTTAGTTGCGCCCCTTTCTTACGAACAGTATTTACCGCTCTCCTCTCCCTCCGACGTCGCACTTAGCGACCGCTATCTCGCCGTTGCGGACGGGAACGTTATTTATATCTACGATAAACAGGACGAAAAATACCACGAATACACGCACGACCCCGCTCTGCTTGGCAATACAGGCGGCAGCGGTACAGGCGCAGGCGCAAGCGGTAGCGGTACAGGTAGCAACGCACAGGAAAACGTCATTTCCAAAATGCAATTTTCCTCTAACGGCAATTTATATTACGCCGTAGAGCTTGCTTCGGGCGACAATTTTTACGAAATCGATTTATCCGAGGGTCATCCCGACCTGACGAAGCCCAACGAACGGTATGCCGCGCGGGATTTGGATAACATTTCGTGCAGCACGTTTACCATCGACGGCGAAACGCTGTATTTTGCCAACGCAACGGGAGTTTTATACAGCTATTTATTAAGCGACGACAACGCAACGCCTACCTTGCTTCGGCAGAGCAGTACCTCTTCGCAAAAGGAAACGCTTGCCTTTGCAAACGGCGATTTGTACTATTTAGACAACAATAAATACCTCAATAAAATCAACGTGGCAAGCCCCGCGGACGAAATTTTCTACGCGAGCTTCCCCAACAATTTGAAATCGATTGCCATTGTAGGCAATACGCTTGCTTGCAGCACGGAAAACAAGGAATTTTTCGCCTATTCGCTCAGCGAGCTGTTTGCGGAAAAGGACGCGACGGAGGTAACGCCCCTTTCCAAAGCCAAAGACAGCTACTTAGCGCTTGCCTCTCATGCAGATTACGTGTATGCCGTCAACGGCTCGGTGGTAGAACAGTTTTCCGTTACGGACAATGCGTTTACCGAATATTCCGTTTGTTCGGCTTCGGATGCGCCCAACCGTTTGAACGGCGCAACGGATATTCATCTTGTGGGCGAAAAATTGTATATTGCGGACGCAGGCAACCGCCGCGTATCCGTGTATGATGCAAAAACGCAACAATTTGAAACAAGCTTTCCCATATCCTTTACTCCTAAATTTCTTTCCTCGGACGGCGAAACGCTGTTGCTTGCAAACGCCTCCAAAGCGGAAATTTACAGTTTAAGCGAGGATAGTTACGGCAAGTCCGTAGGCAACTTTACCGCCTTCAACGGCGAACTGAAAGGTGCGACAAGCGTGTTTGGAACGCACTATCTACTTTCGGACGGATATGCGTATTCGCTGACGGAGACGGACGGCGAATGGAAGCTGACGGCGCAGGAAAAACGCCCCTCTCGCTTCACTTCGGTATCCCTGCTCTCCTCCGATATTTACGGGGATTTGTACTTCGTATCCAAAACGCAAACGGAAACGGACGTTTACCGCATTACCGAACAAGATTTCATGTCGCCTGACGGTGAGGGAACGGTGGTCGTAGGCGGAAACCTGCCCTCCGACATCAAAAAAATTAGCGTAGATTACAACCGAACGGTATACGTTCTTTCCGAAACGGAAATACACGTTCACGGCAGGGAAACGAAAATTCCGTTTGACAAAGCCACTGCGCCTTTGGTATATATTCCTGTGGATAAAGAGGTAAGCCTGACGGCGTTTGCGGTAGGCGTGGAAGAGAATCAAACGTACCTGCTTTGCGAGGGCAACTACCTCATGCGCTCTACCCGATTACAGCTTCCCACCGTGAAAACCATTCCCGTCGGCAATGCGGAAACGGATATTTTCAGCGAAACAAGCGCAGAATTTACCGTAGTGGACACCAAAGAAAACGCTCTGCTTATCTCCTTTGATTTAGAGGACTTGAAAGGCGAAACGTATTTCCCCTACGCAGGCTATCAACGGAGCAAGGAAAGCAAAACGGCGTTAAAGCTGGGCACAGCGGGCGCATACAGCGTGCTTGCCGTATTTGACGAAACGGACAACGCCTACCACACCTATCTTACGTTAAGCGAATTTTGCACTCCGCACCCAGACGAATACCGCGAGGTGTACGAAGAACGTAAAACGGGGTATATTACCAGCGACGTTACGCTGTATAAATTCCCCTATCTCACGCAGCTTCTTACCGTAGGCGAGCTTGCTCGCGGCACAAAAATACAAATTCTCGGCGAAGTAACGCAGCTCGACCACGAATACTACCACGTATTATACGAAACGGCGGACGACGTAAGCCGTTCGGGGTATATTCCCAAATCGTACGTATCGGAAACGAGCGGATTTGTACCCGAAGAGGAAACGGTAGTAGAGGGCAACCAAAGCAGCAACCGCGATGCGGTTTGGCGGCTTGCGTACCTGCTTTTGGGATTGCTCGCCATTGTCATTTTGGTTAATTATTTACTGTTAAGAAAGAAAAAGTAATGTGGCGGGTCGCCTTTCGCTCTTTGAGCGATTGTACGGCAAAGCCGTATAGGCGCAACCTAACGGTTGCTTACCTTGGGGCTATATCCCCGCCTATCGGCGGCTCTTGACAGAGAGTCGCAGGGCTTCGCCCCACACCCCACAAGGGACAACGCCCCTTGACCCGAAAAAACGGCGGAGATACGAGCAAGACAAGGCGCGGGAGGCTTTCCGAAAGGATATGTACTTGCGTACATGAGTGAGGAAAACGCACCGCAACGCCGTATTGAGATATATATACGTCGTTTTTAATACTTAAAAAGGAGGAACAATCATGTCGTATCTAAGTAGCACCAGCGCAGACCCGCTATCTTATTGTAAGCGGAATACGCTTAGAACAAACCACCGTACTTGGCACGGCAATGGTTTGTTCTCACTTTTCCGCGTGCATTAAAGCCGCTCTGCGCTACCTAACCAAAGAAAAAAATACGTAAAGAAAAAATACGATTTTGAGGTAGCCGATTATGGAAAAAGAAATTTTTGAACTTTTATCGGCGCAGGACTATCCTCGCGCCGTTTTACTTGCCAACAAATACACTCCCGAAACGCTTGCTTCCCTGTTAAACGAGCTGGAACAAGCGCATTTTCCCCCGTTTGTTCGCGCACTCGACCCCGACCTGCTTGCGGAAACGTTGGTTTTGCTCCCGCACGAATTGCAGGAAACGGTAATCCATTCCCTGCGCGACGACGAATTGGAAAAGGTGTTCGACGAAATGTCCGTGGACGATACGGTGGAAATCATCGAGGATATGCCGCAGGATATCGTGCGCAGAATCGCAGAAAGCGAAGAAATCGTTCAGCTTTTGGTGCAGCGCAGTTTCAACGTGTTAAAGCCGCTCATCTCCACCATGAACGCCACCGATTTGGCGCGCGTTTTTGAGGATATCCAAGAGGAAACGGATTTGCACGTTCTTTTCCGTATTCTGCCCAAAGACCTCGCCGCAGAAACGTTTGTAGAAATGGACGGCGACTTAAAAGAAAAGCTTATCCATAAGTTAAACGATAAAGAACTCCGCGCCGTTATGGACGAACTGTTTTTGGACGACACGGTGGATATCATCGAGGAAATGCCCGCCAGCGTGGTAAAGCGGGTGTTGGCGCAAAGCGACAGCGAAACACGCGCGTATATCAATGAAATATTGAAATACCCCAAGCACAGCGCGGGCAGTATCATGACGATAGAGTTTGTGGCTCTGCAACCGCAAATGACGGTAGAAACCGCATTTGAGCGTATCCGCAAAACGGCGATAGACAAGGAGACCATTTACACCTGCTACGTTACCGACAAAGCCAACAAGCTGCTCGGCTTGGTTACGGCAAAAGATTTAATGCTCGCAGACAAAACCGCGCTCATTTCGGATATCATGAACGAAAACGTCATTTACGCACACACGGAGGACGACAAGGAAGAAGTGGCGCGAACGATATCCGACTACGGATTTTTGGCTCTGCCTATCGTGGATAGGGAAACGCGCCTCGTAGGCATTGTTACCGTTGACGACGCCATGGTGGTATTGCAATCGGAGAACACGGAGGACATCGCCAAAATGGCGGCTGTTACCCCCACCGACAAGCCCTACCTCAAAACGAGCATTTGGCGCATTTGTATCAATAGACTCCCTTGGCTTTTGCTGCTACTCCTCTCTTCCACCTTTTCGGGCTTGATTATCTCCGCAAACGAAGCCACGCTGAATATGCCCGTCTATGGAATCGTATTGACGGCGTGTATGCCTATGCTAATGGGAACGGGCGGAAACGCAGGCTCGCAAGCTTCCGCCATGATTATTCGCGGACTTGCTATCGGCGAAGTGAAGTTTGCCGATTTTTGGAAGGTAGTCTGGAAAGAAATACGCGTGTCCGTACTGCTGGGCGGCATTTTGTCCGTTGCTTGCTTTGTCAAGGTTCTGTTTGTGGATAAGCTGTACGCCGTCAGCGGCGGCGCGACTGTCGGACTGGTAATTTCCCTGTCCATGTTCGTTACCGTTTTGCTTGCCAAAATGATAGGCTCTATGCTGCCGTTGCTAGCAAAAAAATGCCGACTTGACCCTGCCGTAGTGGCTTCCCCCTTTATTACCACCATGGTCGACGTGTTATCCCTTACCGTCTATTGCGCGTTTGCCGTGTCCATGCTGGGAACTTTATAATGTATATAAAAAGAAAAGACGGGCTTGGAGTTTCGCTCCAAGCCCGTTTTGTTTTGTATCCATTTACAGAACGGAAAGATACCGTTCGCCGCCGTCGGGGAACACCGTAACGACGTTTTTGCCCTTATTTTCCGCTTGACCTGCCACTCTTACCGCCGCCGCCAACGCCGCGCCCGACGATATCCCCACGAACAGACCCTCTACTTCGCTTACCAGCCTTGCGTACGCAAACGCCTCTTCGTCCGTTACCCTCATAACGTCGTCGCAAACGCACCTATCGAAGTTAGCAGGAATAAAGTTTGCGCCGATACCCTGAATGCCGTGCGCGCCCGCCTTACCGCCCGAAAGTAAAGGAGATTTTGCGGGTTCTACGGCATACACCTTAACGCTTGCATTGCGTTCCTTGAAATACCTGCCCACGCCCGTCAGCGTACCGCCCGTACCTACGCCCGCCACAAACGCGCCTACTCTGCCGCCTAACGCTCTGTCTATTTCGGGAGCGGTAGTTTCGTAGTGCGCCTTGGGATTGGCGGGATTGTCAAACTGACCTGCAATAATACTATTGCGGGTATTTCGGCGTATCTCCTCCGCTTTTTCCAACGCGCCCTGCATTCCCTTTGCGCCGTCCGTCAGCACCACTTCTGCGCCGTATGCCTTGATAAGCTTTTGCCGCTCCACCGACATCGTTTCGGGCATGACAATTACCGCCCGATATCCGCGCGCCGCGCACAAAAGAGCCAAGCCTATCCCCGTATTGCCGCTGGTAGGCTCTATCACCGTGCCACCCGCCGTCAATGCGCCCGCGCGCTCCGCTTCGTCTAACATATACTTCGCCACACGGTCTTTTATCGACCCGCCGACGTTGTTTTTTTCTATTTTCGCATAAATATCCGCGTGCAGACCCAAACGCCGTTTGAGATTTTTTAAGCACACAAGCGGCGTATTGGCAATAAGCTCTTCTGCGTTTTGATACGCTTTCATTTTTCTCTCCTTTACCGACTTACTGTAATCCGATTGCTTTCAGCAATTCGCACGGCTGATAAATTATTTTGGTTGCGCCGTTTTCTCTCAAAAACGGTTCGTCCTTAAAACCCCATGCCACCGAAAGGCAATCCACACCCGCATTTTGCGCCGTTTGGATATCCACTTCCGAATCCCCTACGTACAGAGTTTCTTCCTCCGATACGCCGAACTCTTTCATCATCGCAAGCAGCGCGTCGGGCGCAGGTTTTTTGCGTATACCCGCCGCCTCGTTTTCGCCTGCCGCCGCACAAAGCAAGCCGTCGAAATACTGTTTTGCCAACGCTTTGGTGGCAAAATCTGCCTTGTTAGACAAAATGCCCGTTTTTACATTCCTGTCTTTCAACGCTTTCAGCATAGCCACTATGCCCGCATACGGCTGCGTTTTGTCCGCGCAATGCGCTTTATAATATTCGATAAAATCGTTTAAGATTGCGTCAAAGCCGCTATGCTCCCGCCCGACTGCGCGGTGCATTAAATTGACAATCCCGTTCCCCACAAACGAACGCACCTCTTCCTGCGAACGCGCGGGCAATCCGTTTTTTGCAAGCGCATAGTTTACAGCGTCCGCAAGGTCGGCAAGCGTATCCAAAAGCGTTCCGTCCAAATCAAATATAATCGCCTTATAGCCTTTCATTGCCCAAACTCTCCTTCACAAAACCGCCTTGATCGCCTGCACCGCCTCGCTGCGGTTTTCGCTTTTCGTCTTAACGTATATGCCCGAAACGTAGTTTCTCGTCGTTCCCTCCGAAAGCTTCAAAGCCGTGGAAATTTGGCGGTTGGTAAATCCCTCGTACATCATAAGCGCAATCTCCACCTCTCTATCCGAAAACCCAAAAGCTCGGATAAGCTTTATCTCTCTATCCGCCGCCACGTGCTTTGCCGCGTCCGCTATCCGTCTTGCAATTTTTGCCGGCAGAATAGTATCCCCCGCATACGCGTTTTTCACGGCGTCGATAAGCGCCGCGCTTCCGATATCCTTCAAAAGATACCCACTTGCGCCGTTATTGATTGCGTTTAAGATATAGTCGCTGTCGTCAAACGTCGTTAAAATGACCACCTTGACGTTAGGGTATTCCGCTTTGATTCGCTGTGTTGCCACCACGCCGTTCATATTGGGCATACGGATATCCATCAGCACCACGTCCGGGCAAACACCGCGCATTTTCTCCAAAGCGTCAAACCCGTCTTTGGCAAGCCCTACCACTTCCAACGCGTCGTCCGTTTCTATCAAATTTTTTAATTCTTCCGCCAAGTCCGCTTGATCGTCCGTAATCAATACCTTTATTTTTTCCATAGATTTCTCCTCTATCTGCCGTCCGTTGCCGTCAGAGTCAAGTACAGCTCGAATCCCTCGCCCGCTTCCGACTCCACGCGCACCTCGCCGCCAAGCGATTTTGCGCGGTCTTTCATGCTCGTCAAACCAAACCCGAACGTCAAAGCGTTCACGTCCACGCCCTTGCCGTTATCCGAAAGCAGGAAACAGATATTGCCGTTTTCCTTTTTGAGTTCAAACCAAAACGCCGTTGCGCCGCCGTGGCGTAAGCCGTTGGAAACGCCCTCTTTAAGCGTATTGCATAAAAATCGGTGCTTGGCAGGCGACACCTCCACGTCCTCAATCTGCGAACGAATGGTAATATCCGTACCGTCCGTAGATTCGTGAATGATATCCTCCAACGCCGATTTCAGCGTTTGATTTTCCTTGATTCCCGAAAGCAAATGCACGCTGTTGCGAAGCTCTTCCAAAGCGTTTTTCGCTTGCAGATTGGCGGCAATCATCTTCCTCGACGCCTCTTCGGGGTTGCTTGGCAGTATCAGCTTCGCCGCCTCCGTCTGCATAATCACCGTGGTAAGCGAATGCCCCGCCGTATCGTGAATCTCTTTTGCGATACGCTGACGTTCTTCCAACGCCGACACCTCTGCTACCACCTCGTACGCCTTTTCCAGCTCCTTTTTACTTTCCGCAAGCTCTTTCATGGCTTTATCCAAGCGCAAAAACTGCCTGTAAAACGCCAACGCCACCTGCGCTATCAAAAAATGCACCACAAGCGCAAACAACGACCCTACCGACTGCGGTATCAAGACAAGCAGACTCATTTCCTCGCCCGTGTTGAGGTATGCCCGCACGCCGTAGCTGCCCACGTATAACAGCATACTGATTGCCAAAAGCAGTACGGACGTACGCGTTTTGTCGTTGACAAGGTAAAATTCGGTTAAAACAAGCATATAAATAATCAACGAATACGCACCGACGGTAACGAACAAAAAGCTACTTGCCAGCATCATATCCAAAATGTAAAACACCAGCTTACCCTTTTCCTTTTTGACAACGAAAAGCTTCAACACCTCCGAAAGGGTCAGGAAAAATTCCACGATGATAATGTAGAGAAACACCGCAAGACCGCCGCTGTTGACGAAATCGGAGAGGTGCTGGAATAAAATGAGCATTTCCACAAACGCGATAACGATAAAAATCAGCCATTTGCTTAGCAGTACAAACTGCTTTTCGTTGCGTAAATCGTATTTTTCAAAAAGGCGCAGGAAATACAGGCGCAAATCCCGCTTTTCCTGCTTCCCGCCCCGACTTTGCGTTTCCGACTCCGCCGTATGCAATTTTTCTTCCGTTTGCTTGTTCATTTCCGCTTATGCCTACGTACTTATACGCCGTTATTTGCCTTGGGTAAAGCTGCCCACGTCGCAACGCTCGCTTATCTCCTTTAACCTACCGCTGCGGTAATAGCTGAACACCCCTTCGGGGGAATAAATCAAATGGTCGCAAAGCAGCGTATTATGCACGCTGCAAAGCACCTGTATCAACTTGGAGGAAGCGTCGTCCTCCACGGACGGCAACGGATTGGCGTCGGGGTGATTATGCGTCAACACCACGCCCGAAGCATGATTTTCTACCAAAAACGTGCTGATTGCCTCTAACTCTGCAAACACGCGGTTGGGGTCTTTTCTGGTAAAGCTTTTGCGTACCATAATTTTATTTTCGCCGTTCAACAAATACACGTCCAAGCGTTCGTAGTTTACGTCCTTATACGCTTCCTTCAAATAGGCGGGAAAGGTATCCAAATGAAAGTAATCGGGCCAATCCCCTTTCGTTTGCGTAACAGGCCGATACACCTCGCAAAATTTCCCCACGCAGCCGATATATGCAGCCGCGCTCTCGCCGACGCCCTCTACCTTTGCCAATTCACTCAGCGACGCGCCCAACACGCCGTAAACGTCGCCAAAGCGCGAAATCAAACGGTGTGCAATGTCGTTTGTGTTACGGCGAGGCAAGGCGTTAAAAAGTAACGTTTCCAAATATTCGTGCTCGGTTAAACCGCCCTTTCCCAATTTCTGGATAAGGCGTTTTCTGTGCCCGCTATGATCTTCCATAACCTATATACCCTACTATATTCTCTATATATTTAACGTTATTGTACCATACTTTGTAATAAAAGTCAAAGACATTGTAAAAGGAGCTTGAAAAAAATTATTTTTTCACTCTTTTCCCCTTAATTTTGTTTACCATTGCGAGAAAATCGTGTATAATATAAGTGTAACCTTGCGTTGTTTCACGCCGAACGCATAAAGCAACGCGCGTACAAAAAAGGAGTTTGATTAGGAGTTTGATTATGGCGCATGTAATGCAAAAATATTTCAACGATATCGTAGCTTCTACCGTGAAAATGGTGCAGTTTGATTCCTCTATGAAGCCTGCCGAGGGCGAAAACAATCAATACCCGTTCGGGAAAGAAACCGCAGACTGTCTGCAACACTTCCTTTCCCTTGCGGAAAGCATGGGCTTTGAGGTGCATAATTACGACAATTATGCAGGCGAAGTGGTATATGGTACGGGCAAGCCGTTTGCCATTTTAGCACATTTAGACGTTGTTCCCGCGGGGAGCGGTTGGACGTATCCTCCGTTTGGCGGCGTTGTCAACGACGACGTTTCCAAGGGCGGCGTAACGGGCAAAAAGATTTGGGGCAGAGGCACAATGGACGACAAAACGCCCGCCGTCGTTTGCCTGTATGCCTTGAAAGCGTTAAAGGACAACGGCATCTCCCCCAAGCGCACGTTTAAGCTGATTGTCGGCTGTAACGAAGAATGCGGTTGGCAATGTATCGAGCATTACAATCGCGTAGCGAAAATGCCCGACGAGGGATTTACTCCCGACGCCAACTTCCCCGTTATCTATGCGGAAAAAGGCATCTTCCATTTCACCTCCCGTTTTGAAATAAAAAACGCCCCGTTTACGGCTCTGCAAGCGGGAACGCGGGCTAATATGGTATGCGATTTCGCTTCTGCCGTCATCACAAGGAAAGCGGCGGAGGCTCTTGTGGGCTACGAAAATCCCATTGACGGCACTTCCCTTTCCTACGACAACACCACCAACACGTTAAAGGCGTACGGAAAATCGGCGCACGGCTCTACGCCCCACCGCGGCGCGAACGCATTGCAAGCTCTGCTTTGCTTCTTATCGCAATTAAACGAGGACTGCAAATCGGCGTATGACGTTCTGTTTAACGATTGCTTGGGCTTGAAGGACTTACAGGACGAAACGGGCGTATTAACGATGTCGCCCGACGTTGCCAAGTATGTAGGCGGCGTGTTGCACGTAACGACGGATATCCGTTTCCCCGCCACCTTATCGCTTGAAAGCGTAACAAAGCGTTTGGAAGCGGCAGGCGTTGCCTACGAAACGGAACACTATCAAGCGCCCCTTTTCAACGACCCCAACGGCGAGCTTATCTCTACGCTTACGGGCGTATATAACCGCGTAACGGGTAAAAACGAAGCGCCTATCGCCATCGGCGGGGGCACGTATGCGCGGGCATTGCGTTGCGGGTGCGCGTTCGGACCTGAAATTTCGGGCGAAGAGGATACCATTCATCAGCCCGACGAATACGTTACGTTCGACCGTATTGCGCTGATGAGCGAGGTATATTACGAAGCATTGAAAGCGGTAAGCGACAACGTGCGCACGGTTACTCTTGGCGCATGGAGAGAGAAAAAATAACGTTTACGGGATAAAAAAAGCCCCCGTTCTCCGACTTTTCGGAGAACGGGGGCTTTTGCTATTAACCGTCTTTTAATTGCTGTACCGTCAGCGTGTCGTCCTGCGGTGCTTCGATATACTTGAAAAGTTCGTCTAAATCCTCCGTCAAACAGAACAACGCCATGCAATCCTCGCGGATAAAGTTTTTCGCCATGGCTTGCTCAATCGCCGTTACCAGCTCGTTATAATACCCTTGCAAATTGTAAATAGCAATGGGCTTATTGTGCCGACAAAGTTGTTTCAGCGTTAAAATTTCAAAAAACTCCTCAAACGTACCGATACCGCCCGGAACAACGATAAACGCGTCTGCGTTATCCTCCATAATCTGCTTGCGTTCGCGCATGGTATCAGGCTGAATGAGTTCATCACAAAAATCGCATATCGCTTCCACGCTTTCCGCTTGGAAAAATTTGGGAATAACCCCCACAATATGCCCGCCTTTTGCCTTTACTCCGCGCGCCGCCGCACCCATCAAGCCGTTACCGCCGCCGCCAAACACCAAAGAGTGTCCGCGCTCTACCATTCTTTCGCCCATTTGCTCCACTTTTTCAAAAAATTTAGAGTCTATCGTAGGCGAAGCCGCTCCATATACACATATTCTCATACCCCGTCCTCCTTTTTGGGTTAATCTTTCCATTTATTATACAAATCACGAAGCTGTGCCGTGAGTTTTGCATTGTCTTTATTTGCCTTGCTTTTTCGGCTTTTCGCCAGCGTTAGCAATTTCTCCGCTTCCGCTATCAGCTGTTTATACACAGAATCCGCGCGTGCATTGCCCTTGCGTATGCGTTCTACCGCTTTCCCCTCCGCATACTGCGTCAGCCTGCCCGTCAATAAATCGTATTCTGCTCCGCTGTACGGCGCGTCCGCGCGATAGCCGTTTTCCTGTAAATACGTTTTGAAATCCTCGCACGCATACTCGTCGCCGTGGTTGACGAACACCTGTTGCGGCTTGCTTTCAAAGCCCTTAACAAAACGGAACAAGCCGTCGCGGTCGGCATGACCGCTTGTGCCCTGCAACGAAGCGATTTGCGCCCGAACGTATATTTCCTCTCCAAACAGCGTTACCTTCTTTTCGCCGTTTAACAAGGCTCTGCCAAGCGAGCCCTCCGCTTGATAGCCCACAAACAGCACCAAATTATTTTCCTGCCACAAATTATGTTTCAAGTGGTGGCGTATGCGCCCTGCCTCGCACATTCCGCTTGCGGAAATGATTACTTTGGGCTGATTATCCGTATTGATTCGCTTAGAGGCTTCGGACGTCATCGTCATTCGGATATCTTCAAACCAAATAGGGTTAATACCCTGCTCTAAAAACGCGCGCGTTTCCTCGTCAAAGCAAGCGGGGTCGCAACGCATGAATATCGCCGTCGCCTCCACGGCAAGCGGACTGTCCACGTACACCTTAAATCCGTCGTGCCCCTGCACCATGCCCTTCTGCTTGATTTCGCGTAAAATATACAGCATTTCCTGCGTTCTGCCGATTGCAAAAGAGGGAATAAGCACGTTGCCGCCTCTGTCAAACGCCGTTTGAATATACGAAGCAAGCTGTTTTACTACGTCCTTGCGTTCCTTTTCATGTAAGCGGTTGCCGTAGGTGGATTCTATCACGAGATAATCCGTGTGCTGTACCTGCTGCGGGTCGCGTATGATACGCTGGTCGACGTTGCCCACGTCGCCGCTGAACACGATTTTCTTGGTTTGCGCTCCCTCTGTCAGCCAAAGCTCGATACACGCCGAGCCGAGCAAATGCCCGATATCGGTAAAGCGGAGCGAAATATTCTCTTCCACCTGCACCTTTTCATCGTATTTACAACCGCAAAACAGAGCCACCGTTTCAATCGCGTCCTCCATATCATATACGGGCTGTAAGGGCGTTTGACCTGCGCGTTCGGCTTTGCGTGTGCGCCATTGCGCTTCAAATTCTTGGATATGCGCGGAATCGCGAAGCATAATATCGCAAAGCTGGGCGGTGGCTTCGGTGGCGTATATCCTGCCACGGAATCCGTCCTTGTACAGTTTGGGAAGCATGCCCGAATGGTCGATATGGGCGTGGGTCAAGAACACCGCCTGTATCTGCGTGGCGAGCACGGGCAGAGCGATGTTTTGAAACACGTCCTTGCCCTGTTCCATGCCGCAATCTACCAGATAATATTTTCCGCCCACTTCTATCAGTGTGCAGCTACCCGTTACCTCGTGCGTTGCGCCGATAAATTGTATCTTCACCGTTTTGCCCTCCTTTTTGTATTGAATACACTATTATATGTATGTGCAATTTTACGCATTTTGTTATTTTGGTTGCGTTTTTCGCTCTTTGAGCGATTGACCGCTGTGCGGTATGGACGCAAAACTGCGTTTTGCTTTTATGTGTCCGTTTCCGCCTTACGGCGGCTCTTGACAGAGGGTCGTAAAGGCTCTGCCTTTACAATCCGCAAGGAACAACGTCCCTTGACCAGCGTAAGAGCATAGAAAGGTTGGTCTGTGGTAACCTGCCACCGCTAAAAGGATATGCGGCTTACCGTAAGGCAGGCCGCATACCTTAGTGAGAGAATATGAAAAAAGTTAAGTATAGTCCGTTTTTCGTCGCTCTCTGTAAATTTACTTTCTATTGGTATTGTAAGCCTGTTTTGTGTTTGTTTTGTGAAAGTTATGTGATAAAATAATGAAAATGGGCGTTTTTATAAGAAATTATAGCCGATTATTGCAGAAAATGCGCATAAATGGCTTCTGCCACTTTCCAACCGTCTGCCGCGGAGGAGGTAATTCCGCCTGCATAGCCTGCGCCCTCGCCGCAAGGGAACAGCCCCTCGACGCTTGGAGATTGCAACGTTTCGTTACGTTCGATGCGGACGGGAGAACTTGTTCTCGTTTCTGCCGCTGTCAATATCGCATAAGGGTTGGCAAAGCCGTGCAATCGCTTATCCATATCCGTCAGTGCAGTTTTCAGCACGTCGGTAATAAACGCAGGCAGCACTGAACGCATATCCGCAAACGCCGTTCCCGCCGCGTACGTAGGCAACACCTCGCCAAATCTACTACTTTCTTTCCCTTGCAGAAAATCGCCTACTAACTGCACGGGAGCGGCATAGTTTGAGCCGCCCGCCACGTACGCCGCACGCTCTATTTCCCTTTGGAATCGGATTCCCGACAAAGGCGAATCGTCCGCAAAATCCGACTTCCTTACCTGCACAATCAGCGCCGAATTGGCATTTTTTCCGTCGCGCGCATAATTGCTCATGCCGTTGGTTACCACGCTTTCCCTTTCGCTCGCAGCGGGCATTACGTAGCCGCCCGGGCACATACAAAAGGTAAACGCTGCTCGTTCGCTCGCGTGAGAAACCAGCTTATAATCGGCAGCGGGCAACCGCTTGTACGACTCGCCGTATTGTGCGTAGCCTATCGCAGATTGTAAATGCTCGATACGCACGCCCACCGCAAAATCCTTTGCCGTCATCGGTACGCCGCGCCGACAAAGCATTTCAAAGGTATCGCGCGCACTATGCCCCACCGCAAGAACCAACGCCGACGGCGTAATGCGTTTCGTTGCGTGCGTTTGCACGTCGTAAATCTCTATTTTGTCCAGCTTACCGTTTTGAATACTTATATCCTGTAAAAGGGAATGAAAGCATACCTGCCCGCCCCGTTTTATTATATCCTCCCGCATATTTTTGACAACTTTTTTCAAATTGTCGCTGCCGATATGCGGTTTGTTCAGCCACAAAATTTCCTTGGGCGCACCGTAGCGCACAAACGTTTCCAACACCGCTTTGTTCAGCGGACTGTGCGTTTGCGTGTTCAGTTTTCCGTCTGAAAACGTTCCTGCGCCGCCCTCGCCAAACTG
>JAZOPT010000031.1:0-41444 GCA_045655725.1 Candidatus Scatosoma sp.
TATATTGTTTTAAAAAACAAAGGAAAAAAAGGAAAACCCCCGTTTGGGTGTCGCAAGCGGGGGAATTAATCCTGTTATATAAAGCTTTATTTGGAGTTAAGAAATACAATTTACGAAATAGCCGTCAAGGTAATCGTCATATTTTCGATGTCCTCTGCGGACATAACAGCCGTGTATTTTTTACCGCCCGATTTTTCGGTAAACGTCAACGTCCAAATAGCGGTGTCGCTGTCGTACGAGTTCATCACGTACGTGTATTTTTTGCCGTTAGAAGCGGTTACGTTGCCTTCCTTTTCGTTCACGTTGCCGCCGTCAAAGGAGTATTTCACGTCGTTGCTATCTTTCGCGAACCGATCGAACAGAGCGTCAACCTCTTTCAGCTTAAAGGCTTTTTCGCCGTCTTCGTGAACGTATGCGCCCGCTTCGGTTACGTCGCAATATTCTACGGTGTAATATCTCGTGTAGCCGTTCAAAGGCTCTTGCGACCACATATGGATAAGTCCGTTTTGCGAGGTTTTGATATAGCTATACGCCGTGGGAACGCCCGCGTACGAAAGGTTTACCGTACCTGCGGCATATCTGCCCGTAGGGTCGAAAGAAACGCCGTCGAACGTGATTGTTTTCACGGTGATTTCGTCGCCCTCAAACGTCTCCGTCATCGCCCAAGTACCAAACATTTCATCTACCTTGGAGCAAATTGCGTATTGATTATACGCAAGCGAACTGTATTGCGTAATAGCAAAGCCCGAAAGGTATTGCTCCGTCTTGCCGTCTTCCGTTTCGCGGTCGGCATACAGCAAGAACAGATAATAGGTAACGGGCATATTTTCAATGCGCGCGGAGAACGTCCATGCACCCGGATTGATTTGCTCTAACGTTACCGTAACGCCCTTGAAGCTTGCGTAAATATTGCCCGTGAAGTCGGAAGGACCTATTTCCAAAGAAGCAAATTCGCCGCTCATTGCCCAATGACCCATAAGCTCGTTGGTGGGGTACAGCTCCACGGACTCTCCGTTCGTGTAATTAAGCAGGTAGCACTTTTCGCCTTTTTCGATAGTGCCTATCTTTGAGCCTATGCCGTCAAACACTTCACAAACGCCGTTCGCGGTTTTGTAGGTGAGGGTCATGCCGCCAGGAATCGTAAGCACTCCGCCTTGGGGAAGATTGCCCTTGCCGTTAAAGGTATATTCTTCCATGGCAAACGTTTTCTTATTGAACGTTACGTACGTGCCGATTTCCGCGAATTCGTCGGTTGCGGAAAGCTGAATGCTTGTGCCGCCGTCGGTGGGGGAGATCGTCAATACGTTGGTGCTTGCGTCAAGAACGAGGTTGTACATCATTCCGTTATAGGTGAATCTGCCCTCGTTGGTAAACGAGTCCAGAGTATAGGGAACGTAATCGTCGCCGATTTGCAAAAGACCCTGATATACGCCGTTTACGGTATAGGCATTGTAATAGCCGCCGCCGTTGAAGCTGATAAAGCCGAATACCGTCTGGTTTTGGCTTACCCAATCGCCCTTGTATTCGTCCACCATAAGGAAAGAGAAGCTGTTATAGCCCGTGGTGGTTTCCGTATGATCGGTAACGATTGCGCCGATCGTGCGGTTGTCTTCGTTGTAAGTAAAGTACCCGAACGCCGTTTTGTACGTGCTGGTTACGCCGCCGATTTTTTCATCGTAAACGTAATACAGTACGTAATATCCCGCCGTTTTGGCAGGCTGATAGTCCAGCGTGTATTCCATACCGTCCGAATATAAAATTTCCGCTCTGCCTACGTTGTTGCCGAGGGTGTTGTCAAAGCTGCGGAAAGTGATTAACGCGTCCAAGTTGGGGTCGTACCAGCTTCCGTTGAAATCGTCTGCGTTAGGAACGGTAATGGAGGGTGCGGTTTTCGTAGCGAGCAACGCCTTGTCCGTTTCGCCGTCCTTTTTGTCCAAGAAATACGTGCCGTCGTACAGACGGAGCGAGCCGTCGCTTTGAACCTGCGCCTCGAAATAGTAGGCGTTGTAGCGGTTCAAATCAAACAACGAGTCCTCGTTGACGCTTAATTCCGTATCCACTTCGCCTTGATAGAACTTCGCAAACGTCGCTCCCTCGATAAGAATGGTTTTGCCGTCGTATTGATAGCGAACGGAAATGTTTGCCGAGCCGTCCTTATATTTGGCATAGCCGTTGTCCGTCAGCGTAAGCGTTATCGTTTCGTTTTCGTCGCCTAAATAATAGTCGCCCGTAATGCCCGCGTAATCTGCAAAGCCGACGTATAACGTATTGTCGCGCGAGGACACGTACGCATAGGGAACGGGAATAGTACAAGCCTTGTCAAAGAAATATCCGTAAGAACGGTAATTGGTGGAAGCTCCGTTGGGGGTATCCGCAGCCATATAAATAGGCAGATAACCGTCGTTAAACGCGTCCATCATAGGCTGATAGCCGTCCGTAACGCCGTACTCGGTAGAGGTGGCGTTGTTTACTTTTATCGTAACGCCCGTATCGTTGGTTACGTAATAAATATCAAAGGTGGTTTCGATGGTTTCCGTCGTCGGCTCGTAATTGATAGCGGGGTATTCGCCTGCCGTAAACGTCCAGTCCGCCTCTCTCCAACCGAGCGTTGTTTTGAAATCGGCAAACGTTTCGTCGTTGATATCCACGGAAGAAAGGTTCACGGCTTTGCTGTCCTTGCCGAAGCTATCCAAATATTTTTGGGCGTTCACGCCAGCGCTGCCTGCTTCCGCTCCGCCGCCGACAAACTTGCCCGTGTGCACGTAATTTTTACCCATTGCCGCTTGCGCGTACGTATCGCCTACGGCAAAGCTGTCGTTGACAATCGTGTCGTTTTCCGCATACCCGACAAGTCCGCCCGCATAAGCGTGGCAGTAGGTGTCGTCCGTTAAAATATTGTTATTGGGGTTGATTTTGTTGTCCGAGCCCGCAATCACGTCGCCCGTTGCGTACGAGGTGGATATGGAAGAATATTGACCCAATCCGCCGACGATACCGCCCGCGTTCATTGCTCCGCTTACCGTACCCGTAGAAATTACGTTATGCAGATAGGAAGGAGCGATAAGGGAATTGGTAAAGGTATAGCCCGTAACGCCGCCTGCGTACAGCGTTGCGCCTTTCACGCCCGTTACGTCCACGTCCACCGTGGCATAGGAAATTTCCGAGGGATAGGGGAGCCCGTACGATTGCTCGTATAAGCCTTGCTGACAGCCGATAAGACCGCCCGCAAAAGCGAAATAGCTATCGTCTGCATAGAGGTTGAGCGCGCCGCCTACCGCGTCGCAGGCTTCCGTTACCACACCGATACCGTAGCCTACCAAGCTGCCCGCGTAAATGACGGGCTGACCAGCGTTCATGCCCTCCGTACCTGCATTGATTTCAAAATCCTCCAACCGAATGCCGAAGAATAAACCGCTGTTGGTAACGGCAGGAGTGGCTTGTACGCACCCGAACAAGCCTACGTAGCTTGCCGTATCGGAATTGATAACGAAATCGGAAATGGTGTATCTTTGACGGATATTGGTGGATTCGTCCACGTTGCTGACAAAACAGCCGCTGAAAAAGGCTCGGTCGTTGTTCAAATCGCCGATGACTTTAATTTCCTCACCCTTGCAATCAATATCGTTACCGAGAACGTAAGTAGCGGAGGTATAAGTTTCGTTGCCTGCGTTTACTTGGTCGGCGATATAGATAAGGTCGATAGGGCGAGTTACCAAAAACGGGTTGTCGTAAGCACCCGTGCCGATCATGTTGGATACGTCCTTTTGGATTCCCTCAACCGAAACGGTGGTGTCCGCGGAAACGGTAAAGCTGTAAACGTCGTCCACGGAAGAAACGGCTACGTCGCCCGCAAGCACCGTGGGTGTACCGCCGTAAAACGCGCCGATATCCAAACGGAAGGAAACTGTGTCGCCGTCCTTTACCTCCACGGAAGTGAGAGGCTCGGCTTCCGTTTCTTCGGCACTTTCGGCATTTTCGGTTGCTTCGCTATCCGTCGCTTCCGCTGTATCTGCGGCTATGTACGAAAAGCCCTCGCCATCGTCAAAGGTAACGGTAAACGTTTCCCTGTCGTCGGGTTTTTCCGTCTTTTTGCACGCCATCGCGGTTGCCGCGCAAGCGCAGGTAAGGGAGATTAAAAATAAACTGAAAAGTTTTTTCATACTTACTCCGTAAAAAGTAAAAAATTAGCGTAAAATTACGTAGGCTTCACGGGATTTTCCGCAAAGCGACAAAAAACGCTTGGTATTGCCGCGTATCTTCGCCACTGCATACTATCCCAGTTAAAACATACTACGTTTATTATACTATATATCCTAAAAAAACACAAGAAAAATAAAGGCGTTTTCGTCAATTTTATCTGTTTTTCACAAAGGGAATTTTTTGAAACTCTATCGCACCCCCTGATTGTGTTTGCCTGTAAAAAAATGCTTGACAAAACGTGAAGCTTATTATATAATTAAACTGTTATAGAAAGTATATTCGCGCGATAGGCGCGAAAAGGAAGTGTGGCTATGGCGCAGGACACGGCGCGTAAAATCAATACGCTCAAACGCATTTACGAAATCTGTCTTACGGCTTTGACTATTGACGTAGGGCTGTTGTTTATCGTGCAGGTTTGGGCGTTGTATTCGGTAGGGGAAAAGGCGTTTTCGCGTAGCAGTATCGCAAACTATTTCGCGCCTATATCGCCTTTCGTATGGCTTTGGCTGCTTGCCGTTGTCGGGGCGGCGGTCATTTGGTATATCTTCCCTACACCCGAAAAGAAGTGCGCGGCAATGATATCCCCCAAGCTTACGCTTACCAAACTGCGCGGTAGATTGCCGCAAGCTTTGCCTACGCAACCGACGGAAAACGGAAGAACGGAATGCAGCGCAAGTAAAAAAGAAAGCGTAAAGCGTATCGTCGTATGGAGCTTTTGTGCGTTGGTCTGTTTAGTTTGCGCTATCGTGGCGACGGTATATTTGACGGGCGAATATGCACTCAAAGCGCAAACGGGATTTTTTGCTTCCCACGGCGAAGCAGAGCGTATTTTACGTGCGTTGCCTTGGGTATTCGGCGGGATATTTGCCTGTATCGGAGCGTGCTATTACGACGAATACAGCGTGAAACAGGAAATCTCACTTGTCAAGACGGAAATTGCGGAGAACGCGAAAAAGGGCATAAAGGCGCAATCGTCGCAAAAAAAGCGTACGTGGTTTGAAAAAGTAAGTGATAAAATTCCCTTTTTGAAAAGCAAATGGTTTATGGTATCGGTGCGCGGCGCGTTAGGCGTAGCGGCGGTGGTGTTGATTGTAATGGGTATTGATAACGGCGGCATGGCAGACGTGTTGGAAAAGGCAATCAATATCTGCACGCAGTGTATCGGTTTGGGTTAAGAGAGGTTGAAGTAACGTACGATGAAGAAATTTTTTGGAAAAATAAAAGCTTGGTGGGGCAGGCATAAACCGTCCAAGCGCAGAATTATCCAGCTGTATGCCGCTCTGCTGTATAACGCCAACATTAAAGGCTTTTTTAACGGCAGAATTTATAAAGGCGCAACGAAAAATTTGTGCGTGCCCGGCTTGAATTGCTATTCTTGTCCCGGGGCGATAGGTGCGTGTCCTTTGGGTGCGCTTCAAAACGCTCTTTCCGCTTCCAAAACCAAAACGCCTGCGTATGTTTTCGGTATCATTATCTTATTCGGATTGTTGCTTGGCAGAACCATTTGCGGCTTTTTATGCCCCGTGGGACTTGGTCAAGAGCTGCTTTATAAAATCAAAACGCCTAAGGTGAAAAAGAGTAAGGTAACGCGCGTATTTTCTTATTTCAAATATGTAGTGCTTATCGCTTTGGTGGTAATTGTTCCGCTGATGTTCGCCATTCCCGGGTTTTGCGAATACATATGCCCCGCAGGCACGTTTGAGGGGGGCGTAGGCTTGCTTTCCAACGTGGAAAACGCGGGCTTGCTTGCCATTTTAGGACCGTTGTTTACGTGGAAATTTACCTTGCTTGTTGTTATCGTGGTGGCAAGTATCTTCTTTTTCCGATTCTTCTGCCGATTCCTTTGCCCGCTCGGCGCGCTGTATGGATTTTTCTGTAAGGTGGCGATGCTCGGCGTGAAGTTGGATAAAAATAAATGTACCGACTGCGGTTTGTGCATAGGCGTATGTAAAATGGATATCAAGCACGTGGGCGATCACGAATGCATTCATTGCGGAGCGTGTATCTCCGTATGTCCCGCAAAAGCTATTTCTTGGAAGGGCGAAAAGATATTCCTTCGCGCTAACGATGCGGATATGCCTGCAAGCACGGAAATTAAGCCCTTGGCAGGTATGTTGACGCGCAAACAGCCCGCAGCGGAAGAACTCGTTGAGAAAGAAAACACCGTAGCGGAAAGGGTGCAAAGCACGGAGGTGAACGCAAATGAACAAGAATAAGACGGTAAAAATCGTTGCTTGGGCACTTGCGGGCGCGGTGCTTGGCGGAGCTTTGGTGTATTATAACTTTTTGGAAAAAGAGGAAGTGGGGGCAATGCTGTATGACGACTGTCCCGATTTCACCCTTTCCACGTACGCTGTGGAGGACGGTAAGTTTGTGGTATCGGACGAAACGTTTACACTCTCCGAACACGTAGGGGAAAAGGTAATCGTGTTAAACTTCTGGGCGACCTACTGTCAGCCCTGCCGTAAGGAAATTCCGCACTTCAACGAATTTTACGAGGAGTATGCCGAGGACGTGGAAGTGGTGATTATCAACGGCGAAACGTCGATGACGGCGCAAGGGCTGTTGGACGATTTTATGAATAATCCCGAGGACGTCAATTACGAAAAGGATTATTCGCAATGGACGGAATATTCCTGTACGTTTGCAAGATATGAAAAGGACAATAACGTGCTGGGCTTGTTTGAGGTAGAAAGCGCGTTGCCCGTTACCGTTATCGTGGATAAAGAGGGCAAGATAAAATATATGGAATCCGCTTCCCTTACCTACGAAGAATTAGAAACGCTTGTATTAAAGGAAATTTAATAAAATAAAATTGTAAAACGAAACCCCGATTTCATCGCGAAATCGGGGTTGATTGTTTTTATACGGATAAAAGGATTAGGAAGCTACCGCTTCAAGGGTAAAGCTTACCGTGCCGCTGGTAACGTCGTCGGTTTTATCTACCGTGCCTTTATCGTCAAGGTATTTTACTGCAAACGTCGCACCTGTGATATCGTCTGCATCCAAGGTAAGAACGACAGGCTCGGTTGCGGTTACGCGGTAGTTGATGCCGTTGTAGAAGATAACGGCGTTTTCCGTATCGCACGTAAGCGTGAATTGACCGCTGGTAACGGCAACGCCCGTGCTTTCGTTGGTGGTCGCCACCCATTTTACGTTGTAATATACTTCCGAGTACGCTTCCACGTTTACGGTCGTCGTGCCTACCGTTACGTTGTTGGGATACGCCTCCGAGCCAAACCGAACTTGTGCATAGTAATAGCAAGGCGCAAGCCACAACGTGCTTTCGTAAGCCGCCAAATCCTCCGCGTCCATAGCAGGGGGATTGTTTTTTACGTAAAGCGTTAAGAAATCGTACAACTCTTGGTTGACAGGGTACATACCTACCTGCGTGTTGGGGTTAAGCTTGGATGTCATCACGTTTACGCAGTTTTGATAGCAAAGCTTGTCGGTATCCTTTTCGCCCTCTTCCACGCCGCCGTCGTTCATGATGAAATCGACGTAGTCGTTGACAAGATAGTCGCCGTCCTCGTTTTCCTCGACAAACAGGGAAAGGTTGTCGCCCTCATACTGAATGTTTGCAAAGGTGTTGCTTCCAAACATACGGGAGGGAACGGACGTAATCGCCATATAAATAACCTCGCCCGGCTTTTCTTCCGTACCCATGCGGTAGAAGCCTTTCACTTTTTCCGTTTTTGCCGAATCGGTGAGACTTTGCACCGTCATTTCATAGTCTTCGTCATAGAAATACGCCGAGCCGAACGGAACGGGAATGGCTTGTTTGCCTATCAAATTGTCCTCGTCTAAAATTCTGCCCTTTAACTCTTTGGCTTCTATTGAAGTGGAGATTTCTTTTGGACCTTTTAACGGGTCGCCAATGCGGACAAACCGAACTTTCAAAGTGGTTTCCGTTTCCGAGGTGATGCCATAGGTGGCGCGCCAATTTTCCAAATCGGATTGTTCAGAATAAGCCTCGCCGCAGTTTACCTTAGAATACAATACGTTCTTTTCGGGAACGAGGTCTGCCTCTTCGCCGATGTAATTCCCATCCTCGTCGGTGGGAATATAATGCATACTTGCGTCATAGCGCATAATGGTAATGCCGCTGTCCTCGCTCACCGTATCCATGGTGTATAACGCATACATACCCGTTTGCGTAACGCTGAACGAATAAAAGGTTTCCACGCCGTCGCCAGGAAGCTCTAATTCGTAATAGCCTACCTTGCATTCGTAGCGGTTAAACGCCGTACCGTCGCCGTCCTTTACCGAACGGTAAGTAATAGGGTCGTCGTCCTCGGGGAAGATATATTCGCCGTAATCGGGAGAGGAGGAGTTTTCCTCTTTTTTACAGGCGGTTGCAAACGCAGCGGTAAACGTCAGCGTAAGCGCGGAGAGGAGAAAACATATTTTTTTCAAATTCTTCATAGCCGTTTCTCCTTATCCTTAATCATTGCCGAGCTCGGCATAGTAATAACACATTTTTTGCCACGAATTTTCCACGCCGCCGAAGCCGTCGTACAGCTTTGCCACTGCTTTCATGATTTCCAAAAGTGTTTCGTCCACTTCTACCATGCCGTGCAATTCGTTGTTGTTCAGTTTTGCATAATAGAGATACTGCTTCATCAGCGGAGTGTAATCGTGCGCACCGTCAATTTCATCGCCGTTAATTACCTCGCCGTACAGAGCAGGAATATCCAGATAGAAAAGCCGCTTGCTGATTCTGTCGTCCTTATAGTACAGCTCCGCCTGTTCGATGATTTGCTCAAACGAGTTGGAGGGGAACAGAGCCGTGCCGTGCGCCATATCCAAATAGATTGCGCTGCCCAAGCGTACGTCTGCGTCCTCTTTGGAAACGTATGCGCCGTTGGGATCTACCAAGCGCGCGATGCCGTCCGTATCAAACGCCCATTCCTTTGCATCGGGAACGTACGTTTCGCCCGTTACTTCGTTATAGCTGAACGGGTTAATAGCAACGTTGGTCAAATACTTGAACGTCGTATCGATATTGCCGTCCTTGTCCGCGTCAACCTTGTCGATACGCATTTCAAACGTACCCACGTCGTTGAGGAAGAATGCAAACAAGCAATAGTACGTTGTGCCCGCTTCCATTTTGAGATAGATGTCGAAGTTATCAAAGTTGGTATCGGCGGTATCCAGCATCATATCGTCGCTGTAAGCCAGCTGCGTTTTCCTATCCTCCGCAAATACCCAGCATTGCGGGTCGTAAGCGGAAGCGGTGTCCTCATATTCCGCTGCTACGGTCGAGTACAGGTGATAAACGCCCGTTTCCGCGGGGATAAATTTGTGCTTGATACCGAGGGGAACTAACGCAATATCACATTTAATCGTGTTTGCACCCTCTTTAATTTCGATTGCGCCGTCAAACGTGATACCCGCCATGGGGTCGGTAAGCGGTTTGTCTTCGCCGTAGTGGTCGTAATATACGCAAAGCTCTAACCATTCGTTGGCGTGATAATCTAAATGATATTCGGGGTCTGCTTTCGCGCCCTCCACGTTTTCCGCACGTACGATAGTGTCCAAAAGATGACGGAGTGCCTTGGTTACGGGAACGTACTCGTTTCCTACGCGCTGCGTGGCTGCCCAAGCGTAATCTTCCAACGCCAAGCCTACGTTCATGCCGTCCACGATAAGCAGTCCGCTGTAAGCAAGCTGCCATGCGTCGTACGTATTCCAATTAGAGCTGTTCATGGTGTTTGCCATGAGGTAAGGACCGTCTTTCGTGCCTACGTGATAATATCCGTCCTTTTCGTTATATTCGTACGAAACGTAATTTTTATATAAAGGTTTCTTTTCCGTCGCGCCTTCCTTCACTTCGTTTAAGCCTGTTGCTGCGTTGCGGAAAATATCCACGCTGCCAACCTCGTCTTTTACCGTCTTGTTTACGGCGGTAGCGTTGGCATTGCTTACCAAACGCATATTTTTAATCCATACCTCGTCTTCGCCGCCCGACATAGAGCCGTCTTTTATAAAGGTAAACGAAAGGGTGTGCTCGCCGTCCTCGCCGTCTGCAAACACGTATGCGCAATAGGTAGCCCACTTCACTTCGGGATTGCCCGAAAGCGAATGGATAAGCGTACCGTCCATTACTACGTGTAAGAAGTCGGAATCAAGCTCGGTACTGAACGCCGCGTCAAAGAACAGAACGTCGTTTTCGTCCGCTTCAAACGTTACGTTCATAATGGAATAGGAATTATGCACGCCCTTGTTTGCTGCAAACAACGCGTCCTCGCCGTTGGCGTCCTTTTCAATGATGAACGGCCAAGAATATTCGCCGTCGTCCCAGCTTACCGTAAAGTCGCCGTTGTCGTTCAAAAGTGCGGCTGCGTCCGTAGCGGAGGGAGCGGAAACGTTGGGTTTCACCTGTTCCGTTTCGTCCGTGTTTTCGCTGTCGCTGCCTTCGTATTCGTCCTCGCCGATTACCGTTTGGATATAATCCTCGCCCGTGAACTTGTCAAACAAGCCGATGAAATCGCTTTTCGCCGTCATCGAGCCTACGTGCCAATAGGAAATTACGCCGTAACGGTCGATAACGATAGATACGGGAACGGCGCTCACGCCGAAGCGGGAGGGGAGATCTGTTTCGCCTGCCATATCAAACGTTAAACCGTTTTCTTCCTGATAATCGGATACGGCTGCTTGCGTGTCCGTCGTGCTTACCGCTAATACGGAAACGACGTCCTTTTCTTCCACGTATGCATTTTGCATGGCGGGGAATTCCGATTTACAAGGCCCGCACCAGGTTGCCCAGAAGTTGAGAAGCACCATTCTCTTTTCTTCCAAAACCTTGGAAAGCTGCACGTTTTGTCCGTTGCACGTTTGCACGGTAAAATCGTACATAACGTCGCCCAGCTGATACAGCTTGCCCGACGGAATGCTTTCGTCCGTAATCAAACGGGGGGTCATGGAGATACTCAAATCGGATTTTTCCGTTTTGCTTGTCTTGTACGAGATGTTTTCGTTGGCGTGCCAACCTGCGGGTACGTCCGAAATGCGAACGTCGTATTCGCCAAGCTCGATGCCGTCCTCGTCCGTGAAATACGCATTGCCCTGCGCGCTCGTTGTCTTTTCTTTCACGAGCGTGTCGCCGTCGTACAAGCCTACGACGACGTTCTTCAAACCAAAGCCGCCCTCCGATTGTACACGGATTTTATATACGTATTCAGAAAGTTCGCCTGTGCTGCTGCTTTCTTCCTTTTTACAGCCCGCCGCCAAGCCGAGAGCAAGGCACAACACCGCCGTGAAAGCAAGCAGAGCAAGTTTTTTCAAAAGTTTCATAAATTTCCAACCTTAATTTAGTGAATTGTAAACTTTGTTTCGGTTATATTGTTGCGCTTATTTTTTAATGGTAACTTCCACGTCGCCGTATTCCGCGGGCGTCTTTTCCGTTTTTGTTACTTCATATTCCTTTTTCATGCCTGCTGCCCAGATATGAATGTCGTATTCGTCCGCGCCGTTGGTGGGAACAAGCTCCGCCTTTCCCTCCGCATCCGTGGTAGCCATTTTACTGTCGCAAAAATCCGTGCCCTTGCAAAGCTGAACGGTTACGTTTTCCGCGGCCGTTCCGTCCTCGTATTTTACGGTAAACGTATAAGCTTCTGCTTTGTTACAGCCTGCAAACGCAAACATGGCAAAGCAAAGCACTGCCGTAGCAACGAACGCAATAAATTTGTTGAGTTTCTTCATAACAGTTCTCCTTAAAAAACTTAAATTTTTCAATCTTTTCCGATAGGGTGAGGGGAAGTTTGCCTACATCAAAACACGAGCCATATATATTATGTATATAATAATGTAAAGCAAAGCCGTATTTTACAAGGTTTTACACGCAAAAAACCGCTATACCCCACCGTACAGTTATAATCATTTTATCATATACCCGTCAAAAAAGCAAGTATTTTCAAAAAGAAAGAAGCGTATATTTTTCGCCTTTGCACTAATTTGCGTGAAAAGTGCGTGAAAACGCCCCGACAAAAGACTGTCGGGGCGCAAATAGTAAGTTTACAATATATTACAGCAAGCTCGCCGCTTCCTTGTCGCAAACCAAGGTAACAAAGGGGTGCAGCTGCAATACGGACGCGGGCAGAGCGGGCGTAACCTCGCCTTTTACCATTCCGCGTACGGCTTCCGCTTTGTTTTTGCCCGAAACTACCATGATAATCGCTTTGGAGTTCATGATATTTTTAATACCCATGGAAAGAGCTTGACGGGGCACTTCGTCGATAGAAGCAAACAGACGGGAGTTGTCTTTAATAGTGCTTTCCGTCAAATCCACAACGTGCGTAACCGAATCCAACGGCGTGCCCGGTTCGTTAAAGCCGATATGACCGTTCGAGCCGATACCAAGCACTTGAATATCCTGCTTATAGTTGTCAAGCAAAGCGTTGTAACGGTCGCATTCCGCTTTCAAATCGCTTGCGCTGCCGCAAGGGAGGTTGGTGTTGGCAAGGTCGATGTCCAAACCGTCGAAAAGGTTTTTGCGCATGAAGTACGCATAGCTTTGGTCGTGATCGGCGGTAAGCCCAACGTATTCGTCCAAGTTCACCGACTTCACGTTTTTATACGACGTGCCGTTTTCCTTGTGGTCTTTAATCATGTTTTGGTACAAGCCGATAGGGCTAGAACCGGTTGCAAGACCCAACACCGCATTGGGATTGGCTTTGATGATGTCAATCACGATTTCAGCGGCTTTTTTGCTCATTTCTTCGTAGTTTTCCGTAATGATAACGTTCATTTCAAATACCTCGATAAAATTTTTTGTTTTTCAACGATATTATTATACCCCATTTTATCAAAAAAGGTCAAGTGTTTGGAGGGGAAAATCTTTTTGAAATTTTTCGCTCTTATTTGGATTTATTTTTCTGACAACATTTGACAAATGCAGACAAACGTGTTATACTTATATATAAGGTTGAGCGTTTCGATACGAAAGCGTTTCAGCAAAATATATTATAAGGAGTGTGTGTTATGTCCAAGTTTGCAAAACTTTTGGGGTTTGACCCCGAAAAGAAACAAACAAACGTCAAAACGGAAATCATAGCAGGTTTGGTTACCTTCCTTGCGATGTGCTACATTTTGACGGTAAACCCCAACCAGATTTTGTATGCGGGAACGGCAGACGGTAGATGGTCGTCGTTGTTTATGGCGACGGCGTTCGGTGCGGTTATCGGTACGTTGCTCATGGCGTTTTTGTCGAAAATGCCTTTGGCGCAAGCGTCGGGTATGGGTTTGAACTCTTTGGTAGGCTCTATTATCGGCGGCGGCGTAGGTGCGTTTGCTTATACGTTTGAGTTCACCATTGGCCAAGCGTTTATGATGGTACTTATTTCGGGTATCGTGTTCTTGCTTTTGTCGGTAATCAAAATCAAGGGTAAAACGTTTAGAGAATTGGTGTTCGACGGAATGCCCGTTGCTGTTAGAGGGGCTATTTCGGTAGGTATCGGTTTGTTTATCGCCTACATTGGTTTCCAAAACGCAGGGATTATCGTTGCAAACCAATATACGCAGGTGGCTTTGGTAGATCTTACGGTTTGGTCGAAAGGAGCGGCGGCAAGAACGGCGTTGGTTGCCATTATCGGTTTGTTCTTGATTGCAATTTTGGACAAGTTTAACGTAAAAGGCTCGGTGATTATCGGTATCTTGGGAGCAACGGTTGTAGGTATGCCCCTTGGCGTTACCAACTTTGATATCATTACGGGTAAGGTGGACGGGATTTCTTGGAAGTTCTGGGAAAACTATAAAAACTTCTTCTCCGTTGGCGAAAACAGCGTATTCGGCTCGTTTACCACGGTGTTTAAGGACGGCTTCCCCGCTGGCTCGTTGTTTACGATTATCATGCTTATCATTACCATGTGTATGATTGATATGTTCGATACCATGGGTACTATCGTGGGCTGCTGCGGCGGTAACAGAATTCTTTCCGACGAAAACAATAAGCCGATTAATTACGGCGAAATTATGATTTCCGACGCGGTGGCAACGTGTGCGGGCGCGATGCTTGGTACGTCCACGGTAACCACGTTTGTAGAATCGGGTTCGGGCGTAGCGGCAGGCGGCAGAACGGGTCTGACGGCGTTTACGACGGCTTGCTTGTTCTTACTTGCAACGTTTATGCTTCCCTTGTTTGCAATGATTCCCTCGGCGGCAACGGCGTCTGCGCTTATTTACGTAGGCGTTTTGATGATGAAGGGCAACGTGAAAAACATTGATTTCTCCAATGCAATCAATGCAGTTTCGGCGTTCCTTACCATCGTTATTATGGTACTTGCGTATTCCATTACGAAGGGTATCGGTATCGGTATGGTATCCTATACGCTTATGTCGTTGATTTCTTACGGCGTAGAAATGATCGTTTATGCTTGCAAGAAAAAGAATGTAACGGTTGACGAAAACGGCGAAGCAGTTGCGGTTGAAAAACCCAAGTTCAATGTATCGGTGGTTGCGCTTGTCGTAACGGCGTTGTTCCTTGTGTACTTCCTTGTTCCCACCGTTTTGTAATTGATAAAAAGTATATGCCGCGCTCCGAAATGGAGCGCGGTTATATTTATAGTAAGCAAGAGAAAATTCTCGAAAGATTTTTCGTTTTTCGCGGCAAAAAGCTTTGACAAGCCAAAAAAAATGTGATATAGTAATATAGCTTTGTAAAAAGAAACAAAAATATTGAGCCATGCAGAAGTACCCAAGAGGCTCAAGGGGATCCCCTGCTAAGGGAGTAGCATCAGTAATGGTGGCACGAGTTCAAATCTCGTCTTCTGCGCCAAAACCGTTCGTTTGTAACAAAACGAACGGTTTTTCTTGTTTTTAGGCGTGCAGAGTAAGAAAAAACGTTATTTAATGCATATAGGCGCATATGTTAATAAAAATTACAATTTTTTTTGCTATATAAGCTTGCATTATTTTGGCGTGTGTGTTAAAATAAAAAAGGAATATAATATGATAATGCACGGAAAACCGTGTAAAAAACGTTCCAATAATACAACGATGAGGTAAAAGATATATGTTTGGGTCAAAGAAACCGAAGTATCAAGTAATCAAGTTTGAACAAAACCTGTGCAATGCCAGCGTCAACGACAACAAAGTGTTGTTTGTACGCGTAAACGGTATCGTGGACAAAGCGGACGCGAAATTTGAAGTTCCGTTTACGCATAACGCGTTCGTTATCAAGGGCGGCGGCGATTGCAGAATGTATAAAAGCGGTAACTACGACGTGTTCGAGGATAAAAAGGAAGTAAAAAATTGGAAACACGGCTTGTCGGTGGAAATCGTTTACATACCCAAAGATACCGACGTGTTGATTCGTTGGGGAACGCCCAATAAGGTTATGTACCGCGATAAATCCAGCGGTAAGGTAATCGAGATTGGCGCACGCGGTCAGTTCGGTATTTCCATTATCAATCCCGAACAGTTCTTCCGTAAAGTAGTGGGCGTTCGTAAAGAATTTGACCTGAACGACTTTACCGTACGTTTCGGTGCGGCAGTTGTCGATGAGTTTGCCGACGTATTCCTTACCGTTGTAAACGAAGCGTTGCTTACGTATGATAAATTCGATGCCAACAGAAAGCGTATCAGCCGTGAAACGGGTGCGGCGTTAAGCGAAAAATTTGCCACCTCTTGGGGTATCGAGCTTGTCGATTTCATCATCGAACAGTTCAATATTTCGGAAGAGGATATCCGCAAGGTGGAAAGCGTATCCGAAGAGGAACAGCAACGCTTGCGCATGAAAGAATACCTTGCAGAATTGGAACGCCTTGACGATAAACAATGGGAAAGGGAGAAATATCTGCTCAACCTCAAACAGAACGATTCGCAGGCATATTACGAGGTGTTAAAGGTAACGGGAACGAAGCCCAGCGCGGCGAAAGCGGGTGGCGCAAGCTTTTGTTCGGCGTGCGGACACAGTGTGGAACACGGCGCGGCGTTTTGCCCGTCTTGTGGCAAAAAATTAGCAGCGGCGAAAAATGTTTGTCCTAAGTGCGGTGCGGAAGCGAAAGGCGACGCGGCGTTCTGTTCTAAATGCGGACATAAATTTTAAGAGGTAGGAGGAACGGATATGTTGTTTTTCAAGAAGAAAAAAGCGGCGGAAAAGAATCAGGACGACCGTAACGTTATCGAAACAGCGACGGCGCTTATCAATCCGTTGATTGCGCTTGCGGAAAAGGACGCGGACATTATCGCAGACTTGAAAGCGTTGCAGGAAAAGGTGAAATACATGATTCCTTCTTCCGATTCCAAAGTGGTTTCGTTGGATAAAAAGATTCAAAACGCCATCAGCGATTTCAAGGTAACGATGGTGAAAAAGGAAGACGAGGCTTTGAAAAAAGCGGTTGCCGATTTTATTCGCGACGTAGAAGTCATGATTGCGGAACGCAACGCATATTGGAAATAACCTAACGAAAAGACGTTCGCGGGGCGGAGTATCAAAAAACTTGCTTTGTTCCGCGGACGTTTTCGCATTATTTTACAATACAATAACCGATAGGAGTTTATTATGTGGCCTTTTAAGAAAAATAAATACGAAAAACTGACGAGAGAAGAGGTTTCGGACGCAATTTACAATTTGGAAACGCAGCTCAAAAAAATTGAAGACGAAATCGTAAGCAACCAAGCCGCGGAAGTCGACTTGAAAAAGCGCGGAGCAAAAGAACCCTCGCGCGATATGAAAATTTTCTATGCGAAGAAAATCAATATGCTGAAAGCCGAGCGCGAACAAGCGATTAAGCGTTCGATGTATTTGATGTATAATATTCAGCTTTTGAATAAATTAAAACAGGCGATAGACGACAACTCGTTTTATAAAAACACGTCGAAAACGCCCCTTTCCGCGCTCCTTGCCGACCAAAAGGGCTTGGCGAATTTCTTAAATTCCGCATTGCAAACGAAGGTTTCGGCGGAGCAGGTATTAACCGACGCAGACGAAACGTTCAAGGAAGTGGCGGGTCTGTATGAGGAAAATCAGTCTATTTACGGCACGAACGAAGCGGACGACGCGTTGCTTTCCATGTTTGAAACGGAAGAGTCGTTAAACGATGCCGACGTGGCGTTGGACGAGGAAGTTGCCGAGGCGGCTTCGGCAAAAGAAGAATAACTCAAAAAAGGAGAAAAAGATATGGCTTCCGCAAAGAAAGAAATGCAAAAGCGTATGCTTATCCGCAAAACCATTATGGCAATGGATAAGCAAATCAAGGCTTTGGAAGAACAAAAAGAGAAATACGTGGCTTCGGCAAAGCAAGCCAAAGAGCGCGGCTTGACGTCGCAATACAACCTTGCTATGTCGGGCTTAAAAATGACCATGGCACAGCAAAAACGCATTTACGAAATGAAGCTCAATTTTGAGATTACGTCGCAAATGAAGGACATGATGCAAATGACGTCTTCCTTTTTGGGCGGTATGCAGGCGCTGAGTAAGGACATGGTAAAGATAACGAAAGAAAAGAGCTTTGCTGCTACGGGCAAGGATTTCGCCGAAGCTATGGTGGCGGCGGAAATGCAGACGCAGCAGATAGAGGCGTTTATGGACGAAACGGAAGCGGCGTTCTCCGCAGGTACGTACACCAGCGCCGAGGATCAGGCAGAGCTGGATAGCGTAATCAATGCGGAAACGGGTATGGGCAGTGTAAACGACGCGGCGGACTTTTCAGATGCAGATATCGAAAAGGAACTTGCGGCGTTAAAAAACAAAATGTAACCAAAGCAGACTATAAACACGAAAAATATAGACACGGAAAAAACGATGGCAGACGTAAATCTTTTATTTGAAACGTTCGAGTTATATCTCAATAAAGCAAAGCGGTGCATGAAAGAAGAAAACTCCGCGGCGGCGAAGAAGTACTATTATCTTGCCGCAGAGCAAATGTTAAAGCTTGCCAAGGAATCTAACGGCGAACTGAAAAAAACACGGTACGACCGTGCAAAAAAACTGATAGAATTGGCGGATTCTCTTTCTGCGCCCGTAAAGCGGACGGCGGACGGAGAAAGCGCAAACGCAGCTTCTGCTCCCAAAGAGCAAGAAAAACTCACGCTGGAAGAGGCGTTGCAGCAGCTGAACGCGCTGGTGGGCTTGCGTTCCGTAAAAGAGCAGGTACTTGCTTGGATAGAGCAAATCAAGGTGTTCAATATGCGAAAGGCGCGCGGTATGGCAGTGCCCGATATGTCCTATCATTTGGTGTTTACAGGCAATCCCGGTACAGGTAAAACGACGGTGGCGCGTTTGATGTCGCACATTTACCGTGCTTTGGGTATTTTAACCGAGGGGCATCTTGTGGAGGTGGATAGAAGCGGTTTAGTGGCTGGCTACGTGGGGCAGACGGCGTTAAAAACGCAGGATGCAATCAATTCCGCTATGGGCGGCGTGCTGTTTATCGACGAGGCTTATACGCTTGCAGGAGGCGGCGCAAACGACTTCGGTAAAGAGGCAATCGATACGGTATTAAAAGCCATGGAGGATCACCGCAACAATTTTGTAGTGATTGTGGCGGGCTACGACGAGCCGATGGCAAACTTCATTTCTTCCAACCCCGGGTTGGATTCTCGCTTCAAAACGTATATATCCTTTGAGGATTATACGGGCGACGAGCTGTTCTCTATTTTTCAATCGCTTTGTAAGAAGAACGAATACGTATTAAGTCCCGAAGCGGAGGCGGCGTTGCAGGCCTATACAGCGCAGCTGTATTTGCACCGTAACGAAAACTTCGGTAACGGTAGGCAGATACGAAATCTGTTTGAGGCGATTGTTACCAATCAATCGCGCAGAATCGCCCGCGCAACCGACCCTACGGACGCGGATTTGCGTACCATTACGGACGCGGATTTGCCCTCCTTAAAGATAATGCCGACGCAGCCTGCCTACACGGCAAATCCTACGAATAATGCAAGCGTTCGCCCGTCTGTACCTACGACGGTTACGCCCCCTGCGCCCTCTGTAAAAGAGGAGAACGAGGCGAAAAAGGAAGAAGTGGAAGCACCCGAAGCGACGGTATTAAACGGCAAAGGAGCGGACAATAGCGAGTTTAAGTTTGACTGGGATAAACTCCCGTCTATTCGTTTCCAAGACGTAGCGGGCTTGGAAAGCGTGAAAGAAACGGTGCGAGTAAAGGTTTTATTGCCCTTGCAAAATCCCGAGGCGTTTGAGGGATACGTCAAGAAAAACGGAGGAGGCTTGCTTATGTACGGTCCTCCCGGTACGGGCAAGACGATGATAGCCGCAGCTATCGCTAACGAAATCGGCGCGAAATTCTGTTCGGTAAAACCGTCCGATTTACTGCACCAAGGCGCGGGGCAGTCGGAAAAGGCGGTACGAGCGTTGTTTGCACAGGCTCGGCAATATCCTTGCGCTATGATTTGCTTTGACGAAATGGATTCTATTTCGCCGAAATCCACCAAGTCGCAGTATGCGCGGCAGTTGCGCTCGGAATTTTTGGCGCAGTTGCAGGGTGTGGAAAGCTATAATAAAGAAAAGAAAAATATTCTGTTTTTGGTAGCTACTACCAACAAGCCTTGGGATATCGACAGTGCGTTTTTGCGCCCCGGGCGGTTTGGAACGCGTATTTACGTGGGCTTACCTGACGCGCCTGCAAGAGAGTATATGGTGCAAAACCGATTGGAGAAGATAAAAGCCAACGGTTTGGTTATGGTGGCGGGGGATATCGATTACGCCAAGATTACCGAAAAAACGGAGGGCTTTAACGGCTCGGATATGTCGGAAATGCTGGATAAGATAGAAGAAAATTCTATTTTGCGGAGTATCGAAACGGGCGTAAAGCGTATTTCGCAAGCGGATTTTGACGCGGTTTTGGAAGAGATGACTTCGTCAGTGCAAGCGGCGGATATCCACATGCTTTTGGAATGGAAAAAAGAAAACGGCTGATAGTGCATAGAGAATGTATAGGGAATGCATAGGGCATTTTAAGTTACCATGTATGCGATGACGGCGCGCGATACGCAAACGTATCGCGCGTATATTTTTATAAAAAAGCGGTTTCGCAAGGAAGAATTCGGCAATATGCGACACAAAAATTGCAAAAAATAGCGAGGCAGGTATGCGTTGAACGTAAAAAACGTAATGCCTGTTCGTTTTTATTTTGTAAAAATTCGTAAAAGGGTGGGCAACCTCCTTGCATTTGCGGTAAAAATATGATAAAATAATACAACGAAACGAAAAGAGTAGAGAAAGATAGAGGAAATAAAAAAGAGAGGAAATAAAAATATGAACGTATGGCATGATATTTCAGCCGCAAGAATCACGGCGAAAAAATTTGAATCGTTTGTGGAGATTCCCAAGGGCAGCAAGGTAAAGTACGAATTGGACAAGGAAACGGGCTTGCTCCGTTTAGACCGCGTGCTTTATACCTCCACGGTGTATCCCGCAAACTACGGGTTTATTCCGCGCACGTTTGCGGATGACGGCGACCCGTTGGACGTATTGGTATTGTGCGGAGAGACGTTGTATCCGTCCACTTTGGTAACCTGTTATCCTATCGGAGTTATCAAGATGATAGACGGCGGCTCGTTAGACGAAAAAATTATCGCAATTCCTTACGACGACCCTACGTATAACGGATACTACGATATCCAAGAGCTGCCCAAGCACGTGTTTGACGAAATGATGCACTTTTTCGAGGTATATAAAAGCTTGGAACACAAGCAAACGACGGTAAAAGAAATTTGTCATCGTGATGAAGCCATGGATATCATCAATAAATGTATCAAGGCGTATCAGGATATATTCGGAAAATAATCGCAGATAGGGATTTTTGTCTAAACAACGCGACCAAAAGCGAACAAAGGCAGTAAAGCGCAAAAAAAGTCGGAAAAAATTTCCTTGAATTGCTATTTTTTTCGGGTAAGAATATTGACAATAAACAAAAAACACGCTATAATTATATAAATAACAATTCTAAGGCTATTTAGCAGTAAAACAAGGAGAAATATGATGAAAGCATACGAGCTTAAAAAACGTTTGAGAAAAACGCACGGAAAAGCAAAGTTTGTCGGTTTTCTGTATTTGATTGGTGCAATCGCAATGACGGCTTGCGCGTGCTTGCCCATTTTCACGCTCAACGGAAAACAGCTTTGGGTAAAGACGTTCTGGCGCGGACTTAACGTGTTCGGAAAGGTAAGAGATTGGTTTAATTTCGGCGTGTCCGTATTATATGCGTTGATGCTTCTTACTGTTGCAATCAACTTGTTGAAATGCCTTGGCAAGCTTGGCAATTTGTTTAGAGCAAGCGCGAAAACGCCGAAAGGGTACAACCGTAACCTTCGGGCAATGGACGAAATGGGGAAACTGTTCTCCGGTTCGTTCTCCGCAATCGTGGGCTTCCATTTCCTTATCTACATAGCAAATCCTGCGGGTGCAATCAAGTTTACGTACATCGCTTATGCGGTGGCGGCACTTGGCTTGTTCTTCCATTTCCTTTGCGGACTTATCGGCGCAAAAACAAGTGTGTTTAACGTGGATAGAAACGGCGTTGTGGAAGAAGAGAAGCGCCCTTGCAAATTGTTCGTATATTTCTTCCGCAATATCGTTCAGCTTGCGGCGGTTGCCGTTATCGCTTGGTATTTTGCGAGAAATTGCAATTTCTACGATGAAATTCAGACGATGCTTTTGAAGAAGAACCCGTTTGGCGGCGGCGTGATGAAAGTGGCTGTGCCGTTGCTTTTGGAGGGCGCAACCGTGCTTTGGATTTTGGTGCTTTTGGCACACGCTACCAACGTTACCGAATTTAACCGTTTGGGTATCGAGGGAAGTGGAATGAAAAACTTCCGCGTCTTTGCGTTCCTTACAGCGTTGACGGCGGGCGGCTGGTTTGCGTTGGCAAAATTCTATAACAAAACCAACCCCACTTGGGCGTTTGCGATTATTGCAGGCGTAGCGTTTGGGGCGTTCTTGGTGGATTGCATTTTCAAATCCAAACCCAAAGATAGCGAAAAAGAAAAATTGGCAAGCGAAGAAACGGGAGCAGCGGGGCAACAACCCTTTATGCCGACAGGATATCCTTATCCTCCGTATATGCCGCCCATGCAAGGCGCACCCATGTTCCCGCAGCCCGTGATGCAAGCACCCTATCAGCCGGTGTATATTCCCGTATATTATCCGTATCCTGCACCCGCGCCGCAGCCTGCGTACGCTCCCGCGCCTATCGCGCAAGAGCCTGTTCGTCAGCCTGCGTCTGTGCAAACGATGGCTCCGTCGCCTGCACCCGAGTACTTGAAGCCTACTCCCTCGCCTTACGCGTTGGCGGCAGAACTTCAAGAAGCGCATACGGTAGACGCCTCGGCGGTAATGCAGCCTGCTCCGCAGCCTGTACAAATGCCGACGCAAATGCCCGTAGCACCCGTTGTTGCTCCGCAAGCGGAACAGCCCCAAGAGGAAGTGGTGCAAGGCGAGTTAGACCCTACGAAAGAATGGCGGGTACGTTGTCCCCGTTGCGGCAGGGAGCTGTTAGCGAGAGAAACGTCGCCTTATCACCGTTGCCCTAATTGCGATAAGGTATTCAAGTTGCAAAAATACCGTGCATACACGAAAAACACGGAAGCATAAGCCGTGCTTTTATAGAGTATAACGTACAAGAGTATAACGTACAAAAAAGACAACCCGCCCCTCGAAAACTTTTTTCGAGGGGCGTAAAGAGAGGATAGAAAAGTGAGTAAAGAAAATCAATTTGTAGAACAGATAGCAGATATCGACGCGGATTTCCCGCAGTGGTACACAGACGTGGTGTTAAAAACCAAGCTTGTAGATTACGGACCTGTAAAAGGTACGATGGTCATTCGTCCGTACGGCTATGCGATTTGGGAAAATATCCAAAAGCAGTTAAACGACCGTTTCCAAAAGCAGGGAGTGCAAAACGCATATTTCCCTTTGTTGATTCCGATGAGCTATTTCACCAAAGAAGCGGAGCACGTAGAGGGGTTTGCGCCCGAAGTTGCCGTGGTAACGCACGCAGGCGGGGAAGAACTTACCGAGCCTTTGGCTATTCGTCCCACGTCGGAAACGATTATCGGAACGATGATGGCGAAATGGGTGCAGTCGTACCGTGATTTGCCCTTAAAGGTAAATCAGTGGTGTAACGTAATGCGTTGGGAAAAGACGACGCGTCCGTTTTTGAGAACGAGCGAATTTTTGTGGCACGAGGGTCATACGGCGCACTCGTCGGCGGAGGAAGCGGAAGCGTTCACGCTTACCATGCTCGGTGTGTATAAAGAATTTATGGAAAACTGCCTTGCTATCCCCGTATTGACGGGCAGAAAGACGGAAAAAGAACGTTTTGCGGGGGCGGTGGCTACCTATACCATGGAAGCAATGATGCACGACGGAAAAAGCTTGCAGTCGGGTACGTCCCATTATTTGGGTCAAAATTTCGCAAACGCGTTTAATATCGAATTCCAAAACAACGAGGGAACGTTGGAAAAAGCTTACACCACTTCGTTTGGCGTATCTACGCGTTTGATTGGCGCAATCATCATGACGCATGGAGATAAGCGCGGTTTGGTGTTGCCTCCCGTCGTTGCACCCGTGCAATGCGTTATCGTTCCTATTGCGGCGAGAAAGGGCGGTGTTGTGGAGGCTTGCGAGGCGTTGAAGTCGCAGCTGGAAAGCGCAGGGCTTCGAGTAACGTTTGACAATACGGATAACAGCCCCGGCTGGAAGTTTAACGAATGGGAAATGAAAGGCGTGCCGCTGCGTATCGAACTTGGACCTCGCGATATAGAAGCGGGCAAATTTGCCTATGCGCGCAGAGATACGTTGGAGAAGGGCGAGGCGGCTCTTGACAACGCTGTGGAAACGGTGAAATCGTTGCTTGCGGATATTCAGAAGGATATGCTGGAAAGCGCGCGAAAGCACCGCGAAGAACGCATTGTGTATGCAGACGATATGGCGGGAATTTTGGCAGGCGTGGAAGCAGGGAACTTTGTCAAAGCAGGCTGGTGCGGCTGCCGTGATTGCGAAGATAAAGTAAAAGCGGAAACGGCGGCAACGGCGCGAGTGTTTGCAGAGGGCGAAACAAAAGAAACGTGTGCAGTTTGCGGCAAGAAAGCTAAGCACGTCATTGTGTATGCCCGCGCGTATTAACGAAAAAATCAAGGGGTTTCCCATACGGGAACCCTTTCATTTTTTATATAAGCGCAAAAAAGATAAAAAATGAGCGCAATCAGCTTTGCAATGCCATAAAAATAACGAAAAACCCTTACACTCGCTTGACGAAAAGCGAAAAAAATGCTATTATAAAGATATGAAAAATCCGAATGAAATCAACGAAAAAGTAGCCAAAAATCTCACGTATTACCGTAAGGCGGCAGGTCTTACGCAGGCGGAGCTTGCGGAAAAAATCAATTATTCGGATAAATCGGTTTCTAAATGGGAGTCGGGCAACGGAATACCCGACGTGTATATCCTTTTACAGCTTGCCGAGCTGTTCGGCGTTACGTTAAACGATTTGGTCGGTGAAACAACGCCTGTCCAAGCTCCGCGCAAAACGGGCGGCTTGCATCTGCTTATTATGCTGCTGTCCAGCGGAATCGTATGGCTGGTGGCGACGTGTATTTTTGTGGCTATGCAGCTTTGGATACCCAATGCGTTTTCTTGGTGGCTGGTGTTTTTATACGCCGTATGCGTCAATGCTATCGTGGTCATCGTGTATGCGGGTCTTTGGAAATATCGCCTGTTAAACTTTATCGGAGTCTCCACTTTGATATGGGTAACGATAACAAGTCTGTTTTTAACGGTGCATTTCCTTGCAAACGGCGAAGATTACGGTCCGCTTTGGGTACTGTTTTTGATAGGCATACCGTTGCAGGTGTTGGAAGTGCTTTGGGTGTTTTTCCGTTCCTTGTTTATCAAAAACAGAAAGAGAACGGTAGGTGGGCAAGCAGGCTCTGCTTTGGAAGAGAAAGAAGAGGCAGGTCAGCCAACGCCTTAAACGGATAAACCAAGGGTAATAGGAAGGATAAAAAGCAAGATAATAAGCGAGATAATAAGCGTATTTTGGGGAATGCTATGCTGTGCGGGAACTGTAAAAAAAATCAAGCGACAAAAACGTACGAGCAGATAAAAAACGGCAAAAAGACAGTGGATTACTACTGTCTTGATTGCTATCACCGCTTGTTTATCACGGCGGAGAGTGAAACGGGCGCGGCGACGTCCGTTTGTCCTTATTGTAAAACGACGGCAGAAGAGGTAAAAAAGCGCAATCTGGTAGGTTGCGCGTATTGCTATAAAGCGTTCAAATCCATTTTATATCCCGTAGTAGCAAAAATGCAGGGCGGTATGGCGCACACAGGCAAAACGCCGTTCGGCGGGGAAGCAGAAAAGCTCCCCCGCCAACGTTACGAGGCGAAAACCGTGTCCGAATTTTTACAAAAAGAGGGCGACTTTGACAACGCAAGAATATACGCAAAACGTTTGGTAGAACTGGAAAACGGTTGCGCGGAGGAGGATTTCGTATGGCACAAACGCCCGGATTTATCCAAACTCTCGTAACCTCCACCCGTATCCGCTTGGCGCGAAACCTTGCGGCATATCCGTTCCCTGAAAAGTTGGACGCGGCCTTGGCAAAGCAGGTTGTGCACCTTGTAGAAAAAGAGCTTGGAAAATTAGACGACTTTCAGCGCAACGATATGGATAAATTAAGCAAGGCAGAGGCAACGCTGTTGCAAGAACAGCATTTGATAAGTCCTGCGCTTATTCGGAAAAAGGGAATCGCTTCGGCGTTCATTTCGCCCGATAAATCCATTTCCGTTATGGTAAACGAAGAGGACCATTTGCGCCAACAGTACCTGTATAAGGGTTTTGATTTGTACAAAGCGTACGAACGTATCAGCGGTATTGACGAGGGCTTGGGAAGCGCACTCAATTTTGCTTACGATGAAAAATTAGGGTACTTGACGGCGTGTCCAAGCAATTTAGGAACGGGAATGCGCGCCTCCGTTATGATGTTCTTGCCGGGTTTGGCGAGGAGCGGAGAATTAAAAAGCTTTTTACCCACGTTAAAGGCTGGGGGCTTGACCGTTCGAGGCGTATTCGGCGAGGGTACGGCGGCGGAGGGATATAGCTATCAGGTAAGCAACGAACGCACCTTGGGCGTGTCCGAACGGGACGTGTTAGAACAAATGGTACGTATGACCATGACGCTTGGCGATTTAGAGCTTCGCGCGCGTGAAAAAATGGTCAAAGAGGAGAAAATTCCGTTAAAGGACGGTTGTCTGCGTGCGTACGGAGCATTGACAAACTGTGCTACGCTTACGCTGAAAGAACTGACGGAAGGCATGGTAAAGGTAAGGCTGGGCATGGCGCTTGGATTTTTCAAAGCTCGGGACGTGCAGGGCTTTAACGACTTTTTGGCAGACATGCGACCCGCTTCCTTCCGTTTGGAAAACGGGTTACAGGGCGCAAGCGAATACGATTGTAATTTAACGCGAGCGGAGATCGTCAATAAGGTGTTGCCCGAATTGGTCGTTCGCACCGATTAACCAATGAAATAAAAAAGCAAAAAAGGAAGAAAGGAAGAAGATATGTATCCACTTTCCCGCGCATCGGACAATTTCAGAAAAGCCTTGCAAATAGCCAACGAAACGACGGTGAGAAAGGGCGCAAGCTACGTAGGCAGTGAACACTTCGTTTACGCCTTTTTATGCTTGCCCGAATGCAGCGCGTACGGAATTTTGGCGGGCGAGGGGGTAACCAAAAACGAATACGAGGAAATCTTCTTTAAGAAAATAGACACCAATTCCACTTATAGCGGCTTAACCATGCGTACGCAAAAAATGTACGACAGGGCGGTGTTGTTTTCCGAGGAAACGGAAACGCCCGCAGGAACGGCGCATATGCTGTACGCTATTTTGGAAGTGCCCGATTGCTTTGCCGTTAGAATATTGGAAAATTTTGCGGATATAGAAACGCTGAAAGCGAAAACAAAGCACGCGCTTACCGTATTGAAAAACAAAAAGGCGTTTGGGGAAGAGGAACAGCTGTTTATCGACGGAGTAGATCCCCTGACAAGCGCATACCCCACTTTGCCGACAAACGGCGAGGACGGACTTGCACAAACGGAAAAGACGGTAGATAAAAAACGTTCTGCTACGTTGGAAAAGGGAAATGCGTTTTCCTCATCGCCCGCCAAACGCAGCGCAGCGGTGGAGAAGCTGACGGCATACGGAACGGATATGACGGAGCGTGCAAGCAAGGGTAAGGTGGATCCTGTTATCGGTAGGCAAAAGGAGATAGAAAAGGTTGTTCAGGTTCTCTCTCGCCGCATGAAGAATAACCCCGTTTTGATAGGCGAGCCGGGCGTAGGTAAAAGTGCCATTGTAGAGGGTCTGTCCAAAATGATTGTGGACGGGGAAGTACCCGAGCAGTTGTATAATAAAACGGTATTTTCGGTGGATTTGCCGGGAATGCTGGCAGGCGCACGGTATCGCGGCGATTTCGAGGAAAGATTAAAGGAATTGGTTTCCTCGGTTATGGAGGACGGCGACGTCGTACTGTTTATCGACGAGATACATACCATCGTCGGTGCGGGTTCGTCCGCAGATAACGGTATGGACGCGGCGAACATCTTAAAGCCTATGCTCTCTCGCGGGGATTTGCAGGTGATAGGCGCAACCACGATAGAAGAATACCGTAAATATATCGAAAAGGACAGCGCGTTAGAACGCCGTTTTACGCCCGTGTTCGTGGAAGAGCCGTCCGAGGCGGACGCTATTGCTATATTAAAGGGCTTGCGCAAAAAATACGAGGCGCACCACGGCATCGTCATTACCGACGAGGCAATAGAGGCGGCAGTGCAGCTTTCCACCCGATATATCACGGACAGATTTTTACCCGATAAAGCAATCGATTTGATTGACGAGGCGGCGGCACGCGTCCGCATTTTAGAGGACGGCGGCATGGAAATCAAAGGTCTTGAACGGGAGGTGGCGCAGTTTGAGGAAGAACGCCTTGCGCATGAAAAGCGAGGAGAGTTCGCCTTGGCTACCGCCGCTTTGGAAAACAAACGCAGAACGCAAGAAAAGCTTACCGCACTCAAACAGGCGCAATCGCCCATTCTGCTTAACGGCGGCAAAAAGGGTATCGGCAGAGAACAGGTGGCGGCAATCGTCAGCGCGCGTATGAAAATTCCGCTTACAAAAATTACGCAGGAAGAGGGCGAGAAGCTGTTACGGCTGGAAGAGGAATTACACCGCCGTATCATTGGTCAAAACGAAGCGGTTTCCGCCGTTTCCAAAGCGATACGCCGTGCAAGAGCGGGCTTAAAAGACCCTACCAAACCGATAGGCTCGTTTATTTTCGTCGGTCCTACGGGCGTTGGTAAAACAGACCTTTGCAAGGCACTTGCGGAGGCGATGTTCGGTTCGGAAGAGCAAATGATTCGCTTGGATATGAGCGAATATATGGAAAAACAATCGATATCCAAGCTGATAGGCGCGCCCCCGGGGTACGTGGGGTACGAGGATATGCAAACGGGTCAGCTGACGGACAAGGTGCGTACCAATCCGTATAGCGTGGTGCTGTTTGACGAAATAGAAAAGGCACACCCCGACGTGTTTAATTTGTTGTTGCAAATTTTAGACGACGGCAGGTTGACGGATAGCAAGGGCAGAACGGTAAGCTTCAAAAATGCCGTGATTATTCTTACGTCCAACGTAGGGGCGGCGGTTGCGCAAAGCGAGCGCACGGGTGTTTACGGCTTCGGTGCGGACGGCAGAAGCGGAGAAGCGGACGGCGAAAAGCAGTATCAGTCCATGCGGGAAAATATCACGAAAGCCTTGCAAGATAAGTTCCGCCCTGAATTTTTGAACAGATTAGACGACGTTATCGTGTTCCACCGTCTTACGCAAAACGATTGCGTGCATATCGGTAATAAAATCGTATCGTCGCTTGCCAAACGACTGTTGCAACAGCGGGGCATTACCTTGGACGTAACGGAAAACGCGCTGAAAGCATTGGTGGAAGAGGGGTACGATCCGCAGTACGGCGCAAGACCTTTGAAACGGGTAATAAGTCGGCGTATCGAGGATAGGCTGTCCGAAGAAATTTTGCTTGGCAGAGTGCAAGGCGGTCAGCGAGTAACGGTGGATTACCGACAAGGCGAATTTGTATTTTTAGCGGGTCGTTAAACGGAAAAACGGCGTAAAAAGGAGAGAGAAATGAAACTGACGACGGCGGGAGAATCGCACGGAAAAGCGCTTGTGGCAATCATAGAGGGTTTGCCCGCGCATTTGCAGTTGGATATGGAGAAAATCGATGCGGATTTAGCTTTGCGCCAAAGCGGATACGGCCGCGGGGCGCGGCAAAAAATAGAAAAGGACCGCGCGGAAATTTTAACGGGTGTACGCAACGGGGAAACGCTGGGCAGCCCCGTTACTCTTTGTATATATAACAAGGATTTCGCAAATTGGGAAAATTGCATGGGCAGCGGCGAATGCGACGAAGCGGTCATGCAAAAGAAAAGTCTTACCAAGGTGCGCCCCGGTCATGCCGATTTAACGGGCGTTATCAAGTTTGCGCAAACGGACGCGAGAAATATTTTAGAGCGCGCTTCCGCAAGAGAAACGGCTATTCGGGTTGCGGCAGGCGGCGTGTATAAGCAGTATTTATCCGCGCTTGGCGTAGAGATAGGCGGGTACGTAAAAGAGGTATGCGGCGTGAAGGACGAGAGCGAATATACCTTTGACGAGGTGTTGAAATCCAAACGGCAGCCTCTTGGAATGTTAAATGAAGAAGTGCAAAATACAGCAATGGCAACCATTGATACGCTGAAAAAGGCAGGCGATACGGCGGGCGGCGTTGCGGAAATTCGTGTCAAAGGCTTAAAAAGCGGCTTTGGCAACGTGATGACGTATGCGGAAAAATTGGACGCTCGTTTGGCGCAGGGCTTGATGAGTATTCAGGCGATAAAGGGCGTAGAAGTGGGTGCGGGATTTGCCGTGGGCAGCGTCAACGGGAAATACGTGCACGACGAAATTTACTATGACGAAAAGAGCGGCTTCACGCGGAAAACCAACCGCGCGGGCGGTATCGAAGGGGGTATGTCCAACGGCGAAGAGCTTGTTTTGCGCGTAGCAATGAAACCCATTCCGACGCTCATGCGCGGCTTGCAAACGGTGGATTACGTAACCAAGGAGTCGGTAACGGCGGCTTCCGAACGTAGCGACGTATGCGCTATTTTGGCATTAGAGGTTATCGCGGAGGCGGTGGTTGCACAGGTGCTTGCTGACGTGGTTTCCGCTCGGCTTGGCGGCGACACGATGACGGAACAAATCAAACGTTATAATGCATTGCCTTAACGCATTTTGGAAATATTATGATAAAAGAAATTGCCTTAAAAACGCCCTCCATGGAAGGGAAAATATACGTGGGGGAAGAGGTGCTTGATACCTATCTTCCTTCGTTGACAAGCGGTCAGAAAAACTTTGTTCTTACCGATTCCAACGTAAGTCGGCTGTATCCTGAATTATTTAAGAAGTATTTCAAGGATACGGAAATTTTCGTCTTGCCCGCGGGGGAAGAACATAAAACGTTTACCTCCCTGCAACAAATTTTGGAAAGAATGGCAAGTGCGGGGCTGCACCGAACCTCCAAGCTTTTTGCGGTAGGCGGCGGCGTTATCGGGGATATCGGCGGCTTGGCGGCGGCTTTGTATATGCGCGGTATTGCTTGCGTGCAAATTCCCACTACGCTATTGGCGCAGGTGGATAGCAGCGTCGGCGGTAAAACAGCGGTGGACTTAGGCGGAGTTAAAAATATCGTAGGCGCGTTCTATCAACCGCAAGCGGTGTTGGTGAAGCCTTCCTTTTTGCAAACGTTGCCGCTGCGCGAAGTGAAATGCGGCGTGGGCGAAATTGTCAAGTATGCGGCGCTGTCGGGCGATATTTTTGATAAATTGCAAGCCAACACGGACAAATGGAACAATCTTACCTTTTTGACGGAGCTTATCGCAGACTGTATTCAGCATAAAGTAAACGTGGTGCAAGCAGACGAAAAGGAATGCGGCGAACGCAAATCGTTAAACGTCGGACATACGACGGGTCATGCTATCGAGCTTTCTTCCAAGCTCTCTCACGGCGAGTGCGTGTTGTACGGAATGCTGTTGGAAACGAAAATGGCGATAAACGCGGGGGTGTGCGACAAAGCGTACGGTTTGCAACTGTTGGAGATTATCCGTAACGGCTTGGCAATGCAACCGACGTCCGCACCTGATTTTTCAAACGTCGGCGAGGACGCAGAAAAGGCGAAATCGGACAAAAAGAACACGGGCGACGGCGAAATCGTTATGTCCGTAGCAAAACGCAAAAATGAATGGACTATTTTGAAAATGCCGTTTGAACAGTACAAACAATCGCTTTGCGAAGCGGTGCGTTAAAAGAAGGTGGGTATATGCAAACGATAAAACCGAGAGAACGTTTCGAGGGCGAATTTACGCTCCCGGGCGATAAATCCATTACGCACCGAGCGATTATGTTCAATGGCGGTGCGGCGGGCGAGGCGGTAATTACCAACGCCTTGATGGGCGAGGATTGCCTTTCCACGTGCGATTGTATGCGCGCGCTTGGCGCAGACGTAAAAACGGACGGAACAACCGTTCACGTAAAGGGTACACCCAGCTTTGAAAGCGGAAAAAGCTTAAATTGCGGTAATTCGGGCACAACTATACGACTTTTGACGGGACTTGTATCGGGAAAGGAAATTGAGGCGAAGCTGCACGGCGACGCGTCCTTGTCCTCCCGACCCATGAACCGCGTTGCGCAACCCTTGGCAATGCTTGGCGCGGACGTTCGCACAACGGACGGGCACGCACCCGTTTGCGTGTATCCCAAACGTTTACAGGGCGCGGACGTAACGCTGAACGTGGCTTCTGCACAAGTGAAAAGCGCGGTGCTGTTGGCAGGTCTTTCCGCGGACGGCGAAACAAGGGTAACCGAGCCTGTGAAATCCCGCGACCACACCGAACGTATGCTTGCCGCCATGGGCGCGGATATCAAGGTTGACGGAAACACGGTGGCGATAAAAAAGAGCGCTTTAACGGCGGTTGACGTATGCGTTCCGTCTGATATTTCGTCAGCGGCGTATTTTATGGCTCTTGGGGCACTGAAAGGCAAAACGCTTTGCAAAAACGTGGGTGTAAACCCTACCCGAACGGGCATTTTAACGGCGTTTGATAAATTAGGAGCGAAATATACATTGCTCAATACCCGCGTTTCTGGCGGGGAGGAAATCGCAGATATTTTGGTGGAGAAATCGGCGTTACAAGCCGTAGAGTTGGGCGGAAAAGACGTTCCCGCAATGATAGACGAACTTCCGCTTGTTGCACTGTTGTGTGCGTTTGCGGATGGGGAAAGTCGTATCACGGGCGCAAAAGAATTGCGCGTCAAGGAAAGCGACCGCATCAAAACGACGGCGGAGCTGATCAACGGCATCAGCGGCGAATGTGAAGAACTTCCCGACGGCTGGATTATTCGCGGAAAAAGCAAGCTTTCGGGCGGGTGCGTGAACAGTTATTTAGATCACCGTATTGCGATGACGGCGGCGGTAGGACTGTTGGCAAGCGAAAAGGGCGGGGATATCAAAGACCCCGAATGCTGTGCGATTTCCTTCCCCGATTTCTTTGAGAAGTTGGGCGTATAAGGTAAGTCGAAGCCACTGCAAAACGAAAAACACGGAGGCAGGTCTGCGGTGAACGTAAAAAAATGCCGTTTGGGGTTGATAGGAAAAGACGTTTCCAAATCCCTGAGCGAAGAGATACATACCTTTATTTTATCCCAATGGGGCGTTGCTTGCGAATACGAGCGTTTTTCCGTCAATGCGGAAAATTTCGATAACGCCATGCGCCGTTTGTTGGGCGATTTCGACGGCTTTAACGTAACGATACCCTACAAGCGCGACGTCATCGAATATTTAGACGAGGTGCTTGACGAGGCGTTGACGTTCGGAGCGGTAAACACCGTTCTTTCGCAATCTCGTAAAGGTTATAACACGGACGGCGTAGGCTTTATGCAAATGGTGCGCGCTGCAAATATCGAGGTACAGGGGAAAAAGGTGCTTGTCCTTGGCGCGGGCGGCTCGGGCAGGAGCTGTGCGGCGGCGATGAAAGAGGCAGGCGCAAGCGTTTTTATGTATCGGAGAAATCAACAGGAATTGCAGGAGGTTTGCGCGCAGCTTGGCGTACAAGCGGCAATCGATCCCGAAGCGGGCGGGTATGATATTCTTCTCAACTGCACGGGCGTGGGAATGCACGATACGGAGGGGAAAACTCCCGTTACAGCGCGTGCGTTTGACGGCGCAAAAGCTGCAATCGATTTGATATATACCCCTGAAAAATCGGAATTTTTACGGATAGCGGAAGAAAAGGGCTTACAGACGTTAAACGGAAAACCCATGCTTTTCTATCAGGCGTATTATGCCGATTGTTTGTACTTGGACAAAACGCCCGATAGCGCGGAAGCGGAAGCTTTGTATAGCAAATACCTTAAAACACAACAATAAAACAATAAATACTTACCAAAGGACGGTAACGGTTATGAAATTTTTAGTAATCAACGGAGTCAATCTCAATTTAACGGGCAAACGCGAAAAGGGCGTTTACGGTACGCAAACGTTGGAGGATATCAACGAACAAATTGCCAAGTTCTGTAAATCTAACGGCGACGAGGCAACGTTTTTCCAAAGCAATATCGAGGGGGAGATAGTTAATGCTTTGCATCAAGCGTATTTGGAAAAGAGCTGCGACGCTATTTTGTTAAACGCAGGCGCGTTTACACATTACAGCTACGCACTCCGCGACGCGATTGCGGCGATTGACATTCCCGTTGCCGAGGTGCATATTTCCAACGTACACGCCCGTGAGGAGTTCCGAAACCACAGCGTACTTTCCGAGGTGTGCAAGGGAGTTGTTTGCGGCTTCGGCGTAAACAGCTATTTAGCTGCAATCATCGGCTTGAAAAAATAAAGGAGCGTTATAGCCATGAACCTTGTTTTATGCGGTATGATGGGCGCGGGAAAGACGACGATCGGTATCAAAATTGCCGAGCTTACAGGCAGAAGGTGGTACGACACCGACGGCGTTATCGTGGATAGATACGGCAAAATTTCGGATATTTTTGAATATTACGGCGAAGCGCATTTCCGTAAATTGGAAACGGAAGTGGTGCAAGAGCTTGCGCAAAAAGACCACCTCGTTATCTCCACGGGCGGCGGTCTGGTGCTGAAAAGCGAAAATAACGCCTTGATTAAAAAGAACGGCAAAATCGTATTTTTGCGCGCGTCCATAGAAACGCTAGCCAAACGCTTGCACGTGGACGGAACTCGACCTCTTTTGCAAACCTCTACCGAAAGTATTCGGGATAGGCTGGCAAGACTCATGCAAGAGCGTATGCCGATATACGAACACGTTGCCGATTATATCGTGGACGTGGACGACAAAACGCCCGACCAAATCGCGGGAGAGATTGTCGCACTTATCAAGGCGATGTAACCAAAATAACGGAGCAGGTATGCGATGAAAAGAGTTTTAGTAACAGGCGGTGTGCGTGGAATAGGTCTTGCGATAGCAGAAGCGTTTCTTGGAAAAGGGTACGCGGTGTACGCCACGTATTCCAAGGACGAAACCGCCGCAACAGCCGCAAAGCAAAAGGGCATACAGACGTGTAAAACAGACGTTTCCAAGGAATCGGAGGTAACGGCGTTGTTTGAATCGTTAAATAAGCAAGGCGGTATCGACGTGTTGGTAAACAATGCAGGCGTTGCGCTCGTAAAGCAGATTCAGGACGTTACGTATGAAGAATACGCCCAAGTGTTCAACGTTAACGTGGGCGGAGCGGTGCTTTGTTCCCGCGAAGCGGCAAAGGGTATGATTTCCAAGCAAAGCGGCGTGATTATCAATATCTCTTCCGTTTGGGGGGAGGTGGGCGCAAGCTGCGAAAGCGTGTACGCCGCTTCCAAGGCGGCACTGATAGGGCTTACCAAATCGCTTGCCAAAGAGTTGGGGTATTCGGGCATCCGCGTAAATGCAGTATCCCCCGGTGTTATCGCAACGCAAATGAACGCGCACCTTGGTAAAGAGGATATGCAAGCGTTGCAAGATGAAATCCCCGTTGGTAGGATAGGCACGGGGGAGGACGTTGCAAAAGCTGTGCTTTTCTTGGAGGAAAACGAATACGTAACGGGCGTGGATATGCCCGTCAACGGCGGGTTTTCTATTGTGTAAGAGTAAAATCTCTAACGCTTTTTTAAGTATCCCTCTAAAATTTGTTCAATGAAATCGTCCGCAATTCCCGAGGTGGGGGATTGCGGCTTGGTTTTTTCTTGGTCGGTTTCACAGGCAGGAGTATATTGCTCCTGCTTTTTTTCATCTTTCGGCGGCTGCGTTTTTGACGTTTGCGACGACGTTTCCTTGCATTGTCCGCCGTTTCCGTTAAATACTTGGGCAAACTTGGATAAATCGTTCAAAAAGGACAGCATTTGCTCGGAGTTTTTCAGCTCGCCCATTAGCGGCTTTAATTTTTCGTGAAAATCGGGCTTTTGTGAGAGATAATATAACAGCACAAGCACTAAAATTTCCATACTTTACTATATGCGCCCGCCGCACAAAAAATTGCTATACAGAATACAATACATTGCATTGGCTAAACAACGGGAGGGAATTATGAAAAGTTTCAGAAACTATGCGAAAACAACGCAAACGCAACGGGATACGAATACGCAACAACCATCGGGCGAACAAACGGTAAAATCCGCAGAAGAGCTTACGCAATCTATCGCGTCGGCGTATCACGGCAAAAGCAGTGCGGAAATGCTGAAAAACGTTTTAACGGAAGCGGAAAAAAGCAAGCGAGCAGGCACGCTTTCCAATGAAGAAATAGATAATTTTTATCAGTCGTTCGCGCCTATGTTAGACCCTATCCAACGCAAAAAGCTCCGCGCTATTGTGGAGAAATTAAAGGAAATTTAATCAACGACGGCGAGGCTACGGCGAGGGTAATGCGAGGCTAAGGCGAGGTTAATACTCCTCTGTAAGAGCTTGCATTTTAGATAAGGCGGATAATAATTCGTCTATTTCCGCACGGGAATTAAAATGTGAAAAGGAAACGCGGCAAAGGCCTCCGTCCGCCGTTCCCAAAGCCTCGTGCATCAAAGGAGCGCAGTGTAAGCCGCCCCGAATCCCAATATCGTATTTGGAAGATAGAACGCTTGCCACCTGTTCCGATTGCACTTTTTTATGCGCAAAAGCCACAATTCCGCACGGGTTTGGTTGAGAATAAATACGGTAGAGGGGCAGCTTTTTCAATCCTTTCAAAAAGTAAGAGGTCAGTTCGGTAACGCGCGGCTGTATTTGCGATAAATAAACGGATAAAAATCGCACTCCCTCTAACAAAGACGCCACGGCGGGGAAAGATAACGTTCCCGCCTCTAACGCGTCGGGGTAAAAATCTGGCATAGATAGCGATACACTGACAGAACCTGTGCCTCCGTATAAAATGGGCTGTGGGTCAACCCGCTCGGAAAAGAGTAACGTGCCGCTGCCTTGAATTCCAAACAAGCCCTTGTGCCCTGCCAAAGACAATAAATCGATACCTGCTTCCCGCATACGGATAGGGAAATGCCCGCCGCCTTGCGCTCCGTCGCATAACAGTAATACGCCGCTTGGCAGCACGCGCCTGATTTCCGTAATCGGCGGTATTGCGCCCGTAACGTTGGAAGCGGAGGTAATGGCAACCAGCCGTGTGTTGGGTTTTAACAGCGCGGCAATATCGCTTGCGCGTATGTTCCCTTGCGAAAGCGTGCATACGTCGTATTCAATCACACCTTGGGTACGTAAATATTCTAACGGTCGAAGCACGGAATTGTGTTCCATAGCGGAAACGATAACGTGGTCGCCGCGCTCTAATACGCCAAACAGAGCGATATTTAATGCTTCCGTGCAATTTTTTGTAAAGATAACGCGGTCAAAGCCGTAGCCGTCGAAGAATTCGTCCAAAGAGCGGCGGCAATTTTGCACAAGGTTGGCGCAGGATAGAGAAAGCTTGTGACCGCTTCTGCCGGGGTTTGCGCATACGGTAACGGCGGCGGTAACGGCGGAAAGAACGCTGTCGGGCTTGCGACCGCCCGTTGCTGCATTGTCGAAATAAATCATAATAGCACCTCTTATTTTACGTATTTCATAAAATATAGTATTCCGAAAAAAAGGAGTGTATGACTTATGATGATTTTGGCAGTGTTCCGTTCCCGCGCGCATAGTTTGGATTACGCGGAACGGCTGAGTAAGTACGGCGTAATGGCGAATACCGTTCCCACGCCCCAAGAAGCGAAAATCGGCTGCGGACTTTGCGTGCGTTTTGACGCAAGATATTTCGTGCGCGCGCAAGCGATATTGAAAACGGGCAGATATTCGTCTTTTAAGGGCTTTTATAAAATGGATTTTATCAATGGCAGAATGTCGCTAACGCCATACCGATAATTTTTGCATTTTTGTTTCGCCGCTGTTTTTCCGGGTAAAAACAGCGGCACTTTTCTGTGTAAACGGCTTGTCAAATATAAAAAAATATGCTATACTGTACGTATGAATAAGACGGAAAAAAAATTGGCGCTTGATACGCTTGGCAAACTATACGCGGGGGCAAAACCAGCCTTGCGTTATACCACTCCTTACGAGCTGTTGGTGGCGGTGATATTGTCCGCTCAATGCACGGACGAGCGCGTGAATAAGGTAACGGAAGTACTCTTTCAAAACTATAACACGCCGCAAACGATGCTTAACCTCTCGCAAAAACAGCTGGAAAAGTATATTTTTTCGTGCGGATTTTACCATATGAAAGCGGAGCATATTTTATCTGCCTCTAAGGACATTTTAGAAAAATTCGACGGCGAAGTGCCTAACAGAGTGGAAGAGCTGATGTCGCTTGCAGGCGTGGGTAAAAAGACGGCGAACGTCGTGTATTCGGTGGCGTTCGGTGGAGCGGCAATCGCCGTGGATACCCACGTTTTTCGGGTAAGTAACCGTTTGGGGTTAGCCAAGGGCAAAACGCCCGAAGAGGTAGAAAAGGGCTTGAATAAAGCGATACCCAAAACGGATTGGTCGGATGCGCACCATTGGCTTATCTGGCACGGACGAAAGGTGTGCCATTCCCGTAAGCCCGATTGCGAACATTGCGCGCTTGCGCTCTATTGCGATTATTGTAAAGCACAGAAGAAAACGAAATAAACGGAGTATAAAACCCTCTCGTCTTTCCCATAATAAGGAAAAACGAGGGGGATTTTTTATGCAAAAACAAGGCGAAAGGAAAAAAGAGGAACATTTTTTAACCGAGCTTGCCGATTTAGAGGATTTGTTGGAGAAAAAGACGAAAATCTATTCGCGACTTTTGATGGACGCGGCACTTGCCAAGGATATGGAAACGCTTTCCATGCGCCATGGGCAGCGCAAACAGGCGATAGATAGCTTGCTTGGGAAAGAGGATAAGGAGGACAAAGAATGAAGCTGGAAAAACGGGAAATTACCTTAAACGAATACGACAGTCTGCTCGATATTTATCACATGGAAAGAACGCTGCTCATGCAGTACGTGCAGTCGATAGCCAAGGCGAAAACGAAGCAGACCTTGGGGGAATTGTTGCGGCTTACCAACGAAACGGGGGAGGACGTATATTTTATAAAAGACCTCCTAAACGGTTCGGCAATCCAAAACGGAGAATAATAAAAATGTAGGCAGATATTTCCTGTGGTGAATATCTGTCTTTCTTTTGCCAAAGAAAGGGTGTTTAATTTTATTGACAAAGCTTGTCGAAATATTGTATAATAAACGTAATAAATATAATAAGGACGGACAAGCTTATGTCAAAAGAGAAAAAAGTAGGCAAAGTAAAGCAGTTCTTTGCAGAATTTAAGAAGTTTATCACGCGCGGCAACGTGTTGGATATGGCAGTCGGCGTTATCGTTGGCGGTGCGTTCACGGCAATCGTCAACGGATTGAGTAATTTCATCTTAAAACCCTTGATTAATTGGCTGATTGCGGCGCTTTTGGGCGAAAAGGGTTTGAGCGGTGCAATTACCATGCTCTCTCCTGCACGCGACGAAGCGGGCGCGATCGTGCTTGCCGACTCCATTTATATCGATTGGGGCTCGTTTATCAGCGCGATTATCAACTTCTTCCTGATTGCATTCGTGCTGTTTAGTATCGTGCGCGTTATCAATAACGTGCGCGCGGCGAACGAACGCTTAGAGCAAGGCTTGGAAACGGTGAAAAACGAAAAGAAAGCAATCAAGAAGATTCGCAAGGAGCAAAAGGTAAGCAAAGCGGAAGCGGAGGCTATCTATGCGGCTCGTCAAGCGGAAGTGAAGGCGGCGAAAGCGGAAGCAGACCGTTTGGCGGCAGAGGTTGCGGCGGCTGACGCGGCGGCAGCGGAAGCAAAAGCCATGGCAAATACGCGGCTGTTGGAAGAGATTCGTGATTTGTTGAAAAACAAATAAAATCGTTTGACAAATTGCCCGAAAAAGGGTATAATAAGCATAATAGAATACAAAAGCGATGAAAAAGCGGGTATTTTTGGAAAAGCAGACCCAAAAGAGAGTGCGTTCGTAGGCTGAAAGGCGCACGGTTTGTCAAAATGCCCTTTCACTTTGGAGCTGTCTTTTTGAGCCGATTTATAGCATAAAGCGGGGTAGGGAAGAACGTAAATGCGCGGCGTTATCGCGCGAACGAGGTACGCAAACGGAAAGCAAAGGTGCGCAAAATAAAAGTGCGCAAAGCCGTTTCGTATAAACGCAGGTGGTACAGCGGAAATTATTCGCCCTGCGCGCCCATAAACGGGCGCGCAGGGCGTTTTACATTATTAACAACACACATAAAAGGAGTATTTATGAAAGCAAAAATTGAAGCGTTGCGCGCGGAAGTGGAAGCGGCAATCCATCAGACGGAAACAGGCAGAGCCTTATACGAACTGAAAGTAAAGTTTCAAACGCAGCTCAAAGGCATTATGAGTGGCATGAAAGACTTGGCGAAAGAGGAACGCCCCGCCTTTGGTAAAATCGTCAACGAATTTAAGCAGAGTATGGAAGAACAGTTTGACGCTCGCGCAAAGGTAGTGCAGGAAATGGAAATGCAGAAAAAATACGCCGCCGAACGGGTAGATATTACCATGCCGGGCAAAACGTATAAAGCGGGCGCGTTACACCCTATTACGCTTGTAAAAAATCAGCTTATCGACATTTTTGCAGGTATGGGATTTAAGGTTTTTGAAGGTCCTGAAATCGAAACGGATTATTATAATTTCACAGCGTTAAACACTCCTCAAGACCACCCCGCAAGGGATATGCAGGACACGTTCTATCTCGCGGACAATTTGCTGCTTCGTACGCAAACGTCTGCGGGTCAGATTCGGGTTATGGAAAAGGACGCGCCGCCTATCAAAATTTTGTCCCCGGGCAGAGTGTTCCGTTCCGACGACGACGCAACGCATTCGCCTATGTTCCACCAAATGGAGGGGCTTGTGGTGGATAAAGGTATTACCCTTTGCGATTTGCAGGGTATGCTTGCGGAATTTGCGAAAAAGATGTTTACGTCCTCGACAAAAGTACGGCTTCGTCCGTCCTATTTCCCTTTTACCGAGCCGAGCGTAGAAGTGGATTTAAGCTGTTCGGAATGCGGCGGCAAGGGCTGTCGGCTTTGTAAGGGAACGGGCTGGATAGAGGTGCTTGGCGCAGGTATGGTAAACCGCCGCGTATTGGAAAATTGTAACGTCGATCCCGACGAATATACGGGGTTTGCGTTCGGTATGGGTATCGAGCGTATTGCCATGCTCAAATACGGCGTAAATAATATCAAAACGCTGTTTGAAAACGACACCAGATTTTTAGAACAATTCGAGGACTAAGGAGAGAGAAAAAATGAAAGCACCTTTCAGTTGGTTAAAAGATTACGTAGATATTGATATTACCGCGCAGGAGCTTGCGGAAAAGCTGTTCTCTTGCGGTTTTGAAGTGGAAGAATTGTCCTATCTTGGAGAAAAGATAACAAACGTAGTGGTGGGCGAGGTAAAATCGCTTACGCCCCATCCCGATAGCGACCACATGCAAATTTGCGTGGTCGATTGCGGCGAAAAATACGGACGGGAACTGCAAATCGTTACGGGCGCGCCCAACGTTTACGTGGGTATGAACACGCCTTGCGCGTTGGACGGCTCGACGGTGGTGGAAAGCAATCCCGCTATACTCGAAAAAAACCCCGACGGAATAAAGAAAA
>JAZOPT010000032.1:0-3039 GCA_045655725.1 Candidatus Scatosoma sp.
CCGCCAAGCTCCAAATACCAAAAATTATCCCCCTCGTAAATATTTGGTTTACGATGCGTGAAATGCTCTTTTGTTAAGCGCAAATCCCAATCTGGCGAGGTAAAGCGGACACTTTCATTCGTTTCACGAGCTTGAATTAAACAACTCATTCCCATCGTCATTTGGTCGTTTTCTTCCACTCTCGTTTGCTCGCCAAATTCCACCGCACTCTCTCTCCCCCAGCGGTACTCTGCCCCGCAAAGGGGTGCTAATATGCTATCCCCCGAACTGTCGCAAAAATATTTAGCTTTTATTTCATAGAAACTTTGCGTGGTCATTTGATAGCCTTTCACCGATTGAATACGTCTGTTTCTTCCGTGTGCATACTCGCCTATAATACTTGTCGCGTCCATACAAGTACAGTTGAGAAGTAGCGTAATATTTTTTTCACGGCGCACGAAATCGTATAAGACCGTATCCCAAATAGCAAAACTTTTCGTGGGATTACGGTACATATTTTCCAGTTCTATTTCTTCCAAAATTCCCGTTTCACGATTATTTTGCCCTTCTGCGCCACTTATCCACATGCGAATCTCACTTGACGCATTTCCACCAAGCACGGGACGTTCGTGCATAAGCACCACCTTAACACCTTCGCGCGCAGCGGCAATGGCGGCGCACATACCTGATATACCGCCGCCTACCACGCATAAATCACATTCTATATATTTCGTTTTTAATACGTTATTTTGCAAAGTCGTTTTCTCTCCTAATCCATTTTCCGTCCGTGAAATCGGGGAACGCAACTGCTTGTCCTGTTGTAATAGACTGTTCCGAAAGGGCAGAAATCGCCATCCACGTCGCCATATCGTATACGTCGATAGGCATCGGCTTGCCTGTTTTTAAGCAGTCAAAGAAATCGTGGAAAACTCGCATATCAATACCGCCGTGTGTATCGTCGCCAAACTCTTTTTTCCAAAATTTATGTTCGTATTGTTGATAAAATCTATCAAGATTGTTTAAGTTGCACGCACGTTGTTGCGAAGCAAAATCGGGAATTTCTTTATCTAAATACACGCAGTCCGTTTCTTCGGAAACCATACCTTTCGTACCTTGTACCAAGAAATTACGCGTGCGGTATCTAGGAAGCGTGGTATCAAGTTTGATCGTTACCGTCTGTCCGTTATAGCATTGCATTGTCGTCGTAATAATATCCCCTTGCTTAAATCGCAAGCCTTTCATTGCTTCAATGTTTTTATCTTGGATATATTGTTCCATACCCAAGGCTTTGGTCGCTACGGAATAGAGGGTAGTAAAACGGTTTCCGCGGTTGATATCCAAAATCATAGCAAGCGGACCAATTTCGTGCGTGGGATAATTCTCGCAATTTCTATGTAAATACTCTTGATAACGGTAGTGAATACTTTCAAATCCCTTAACGATTTCATGGCGTAAATCGTGTCCGTATGCGCCTTCGCAATGTACGATTTCGCCAAGCTCGCCCGCGCGTTTTAAGTTCAACGTCATAAGTTCCAAACGCCCGTAGCAACAGTTTTCCATAAGCATAATCGGCGTTTTCGTGCGTTCGTAACAACGAACCAGCTCCCAAAGCTGTTGAATAGAGTATGCACCGCCCACGTCGCAAGCGACGGGAACGCCTTTCTCCATTGCATAAATACAAACTTCTACGTGCGCCACCCAAGACGACGTGACGATAACTACGTCGGGTTTACTTTCGTCGATACATTTTTTATAATCCGTATAAAACGCGGGTACGGGTTTGCCGATTTGTTTCGCCGTGTCAATTGCGCGTTGAAACTGTCTTTCGTCAGGGTCGCTCATCGCCACGAATTCCATATCGTCGCGCGGACCTAACACTTCTGCATATATACCTACAACTCCACGTCCACCCGCGCCTATCAGCGCAATTCTTGTCTTTTTCATAACCTTCTCCTATGATAATATATTAAAGCCTTGCACGGCTTTTTTTACAATTCTTTTAGCGCATACGCTCTCGTATAGGCAATCCCGCCTTGATTATCGTACACGCGAACGCGCAAAAACGGTTTTCTAGGCAAGCCCATTCTTTTTTCCATTTCCTTACAATCGTTTTTATACGCTGTTAAATCGAACTTCGCTTCTTCAAACGTATTTTCCTTATCCACCTTTTGCCAAACGGTGCGCCGTTCGGTGGATACAATCACTTTACACGCAGGCGAATGGCGCACGCAAAGCGTGTTATCTTCTATGAAAAGCTCGTAAATTTCAGGTCCTGTCGAAGCGTAAAAATCCCCTTTTTCCAAAGCGTCTATCACGCTTTCATAATCTAATTTCTTCGCTTTTAACGTCACCCAACCGTGGCAAGTATGCTCGTATCTGTGCGCGTCGTCCACCGCAAGCGGAAACACCTGCTTACCCTGCCGTATCAAATCCTCAAAGGCGTGGTCGTCTTCAATGCGCCCTTCAAGATTTGCTCCGCTATTATACACTTCCACGCCCCAAACGCCCTGTAAATCTCCATACTGTTCATACGTTTGTCCCGACCAAACGGGATGATTATACGAAACTAAAAACCCCGCTTCGTTGGCTTTTTTGACGATATCGTTGATACAATCGACGCTGTACTTTCTATCCAATTCGTCCACCAACATATCTTCTTTGAGGCACGCCCAAGAGTTATCGCGGAGTAAAAACTTTCTCGAAAACGCAGGACAACGCGTGATGTTTGGCTTTTTCGCGTAAAAATTCAAGTGATAGGTATCCACGAACGCATACGGGTGATGCATATTTTTATATTCGGCATCGAAACAAGCACTGAAATATTCGGTATTATAAAAGGCTTCCATCGAGTTGATAGCCACGAAATTATCGTCGGTTAAATCGTTATGACAAACCATAATATCGTGGTCGGTAAAAGCAACTATCGAATACCCATTTTTCATATAATGCACCTTGGTTTCTTCGGGCGTCATCTTGCCGTCGGAAACGGTGGTATGCATATGCAAATTTGCCTTGTAAAAGCCCCCTTCTTTCGGCAAAAGATATTTTTTCATCATCTAC
>JAZOPT010000033.1:0-35631 GCA_045655725.1 Candidatus Scatosoma sp.
GAGAAGCGGTCGTCGTGTATATGAACGCAAAAAAAATTATCAACGGGATTGAGCTGGACGAAAGTATCGTTGATCCCGAAGACGTGGAAATGCTCGAAGACTTGGTTATGGCGGCGGTCAACGACGGTTACGCCAAAGCAGACAAAGTCTACGAAGAAAAAATGGGCAAGTATGGTAATATGGGCTCACTCGGCGGAATGCTTTAAAAACGACGTATATACGTCGCAATACTACGTTGCGGTGCGTTTTCCTCACTCATGTACGCAAGTACATATCCTTTCGGAAAGACTCCCGCGCCTTGTCTTGCTCGTATCTCCGCCGTTTTTAGCGGGGTAACGAACTGTAACTTGTTTCAAACAAGAGGGATAGAAAAAGGCTTGTTAGTGGCAACCCGCCACCAAACCTGCCGTAGCAAAAATAAAATAGGTAATCAAATTATGGATATCAAACAAATCGACAATCAATACGTAGCGGCGACGTATGCGCGTTTCCCCTTACAGCTTACAAGCGGTAAAGGCTCGCTCGTTTACGATGAAACGGGCAAGGAATATATCGACCTCGGCACAGGTATCGCAGTAAACGCGTTTGGCGTAGCGGACGAGGAATGGCAACAGGCGGTGATAACGCAGCTGCAAAAAATTCAGCACACCTCCAATCTCTATTACAGTGAGCCTTGCGCACTGCTCGCACAAGAGCTTTGCCTTCGTACGGGCATGAAAAAGGTGTTTTTCTCCAACTCGGGCGCGGAGGCGAACGAATGCGCGATAAAAGCGGCGAGAAAACACGGCGAGCTTAAAAAAGGGAAAGAATATTCCACCATTATCACGCTGAAAAACAGCTTCCACGGCAGAACGATTACCACGCTTTCGGCAACAGGTCAGGACGTATTCCACGAGCATTTTACGCCGATGACGGAGGGGTTTGTTTACGCAACCGCCAACGATATCGAGGAGATGAAAAGTCTTGTCAAAACGCACAAATGCTGCGGTATCATGATAGAGCTTGTCCAAGGCGAGGGCGGCGTTATGGCGCTAAATAAAACGTACGTAAAGCAGCTGGAAACGCTTTGCAAGGAAGAAAATATGCTCCTTGTCGTGGACGAGGTGCAAACGGGCAACGGCAGAACGGGCTCTTTGTACACGTATATGGATTATGATATTACGCCCGACGTGGTAACGACGGCGAAAGGTCTGGGCGGCGGCTTGCCTATCGGCGCAACCATGCTTGGCGAAAGAGCGGAAACTCTGTTTACGGCAGGCTTAAACGGATCGACGTTCGGGGGAAATCCCGTGTGTGCGGCAGGCGCGCTCAATATCTTGAAACGGATAGACGAGGAGCTGTTGCAGGAGGTTCGCCAAAAGAGCGAATATATCTTTACTCAATTACAGGGCGCGAAAGGCGTGAAAAGCGTTTCGGGAAAGGGCTTGATGATTGGAATCGAGTGCGAAAAGGACGCGTCAAGCGTCATTGCGGGGTGCATGGAGAGAGGCGTTTTGGTAATCAAAGCGAAAAACAAGGTACGCCTTTTGCCCGCCTTGAATATTCCGTTTGCGCAACTGAAAAAGGCGATTGACGTTTTGAAAGAGGAAATTGCAAAATAGAATAAAAAAAGGGAAGAATATAACAGAAAAAGGAGCAACCATGAAGCATTTATTAAAATTGATGGATTTGTCGAAAAGGGAAATCAATGAAATATTGAACCTTGCCGACCAACTCAAATACGAAAAGAAAAACGGAATCGAACATCATTTGCTCAAAGGCAAAACGTTGGGCATGATTTTTTCCAAATCGTCCACGCGTACCCGCGTATCGTTTGAAGTGGGTATGTACGATTTAGGCGGCAGCGCGTTGTTTTTAAGCGCGCGCGATTTGCAAATCGGCAGAGGCGAGCCGGTGGAGGACACGGCGCGCGTACTTTCCCGCTATCTTGACGGTATCATGATCCGCACGTTTGCGCAAAAGGAAGTGGAGGACTTGGCAACCTACGGTTCGATTCCCATTATCAACGGACTCACCGACTATTGCCACCCCTGCCAAGTGCTTGCCGATTTGATGACCATTCGAGAATACAAGGGCGGCTTTGCGGGCAACAAGCTTTGCTATATCGGGGACGGAAATAACATGACCAACTCTTTGATAGTCGGCGGTATCAAAATGGGAATGGAAGTTTCGGTGGCTTGCCCCAAAGGCTACGAGCCTGACGCCGAGCTGATGACTTGGGCGAAAGCCAACGGCAAATTTACCTGCACGGACAACGTTATGGAAGCGGCAAGCGGAGCGGACGTGCTTTACACGGACGTTTGGGCGTCCATGGGTCAAGAGGGCGAAGCGGAAGAACGCAAGAAGATATTCAAAGGCTATCAAATCAACGCGGAAGTGATGAACGTGGCTAACGCGGGTGCTATGGTAATGCACTGTCTGCCTGCGCATAGAGAAGAGGAAATCACGGCGGAGGTGTTTGAAGCGCACGCAAACGAAATTTTCGATGAGGCGGAAAACCGTCTGCACGCACAAAAAGCCGTGCTTGTGAAATGTATGGGAGAAGACGAATGATATACGCCATTGCAAACGAAAAATTACAGGTAAAAGTAAATAGCTACGGAGCAGAAATCGTCAGCGTACAATACGAGGGCAAGGAACGTTTTTGGCAGAACGAAACGGGCGAATGGGCAGGTCATTCCCCTGTTCTGTTCCCCTTATGCGGTCATTTCGGCATAACGGTGGACGGGAAAACGTATCCTATGAAAGCGCACGGCTTTGCAAGAAAATGCGAATTTGCTTGCACGAAACAAACGGAAACCGAGCTTGCATTTACCATTTCCGCAAGCGAAGAAACAAAGAAGTATTATCCTTACGAGTTCGTATTGACGGTCATTTATAAAATTGAGGGGAATAAGCTGTTTGCAAGCTATGCAGTGCAAAATCCTGCGGAAAAATCGCTCTATTTCGCTTGTGGCGGACACGATGCGTTTGCGACGCAAAGCGGCGATATGTCCAATTATCAAATCACGTTTGACAAGGAAGAACACTTCCTGCATTATTACCACGATGACGACGGCTACCTCACGGGCGACACGCGCGATTTCGGTAAAGGCAAAACCCTCGTTTTACCCCAAGACTTTTTACAAGGCGGCGCAACGCTTATCTTTAAGGATATGCAAAACAGTAAGGTAACGCTTTGCGAAACGAACGGCAAAAAGCTTGCCTCGCTCACCTTTGAGGGCTTTGACAATCTCTTGCTTTGGCGCGAGGATAACGGGGCGTTCATTTGCATTGAGCCTTGGACCAATTTGCCCGACCTCGTTGGCGCGGCAGACGTTGAGCTTTGCCAAAAAGCAGGCGTTATCGAAGTGCAGGGCGGTCAGGAAAAAACGGTTACGCGTATTGTGGAGTGGTTTTAATGGAAATCAAAAAGGGCAGATACCGACACTTTAAGGGCAACGAATACGAGGTGCTTTGTATGGCGAAGCATTCGGAGACGTGCGAAGAAATGGTGGTTTACCGCGCGTTATACGGCGCGGGAGAAACGTGGGTGCGCCCTGTAAGCATGTGGACGGAAGAGGTAGAGCGCGACGGCAAAACCTTTCCCCGCTTTACGTATATCGGAGAATAAAAACTCTTTATAAACAAAAAAACGGACTTCTCAAAAGTCCGTTTTTTGCTTTTTATCTTTTAACAATCGGGCGTACAATGCACTGATTCCCAGCATCATAGCACCTAATAAAAATATCCAATAAAACGTTCCCATGATAAAGGGAAGAGCAGAAGAAAACCCAAAAATTCCCGCAGGGGAACGGAAGTTAAGAAAGAAATAGGGATAGGGGACTCCGCGCCCGAAATCCACGGAAAACGCTTCCAACACTCCCGCCAAGGAAAAATATGCTATGGGTGGCAGAACGGTATAAAAAATATGCCTACGGGTAAGCGAAAAGGGAGTTTTATCCACAAAAAAGTCGGTAACGGCAAAGATAGGGGCAAGCACGTGCGTCATCATGCTTGCCGCCGACCACACGTGATAGCTTTCGTCCGCAAAGGGGGCTAACAATCCGCAAAACACCAAGCCTGTAACGGTAATGGAAACGGTAAAAATATACCGAAGCAGATACAATACATTTAACCGCTTGCGCAAAAAATTCGTTGTGGATTTTCTGGAAAGGGCGATTATTAACAATAGCATGGTAATTCCTATCCAGATATTCGATTGCGCGGTAAAGTACAACAACCGCCTGCCCCAATGGGAATACCCGTCCCGCCGAGCATAAATACAACTGAAAAGCACCCCGCCAAGCGAGGTGCAAACCGTCAATACTTTCCATGCGTAGCGAGAAAACGCCTTATTTTTGTGCATGAGAGTCTGTCATCTCCGTGTTATCTCAATTTATTTTTGGGACACACCTTGATACATACGCCGCAGACGCTCCCACGCCCAACGTCTTGAAAATGCTCTTTCATAAACCGTGAACATTTTTCGGGGTCGAAATTACGTTCGCCGTTGATAGAGGGCAGTTCGCCGAAGATCGCGCCCGCAGGACAGGCGTTTTTGCACGCCTCGCAGCTTCCGCAACCGTTTTCTATAACAGGCAACTCTGCCTGCAAAGGAGCGTCGGTAAGCACCGTGGCAAGCCGTACCTTGCTCCCAAATTGGGAGGATAAAAACAAACCGCTTTTGCCTACAAATCCTAAGCCCGACAATACCGCCGCCGTTTTGTGCGGCAACACCCCTTGATAGGGGTTGTTTTTGCCAAGGCTCTGGCTCGCCGCAACGGGTAGAGCCGCATATCCCTCGGCTTCTAACGTTCGGGTAAGCCGAAAAGCGATATTGTCAAGTAGAGCGTTCGCCGTGCGGTAGTGTTGAAAATACACAAAGGACGGCGCGTTGTCAATGGTAGATAAAACGGAGTCGGACAGCTTTACGCCGAGGGAAACCGCATACCGCAAAGCAGGCATATTGGAAAGGGGCGGCGAGGGAAGCGCGCAAAATCCGATAATATCTGCGCCCCAAGAAACGGCGTTTTGTTTGAGTGTGTCTTGTAAATCACGCATAGTATGCCTCAAAATAAAAGGAAATATTCCACCGCGCCCAACACCAACAAAAATCCAAAATTAAACGCGGAGAACAGTAAAATATACCTGCCCGCCTTGCCGGGATTGTGCTTGGTGTATTCGCGGAAGGTAATCAGGCTGGCAAGCGAGGAGATAAGCGTGCCTACGCCGCCGATATTTACTCCCACAAGCAGCGGCTTCCAATCGTTTGTAAATTGCGATAACAAAATCGCCGAGGGAACGTTACTAATCACTTGACAGGACAAAGCGGAAACCAGCAACACGTTCTTTTGCATTAAAGAAGAAAATAACCGCTCCACCGCGGGGATACGCGCCATGTTTCCCGCAAACACGAAAAAGGCTACAAAGGTAAATAATAACCCGTAATCGACGTCCTTCAACGCCTTTCTGTCCATAAACAACAGGACGAGCGGGATAACGATAAGACCTATCCAAAACTCTATTACTCGGAACACGATAACGATAGACAGCACGAAGAGAAGTGAATACACAATCGTTCTGCCCACGGGTAAGGTGTTTTTTTCGTCGGCGATTTCCAACGGCTCTTTTTTGATAAATAAACAGCAGACGGTAATCAAGGCGACCGAAATGCAAAAGGGCGGCGCCATAACCGCCATAAATTCGCCTGTGGGAATGGCAAACTTGGTATAAAGATATAAATTTTGTGGATTCCCGAACGGCGTCAGCATACCGCCGAGGTTGGCGGCAATGTTCTGCATGATAAACGTAAACGCCATGTATTTTTGCTTGCCCGTAGAGCTTAACACAAAATAACCAAGCGGTAAAAAGGTAAGCAACGCCATGTCGTTGGCAATCAGCATCGAGCCTAAAAACGTAATATATACCAACGCCAAAATGCACGCGCGGGTGTTTTTGAACAGTCGCACGATTTTTGCCGCTAAAATAGAGAAAAATCGAATATTTCTCAACGCGCAAACCACCGCCAATACGCAAAACAGACAGGTAAGCGTTTTGAAATCGAAATAGCCCAAATATTCCTTGTCGGGCGGAACGATAAACGACGTGATAATCGCCGCCAAAACGGCAATGCATAAAACGGCGTTCTTCTTGACAAAAGCCGCAATTTTTTCCAAAACCACGCTATGGTGGTGGCTGATATGAGGTTTTTTTACCGCTGAATGCATACGTCCGCTTCCTTTTTTGCTTCTTTTTGCTCGTTTTTCCACTGCGTATTATATCACTAAACGCCAAAAAAAGCTATCTTTTTTATCGCGCATTCCATAGAAACTTTTGAGAATTGTTGAGAATTTCCAATAAAAATAAACGTATATTGAGAATGTTTGACATTTTGCATTTCGTTACTATAATAATATATGAATTACAACGGAGGAATGAAGATGAAACGAGAGAAAAGTTGTGCGAGAAGTGGCATAAGCAAGCACGGAGCGTTAATGCTTTTGTGTTGGTTGGTTTATACCTGTTCGGTAATTGGAAAAATCAACTATGCGGCAAATATCATACAGGTAGAACAATTTTTCGGCGTTACACACGCACAAGCGGGGATTGTCAGTACCTTTTACTTCTTTGCCTATGGCGGAGCGCAAATTTTCAACGGTGTATTTTGCAAAAAATACAATCTGAAATACGTTATTTTCGGGTCGTTGATGATTTCAGGCGCAATCAATCTAACGGTGGGGCTTATCACCAATTTCGCGGTTATCAAATACTTATGGCTTGTCAACGGATTTTCTCTGTCCGTGCTTTGGCCCTGCTTGGTGCGGCTGCTTTCGGAAACGTTGCCGCGCGAAAAAATGTCCAAGGCAAGTACGGTAATGTCCACCACGACGGCAACGGGAACGCTTCTTATTTATGGCGCAAGCGCGTTGTTCGTTGCGCTTGGCGTATTCCGTTTTGCTTTCTATTTAGCAGCGGTGATCTTACCCATGGTCGGCTGTTTTTGGTTGATTTTCTATAATAAGCTTACGAAAAAGGACGAAACGGAGGAGGTAGAGTCGAAAATTTCCGTGCAGACTAACAATGTGCAAACGACGGAAAATCAAAAGCCTAAGGGGTTGCTTTCTTACGTGGTCATGCTTGCGTTGTTTGCCGTGGCAACCAATCTTGTCAAAGACGGCTTAAATACTTGGGTGCCGTCTATCCTCAAGGAAAATTACGGTTTAACCGATTCTCTGTCCATTTTATTGACGCTTGTTTTGCCGATGGTCGCCATTTGCGGGAATATCGTTGCGCAAAAAATTTACAAAAAAATCCCCGATTTTGTCGCGGTGTGTTGCTGCGTATTTTTTGGCAGCGGATTGTGTCTTTGCGGGGTTATCTTCTTTTTACATACCGATTTGTTCGTCGTTACGCTGTTGCTGTTTGCGTGTATTTCCTGTTTTTCCGCAGGCTCAAACAGTAATATCACAAGTCTGTTTCCGCTGTATATGAAAGGCAAAGCCAATTCGGGAATGCTGGCGGGAGTATTAAACGGCTGCTGTTATATCGGCAGTACGATAAGCTCTTACGGACTCGGATTTGTGGCGGATAAGTGGGGCTGGAACACGGTGTTTTACCTGCTGCTTTCCGTCTGTGGGGGGATATTGCTTATCGGCATTGCCTACTCCGTCATTCGCAAACTTTGCCTTAAACGTAGCGAAAAAGCGAATACGGAATTAAAAAAGTAAAAGGGATAAACAAAAAGTAAAAAGGCGCAGATTGCGTCTTTTTTTACTTGCGAAAATTGCGTGAAATTTTTACATAAGCGGTATATGCGTTGACATTTTTTATTGGATATGATACAATGAATAATGTACGTAGTGGACAGGATTTACATTATTTTTACGTTTTGTTATCCTTTTGCCAACACATTCGTGATAAAATAAATACAAAAAGGAGGAAACAACCGTGGATTTCGTATGGTGTATCTTGATAGGGTATGCGTTTGGGTGTATCAGCCCTGCGGCTCTGCTTGCGAAAATGCAGCGTAAAAATTTGCGCGCGGAGGGTACGGGCAATTTGGGTACAACCAACGCGATGATGGTGCTTGGCAAGGTAAGCGGTATCATTGTGCTGATTGTGGATGTAGCCAAAGGCGCAGGCTCGTATCTGCTTGCCAAACGACTGTTTTCGCGCCGCGGCGAAGTGGCGGGCTTACTTGCAGGCGCGTTGGCGGTGGTAGGGCACGTGTTTCCTTTTTATATGCGCTTTCGCGGCGGCAAAGGCTTGGCGGCGTTTTGCGGCGTTGCGTTTGCATACAATCCGTTGATGTTTTTGTTTTTGGTATTGGCAAGCGCGGCGGTAATGTTTATCGTCAATTACAGCTTTGTCGTGCCGTATTCGTTGGCGGTGTTGTTTTGCGCCGTCGTTACTATGTTAGAACGCAATCTTTGGGTGTTTTTGATTACGCTGTTGATAAGCACGTTAATATTATGGAAGCACGCCGATAACGTGAAAAAGGCGAAAAAGGCAACGGATATTAAGGTGCGGGATTACGTGAGAAAATATATTTTGCACTCGGGGGCGAAAGAAGAACCGCAAACGTTGAACACGGAATTGGCTTATACGTTAGAAGAAAACGCGGACAGCGCGGATAGGGGATAATGAAACGAATGACAAATAACACGGAACAACAAACGAAAAAAATATACGTTGCCGTTACGAAAACGGGTACGCTGCTCTCGCGATTGGTGCATTTTTTTACGCGGGATAGCTATACGCACGTGTCGGTGGCAATGCATAAAGATTTACGGGATATGCATTCGTTTGGGCGTATCAACCCCAAGAATCCCTTTTACGGCGGATTTGTACGTGAAACGCCGCGAACGGGAACGTTCCAACGTTTTCCCAACACGGATGCCGTGGTTTTGGAGGTGGAAGTAACGGCGGAGGTTTACGACGCTATGCAAGCGGAGCTTGCGCAAATGTGGGAAAACCGAGCGCAATATCACTATAATTCGCTTGGTCTGTTTTTGGCTGGGATAGGAAAGATACGAAAAAAGGAAAATTACTACTATTGTTCGGAGTTTGTGCAGGAATTTTTATCCAAGTACGGACACGGCATAGCAGACGGGAAGGGGCGCATCGTAAAGCCCGTCGAATTTTTACAAGTTCCCGGTGGCGTGCGCATTTACGAGGGCAAAATCAAGGATTATTGTTTAGAGTAACTTATATAGAAAACAACTCTCTTCGTTGGATACGGAGAGAGTTGTTTTTTAAGAAAATATGTTTTTATTTTTGGTATTCGTAGGCGTAGATTTTGTTGCCCGAGGTGATTTTCCCGAAGATATATTTGTTGCAAGCCGATTCGTTAAATACGTAAATTTTTCCGTCCAGATAGACAAGCTCTTCGGCCATGGGCGGCGCTTTGATAACCTCCACGCAATCCTCGCTTTCCAAGTAATACCGCTTCAAGCCTGTAAAGGAAAATTCTTCGCCGCTTTCGGTAACGCCTGCAAAGGTAAAATCTTCTTCCACGGGCAAATCGCTTGTGTCATAGACGAAAAGCTGTGAGGTGGAAAGTCCGTACGAGGTGGACAAGATTACCTTTCCGTCCTCCGTAACGCACATTCCCTGCACGCACCGCCGCGTGGAAATTACCGCTTTGGGCGTGGGGTCGATGCCGAACGGTTGCGTATCGTCCAGCTTGAACGCCGTGATAATGGAGGTGTTTTCATCTCCGCAAGGCGTAGTAACGCGTTCGTGCGCGGGCGTTTCGTAGTCCTCTTCGATAAAGAAAGATCCAGCCAAAATATACCCGTTTTCAATATAGCAATGCGCGGGGTCGTTGTACGTTTTCACGCTTCCGAGCTTTTTCGCCGTGCCGTTGCCGCTAAATATATCGTCGTATGAAAATACGTCCAAGCCCTCGCCGCCCGTGATATATACGTAATCGCCGTAATGCTCGATTCCGCCCGTATGACCCGTATAATCGCTGCCGTCCGCCTTTTGAAGCTTTGTGCAGGCGGCAGAGCCGTCCTCTTTTATCACGTAAACACGGGAGGCTTTGTCGTTGGACATATAACCTGTGGCGAGGAAGCATTTTTCTTCCTCTACGTAATCCAAGCCCTGCGGCACAAAACCCTTGTGGATATCGGGCGTTTTGAAAACGCCGTCCGCGTTGGAATAGAATTTTGAGTGTTTTATGCCGTCGAACGCCTTGAAGCCCAGCAATGCAATAACGATACAAAAAATCAAGACGACCGCCGTTTTTGCGGCAATAAGTAAACCTTTTTTCATTTGTATGCTCCTAAATGGTGTAAAAATATTGTAACATAGATACGTGGAAAAGTCAAACGTTGGCGTGGGATAGACGGAATTTTGCGATAGGGGGCAAAAATTATTGACTTTTGTTTGCAGAGGGGGTATAATAGAGTAACGAAAGAAAAAAGTGCAGGCGTATCGAAGCGGTCATAACGAGGCGTGTCGTGTAAGGAGCAACGCGACGGAATAGCGAGTATGCGAGCGTCAAACCGTTTGGCGGCGATTTATCGCCGTAATAAAGTAAATTGAATAAAAAATGCAGGCGTATCGAAGCGGTCATAACGAGGCGGTCTTGAAAACCGTTTGGGTGAAAGCCCACGGGGGTTCGAATCCCTCCGCCTGCGCCATACACCAAAGGGCAGACAAACGGTCTGCCCTTTGGTGTATGGCGTAGAAGTGAGGTTGGCACGGTTCTCCGCAGTAACGGGGGGCGCGCGACAAGAGAGAAGTTGGGAGTGAAATCCGCGCAAAAAAGTGAATAATAAAAAGGAGAATACAATTATGAGAAAGAATTTGAAAGCGAAAGCGTACGTGTATCCGTTGCCCGTGCTGATAGTCGGCACGTATGACGAAAAGGGGATTCCCGACGCGATGAATGCGGCGTGGGGTACCGTTTGCGATACGGCACAGGTTTCCATTTGTTTGAGCGCAGGTCATAAAACTGTAAAAAACCTTTTGAAAACCAAAGCGTTTACCGTGGCTATCGCCGACGCGAAAAACGTTGTTCCCGCCGATTACGTGGGAGTGGTTTCCGCAAACGACGTTCCCGATAAACTGAAAAATACCGGCTGGCATATCACAAAAAGCGAGTTTGTCAACGCTCCCGTTATCGAGGAAATGCCGCTGGTTTTGGAATGCAAGCTTGTCAGCTATGATACGGAAACGGAAATTTGTATCGGTGAAGTGGTAAACGTAAGCGTGGACGAGGAGATTTTGAACGAAAAGGGCAAAATCGATTTGACGAAATTCCAGCCGATTGCTTACGATTGCGATACACACGGTTATTACAAGCTTGGCGAAAGGGTAGGCAACGCCTTTTCTGACGGCTTGAAATTGAAATAAATACAACGTTATAAAAAACCCCGCTTGTGCGGCAGCCTAACGGCGTACTGCATAAGCGGGGTGCTTTTTTGTATTGATAGTGTAAATTTATTCTATATCCAATTCAGGCGGAACGTCTATTTCATCGGAAACGTATTTGCCGTTTTTCTTCCGTTGTCGAACACATTCGGACAGCAGATATTCAATTTGTCCGTTCACCGAACGGAAATCGTCCTCCGCCCAAGCCGCAATCGCATTATACAGTTTGGGGGATAACCGTAAAGGAACTTGTTTTTTTCCATTTTCGTTCATAATCGCATACCTGCCTCGTTATTTTTGTGTTTTTTACCCTCTGAATGTATATAAAAATCAATACAAATTCCCTGCGTTTACTACGGGCTGTGCGTCGTGATTTCCGCACAAAACCACCAACAGATTGGATACCATGGCGGCTTTTCTTTCTTCGTCAAGCTGCACCATACCGCCTGCGTTCAAGCGTTCCAACGCCATTTCCACCATACCTACCGCACCGTCCACAATCATCTTTCTTGCATCGATGATAGCGGAGGCTTGTTGGCGTTGCAGCATTACCGCCGCAATTTCAGGAGCATACGCAAGATAGGTAATGCGCGCCTCGATAATCTCAATGCCCGCTTCGTTTACGCGCGCTTGAATTTCCTCGCGGATACGGGAAGCAACTACCTCGCTAGACCCGCGCAAGCTGCCGTCGTCTGCCACTCCGTCGCCCGTCGTATCCACGTTAGGCGCAACGTCATAGGGGTATAACCGAACGTCGTTTCTCAATGCGCTGTCGCATTGCAAGGACAAATATTCTTTATAGTTATCTACGTTAAATACCGCTTTCGCCGTATCTACCACTCGCCACATAACGGCAATACCGATTTCTACGGGGTTGCCCAAACAATCGTTGATTTTCTGACGATTATTGTTGAGCGTCATTATTTTAAGGGAAATGCGCTTGTTGACAAGCTCGATTGCCAACGCTGCCTCCGCTGCCGAAGTGGCGGGAACAGCCGCCTTGCTGCCCACGTCGCCGCTTTGATTTAACTTAGTTTTCGCTGCAGGGTTTACCGCAACGCAGAAAGGATTGATAGCGTAAAATCCCTCGCCTTTTATTGTGCCTATGTATTTACCGAATAAAGTCAAAGCCAAAGCCTCTTGCGGCTTTAACACGCGCAAGCCTACCAACGGAATCCACGCAATACACATCACCAAAAGCGAGGCAATAAATACCGTCATGCCCAACGCGAACGGAACGCTTTCCTTATCCAGCATCACGCCGCCGTAAATGACGCCCGCCAAGGCAACAAGCTCGATGAAAACGCAAATCAAAAGCGTTTGCATACCCTTTTTCTTGTTCGTCAATAAAATTTCTTCCATATTCCTAACCTCCGTATGGTTTTGATATGAAAATGATATCATATCTTTTTGCTATTGTCAAGAGTTTTTAGAAAAAAAAGAGGAAAAATTTTTGGATAGGAATTAAATAAGCGTTTCGTATTCGGTGTACAGCTCGTCCAAGCGATTTTTGATTTGCTCCAAGCGGTTGCATTTTTCCGTTAAGAGAGGGAAGTTGGCGGTAACGGCGGGGTCGGATAACGCCGCGTTTACGTCTGCTTCCTCCGTTTCCAAAGCGGAGATTTCCGCTTCTATTTTTTTAATACGCGTTTGTCTGCGCGCGTCTGCCGCTCGCTCTTCCTTGGTGCGGTGATAGCTTTCCTTGTGCTCGGAATTTTTCAAAAGAGGGGGAGCAGGGTTGCGATCATTGCTTGTCTGCTCGGCTTTTAACGCGGCTTTGTAGGCGGTGTATTCGTCGTAGTTGCCCGTAAAGCAGTGCGACTTGCCGTTTTCAAGCTCTAACACCTTGCCTGCAAGAGCGCGGATAAAATAGCGGTCGTGCGAAACGAAAAGCAGAGTGCCGTCAAATTGCTTCAACGCCTCCTCCAAGCTCTCTCGGGCGGGCAAGTCCAAGTGGTTGGTAGGCTCGTCCAAAAACAATACGTTGCCGTTTTCACAGGCGAACACGGCAAGAGCAAGCTTTGCGCGCTCGCCGCCCGACAGCATACGCACCTTTTTATCCATATCCTCGGCTACCAGTCCCGCTTGCGCCAAAATATTGCGCACCCGCGTTTGATCCCACGTAACGTGCCTGCCCCAAAGCTCGCCAAGCACGTCGTTTTCGGGGTTCAGATTGGCGTTTTCTTGGTCGTAAAAGGCAAGCTTGACAAACCTGCCCGTTTTTATCTCCGCACGGCGTTCAAATGCCAACGCTTTGAGTAGAGTGGATTTTCCCGTTCCGTTGTCGCCAACGACGGCGCACTTTTCCCCGCGCGTAAGCGAAAAGGACACGTTTTCTATCAACGTTTTTTCGCCGACCGTTAAGCGCAGATTTTCCACCGTCAACACGTTTTCGTAGGGCTTTTCGTTGTAAACAAAGGTAAAACGCGGGGGTGGGGGGGGTAACAGCGGCTTTTCGATAAGCTCCATTTTCTCCAAAACCTTGCGCCGCGATTGCGCCATTTTCGTCGTAGAAGCACGCACCAAATTTCTGTCCACGTACTCCTGCATGTGCGCGCGTTCTTCCTGCTGCTTTTGGTACTCCTTTTCCAAACGCGCCACCTTTTCCGCTTTCAATACCTTGTACTTGCTGTAATTGCCCTTGAAAACGGATAAGCGTTTATTTTCCAGCTCGTAAACGATAGATACGGTGCGGTCTAAAAAATATCGGTCGTGCGAAACGGTGAGTATCGCACCCTTGAAGGTGGCAAGGTATTCCTCCAACCAAAACAGAGTTTTCATATCCAAGTGATTGGTGGGTTCGTCCAAGATGAGAAGCTCGGGCTCTTCTAACAATAGGCGGCACAGCTTCAACCGCGTTTTTTCGCCGCCCGACATTGTGCAAATGCGCTGATTATACGCCTCGCGAAAGCCCATTCCGTTTAATACCGTGCGGATTTTTACGTCGAAATTGTAGCTGTCCCGCGCGGCGATTTGCTTGTTTAAGTGCTCGTATTTGGCAACAAGAGCACGATATTCGCTTGATGTTTCGTCTGCTTTCGCAAATTGTAATTCCACTGCTCGGAGCGTTTCCACGGCGCGGATATCCTCGGCGAAAATTTCTCGCATTTCTTCATAGACGGTGTTGTCCGAATCGTACCCGCCGTTTTGCGCCAAATACCCGATACGGATTCCGTTTTTCCGAAACAGAGTGCCGTTTTCGGGCGAAAGCTCGCCTAAAATTAAGCGGATAAGCGTGGTTTTGCCCTCGCCGTTGCCGCCGATAAGACCGATTCTTTCCCCCTCGGACAGCAAAAACGAAACGTCGGAAAGCAACGTTCCGCCGTGAAAACCGAAGGATAAATTTTCGCAAGAAATCAACATGAGCGTATCCTTTCGCGGCATAGATCGCCGCAAGAGTGTGCAAATTAAAGGTATGAAAAGGAATAAAGACCCAAAAAAAATTTTACAAACGATACGTAAGGCGGAAGCCGAATTGGTATCCGCTACGCCAAAACGCGCCGCAAAGCTTGCCGAAAAGTTGGTACGTCTAAAACGCACGGCGTTTCAAGGAATAAAGGGGTAAAATCAGCCGCTTAACGGTAAGCTGTCTAAAAATCCCATTGCGGGATATAAGATTTTTCCGCAGAGCCAAGCTCTTGTAAGAATAAATTTTCGATACCCAGATCGAATGCGGTTTGCACCACGCTTTCGTATTCCCGCGCGGTGATTTTGCGCGTGAGCTCGGGGAATTTCGCCGCGTCGGCAAACGGCGTATATTGGCTCATCAGGCTTAAATATGCCGAGGAGGGCAGCGCGCGGGCGAACCACTTGATAATTGCCTTGGAATCGGCGGTGCAAAGGGGCATTACCAAATGCCGAACGATTAGTCCCGACAGCATTTTTCCGCCGTCCGTCATTTTCAGCGGCTTTTGCGACATGAAAGCAACCGCCTCGCTTGCGTAGTCGAAATAATCCTCTCTGCCCAAATAGCGCAAGGAAAGCGCGGGGGAATAAAACTTCACGTCGGGGAGATAGATATCCACAAACGGGTCGATAAGCCGCAGCGTTTCCACCTTTTCGTATCCGCCGCTGTTATATACGATAGGAACGTTTGGACGGTAAATTTCCAACGCTCGCACAAGATAGGGAACGAGGTGGGAGGGGGTAACCAACGAAATGTTTTCCGCTCCGTCCTCCTCTAATTTTTTGAAGATGTCCGCAAGCTGGTAAGGCGTGATATTTTTGCCGCGCTTGGCGCGGGATACCTCGTAATTTTGACAGTACGGACAACGTAAGTTGCACCCGCAAAAAAACACTGTTCCGCTCCCTTTTTCATAGGAAATACACGGCTCTTCAAAGGGGTGCAAATAGTATTTTGCCACGGACAGGGAGGAAACGCCGCAAGCTCCCGTGCCTTGGAGGCGGTTTGCGCCGCATTCCAAAGGGCAAAGCTTGCAATTTTTCAATAGGTGCGCGAATTTATCCATAATGCCCGTCCAACTTTCCGTATGTTTTTCGAGGTATATTATACCACACGCCGAAAAAAAATGCAAGCAGGTTGCGCGCGTGGTTGATAATAAGTTGACAAGCGGGAGAAAAAAGAGTATAATATATTCCGCTACAAATCCCAACGGTAGCGACGATTATATCAACTATGTTAAAAAGAGGATTTTTTACATGAAAAAGTTTTTTACCAGCGAAAGCGTTACGGAAGGGCATCCCGATAAGGTGTGCGACAACATTTCCGACGGAATTTTAGACGCAATTTTAGCCAAAGACCCGCAAGCTCGCGCGGCGATAGAGTGCGCGGCGGCGTTTGATACTCTGCTGATTATGGGCGAGGTAACGACGACGGCGGATATTTGTTACGAAGAAAAAGCAAGAGAGATTATCAAAGAGATAGGGTATAATTTCGGCACGTTCGCATACGATACGTGCAAGATTATTACGGCTATCCATACGCAGTCGCCCGATATCGCTATGGGCGTGAACGCCTCGCTTGAAAACAAAACGCAGGCGGGAGCAACGGAGGACAAAGCGAACACGCTCGGCGCGGGAGATCAGGGTATGATGTTCGGGTATGCTTGCCGTGAAACGGACGAGCTTATGCCTCTCACACTCTCCCTTTCCCATAAGCTTGCCAAACGGCTGACGGACGTGAGAAAAAGCGGACTTTTGTCCTATCTGCGCCCCGACGGTAAAACGCAGGTTACGGTAGAATACGAAAACGGAGTAGCCAAGCGTATCGACGCGGTGGTACTTTCCACGCAGCATAATGCGGAGGTAGAGCAGGAAACCATTCGCGAGGACATGAAAAAATACGTCATCGACGAAGTGATTCCCGCTTGTCTTATGGACGGGAATACAAAAATTTATATCAATCCCACGGGCAGATTTGAAATCGGCGGTCCGGAGGGGGATAGCGGCTTGACGGGCAGAAAAATCATCGTAGATACGTACGGCGGCAGATGTGCGCACGGCGGCGGTGCATTTTCGGGCAAAGACCCTACCAAGGTAGATAGAAGTGCGGCGTATTATTGCAGATACATAGCCAAGAATTTAGTGGCGGCAGGTCTTGCGGACGAAGTGGAGATACAGGTGGCGTACGCTATCGGCGTGGCGCGCCCCGTTTCGGTATGCGTTAATTCGTACGGAACGGGCAAGGTAACGGACGAGGCGTTGGCGGAGATTGTCAACAAAGAGTTCGACCTGCGCCCCTATGCCATTATCGAGGCGTTGCAGCTGCGCAAGCCTGTTTTCAAAGCGACGGCGGCGTACGGTCATTTCGGCAGAACAGGCTTTGCTTGGGAAAAGACGGATAAAGCGGAAGCCTTGAAAAAATATTTGTAAAAAATAAAGACAAAAAATAGGCGGGAGCGTTTTTTACACGCTCCCGCCTTTTATACTGAAATATGATATTCCTTACAACAAAACGATTCCGTTTTCTGCGCATACTCGCCGCGTTTCGTCGTCCCACAGCGAAACCTGTACTTCCCCGATATGCGCCTTGCCAAGAAGTAACATGGATAAGCGGGATTGACCGATACCTCCGCCCATGGTAAGGGGCAATTCGCCCGCCAATAAAGCCTTATGGAAAGGAAGTGAACGCCGTTCGTCTGCTCCTGCTTTTTTCAGCTGCTCGTCTAACGCCTTTTCGTCCACACGGATACCCATGGACGAAATCTCCATGGCACAATTCAGCACGTCGTCCCAGAATAAAATATCTCCGTTCAACGTCCAATCGTCGTAGTCGGGAGCACGCGAATCATGCGGCTTTCCCGAAGCCAACTTGTCGCCTATTTGCATGATGAACACCGTTTTGTGTTCTTTGACAAACGCGTTTTCGCGCTCCTTGGAGGTAAGGTTAGGATATAAGTTTTCCAGCTCCTGCGAGGTGATAAAGGTTACCGTGCGCACAAGCTCTACGCTTAATTGCGGATAGCGGCATTTGAGGAAATCCAGCGTGTCGCAAATCGCACCCACAATGCCCTGTACCACGTTTTTCAAATACGAAAGGTTGCGCGTATCGGCAGTGATAATTTTCTCCCAGTCCCATTGGTCGGTGTAAACGGAATGCAAATTATCCATATCTTCATCCCGCCGAATGGCGTTCATGTCCGTATATAAGCCCTCGCCCGCGGAAAAACCGTACGCCGCCAACGCCATGCGCTTCCATTTCGCCAACGAATGCACAACCACCGCCTGTTTCCCCGTTTCCTTCAAATCAAACCGAACGGGGCGTTCTACACCGCTTAAATCGTCGTTCAAGCCCGTATCGGGATCGACGAAAAGGGGAGCGGAAACTCGTTTTAAGTTCAATGCCAGACAAAGCCGTTCTTCAAACGTGCGCTTTAATAAGCCGATAGCCGTTTGCGTGTCGTACATACCCAACGCCGCTTGATATCCTTTGGGAACGATAACCTTACTCATAGTAAACCTCTTTTAGCAACTCTTTTACGCAAGGATTGAAAATACTGCATATAATGCATATAGTGTAACATACGGCAACCGCGCTTGTCAATTATTTTGTGCGCTTTGTATGCGAAAAATCGACAAAAAGCCGCGCAAAAAGCTGCAAGAAAAGGAAAAAATAATAAATAAATTTATTAAAGTAAAAAAATCACTTGCAATTTGCGGTCAAGGGTAGTATAATGAAGATAGTAAAATTGCGTGAACGCAGTAAAGGCGGCGTTTTCACGCGGTTTTGACTTTGTAAAACGGAAACCAAAAAACCAAAAACCAAAACGGAGGTAACGGAATGAAAAAACTGTTAAAGAGAGCATTTCTTCTTGCTTGCAGTTTGTGCATGAGCGTGTTTACGGCGTTTGCCGTGGCAGGCTGTGCCAAAGAGGTAGGCGGGGATCTTCTCGACAACTCGTCTTCGTCGGAAACGGAAGTGCCCGAAGAAGAGGAAGAAGAGGAAGAGTGCGAACACGAATGGGAATGGGACACTGACAAAGAAGTAGCCAGCACCTGTACCACGCGCGGTATGCGCTACGGAACGTGTAAGCTGTGCGGCGAGGAAAAGGAAGAAAAGCTTCCCTATCAGCACACGTACGAGGACAAGGGTACGGTAGCGCCTACTTGTACGACAGAGGGCTATACTCTGAAAAGATGTAGCGGTTGTCTTGACGAGGTTAAGGAAAATTACGTGGCGAAAACGGGGCACGTATATACCGGTAGCGTAACGCAGCCGCTCAGTTGCCTCAACGACGAAATTACCAAATATACTTGTGGCGGTTGCGGAGATTTCTATACGGAAACCACCGCTCGTGCAACGGGCTTACATAACTTGGAGGGCGCAACGTGGACGGAAGAAAGCCGCAAGCTTATCGATGGTTCTGCGTGTCAGTATGAAGTAATTGAAGCGGCGCAATGCCAAGTGGCAAATTGCGGCGCAATCGTTACGAGAACGGACACAGTACATATCGGTAGCTACGAAACCACAATCGTTACGTATGCAAACTGCTCCACTACGGGTCGTATTAAACATGCGTGCGCGTGCGGAGAAGCGAAATATGCCTACGAAACGACGTATACCAACGCAGCGCATAGCTGGAATGACGGCGTAACGGAAAACGGCGTAACCACTTATACCTGTTTACATAACAGCGCACACACCAAGCAGACGCTTTCGGTAAGCAGCACGACGGAAACGTCCGCAACGCTGAACGCGGACGCGCTTAAATCGGTAACGGATACGTCCAAGGGCGCAGAGCTGCAGGTAACGGAAAATACCAGTATGCAAATGGACCAAGGCTTGCTGGAAACGCTGCAAAACAAGGGCGACGTAGAATTTGTCGCAGAGGAAACCACCGCTTCCGACTTACAGCTTTCCGAGGAGGATCAAGCGCGTGTCGGCGACGCAACGGTGTATAACTTTGCGTTGAAAGACGGTAACGGTAACGACGTGTTTGATGACGGTCAGTTTACGGCGGGTGCGATGACGGTATCGGTATATTACTATCTTCCCGAGGGCGAAGACCCCTCCTCCGTTGTCATTTGGTATATCAAAAACGACGGAACGATAGACAGTATTGACGCAACGTACGATGCGGCAACGCAAACGGCTACGTTTACGGTAGAGCACTTCTCCTATTATACGGTAGTACGTTTGACTGCGGAAGAACGCTGTGCAAGAGACGGTCATAAGGACGTTGTAACGGTAGTAAACAAAACGTGTACGCAGGACGGCTACACCTTAAAGGTATGTAAGAGATGCTTCCGTACCGAACGTACGGACGAACAGAAAGCAACGGGTCATAGCTACAACCAAAAAGTGGTAGCGGCTACCTGCGAAAGCAAGGGCTACACCCGCTATACCTGTTCTGCGGCTAACTGTAAAGAAGCTTATACGGCAAACTACACCGCGCAGCTTGAACACGACTACGTGGATACGGTGGTAGAGCCTACTTGTATCGAAAAGGGTCATACGGCGCACGAGTGTTCCATGTGCGGAACAATCTACCGCGACACTTACGTTCCTCAAAACGGACACGACTATAAGGACGGCGCGTGCGTAGATTGCGGCGACGACGATCCTACGGAAGTACTTGCTTCCAATAACTTCTATTTCAACCTTATACAAAGCCTTTCGGAAGTAAATAGCGTATATATTGAAGTAAACGATATCGAAATGAACGTAACGGTAGAGGTTAAGGGCGACGAAACGAATAGCGTTGAATATACGGTAACCTTTGCGAAATTTACGTTTAAGGTAGATGATAACGGCTATATCGTGGGTCATGGCGAAGCGACGGTAAGCGCTATCATGACGGAAAAAGACGGCGGAGAAGAATATACCGAGGGTGGCGACGGCGAAATGACCGTTGTATTCCAAAACGGCAATATTTATATGTTCCAAAACCAAACGTACGGCGATGGCGACTATCAAACCACCGAAACGCTGTATATGATGGAGCCGCAGGGCAGCATGGATTTGGACGAGATGTACGAAATGTACGAAACGTTTGACGAAAACGGCTGGGCGGATATCGTTGCAGGCGTTATGGGAACGGAAGATAATCCCTTAAACGCGGCAATGGCAAAGGTAATCGAATACGTATTCGATAAGACGGAGGTTGACGGCGGCTATCAGTACGCGCTCAACTACGAACACCTTGCGCAGGCTTACACCAAGCTCACCACCGAAAAAGCGAACGTTGTATATGATGAAGTATTCGGCGAGGGCGAGTTTGAAAAGCTTTACGACTACGTTATCGAGCTTCCCGACATGACAGGTGCGGAATTCAAAGCGGACGTAGTGGAATGGGCCCTTAACTGCGGCGTGGACATTGAAGACGTTTACGATTTGATTAACGGTGTTGTCAACAGTATGTCTGACGACGAGGATATCGATGTTCGCGATACCATTGCAGAACATCAAGATAAGACGATTAGCGCAATTCTTGCAGAAATAGACGAAGATATGCCTACCCGCGACGAGCTGGTGGATAAAATTGACGAGCTGTTCTCTAATTTGAGAGATTACAACGCAATCGAGGCAATGGCAGTGCTTTCGTTGGGCGTAGAAGATTACGAAGAAGAATACGCAGAAACGGAAGAATATATCAATCTTGTTAAAGAAGAATTTGACAAGCTTGTACTTTCCTTAAAGGATACCGCTTACGTGGGCTTCACGACGGATGAAATCGGCAGTATGCTTCACGTAGATATGGAATTTGACGACTTCACGCACAACACGACGGTCAGCTACGAAACGGAGCGTTGGGTGGATAGCAGCGAAGGAGAAACGCGCGTTACGGTAACGGAAACGGTAGAAATAGACGCACAGCTTAACGGCGGCGCAACGTTCGTGCTTGGCGGCAGCTACCTTGGCGACTACGACAAGATTATCGCTACGCTGGAAAAGGGCGCGCAAAAGCTGGAAGTAAAAGAAGAAATGGAGCTTGTCCGTGAAGTGGAGGATTGGCACCACTGGCTGAATAAGCAATATACCTACAATATATATTATAAGCTTATTCCCACGGAAAAAGGAACGTTGCTTGTACGCGATTTCGACGAATATATCGTAAGTAGCGACCGCTATCAAAGCGTTATTCCCGAACTTACCACGTACAACGGCAAGCAGTGCTATAAATATTCGATGCCGATTAGCGATTACGACATGGGCGCGAGATTGCTTGCTCCCGATCAAGGCTTGCAGATTATGGATAGCTGCAGCGGTTGGAAACAATACGTTGTAAGCTCATACAGAATTCACGGTTACGTAGAGTACGTTGTATATGAATCGCTTGACGGCGAAATCCTCGGCACAGAGCTTGACATTGACGCTTTAATGGAAGAAATTGAAGACGGTAGAGCTTATTATAGCACACCTATTTACTACAATGCTGACCTTGACGAATTCTCCTTGGACGAACCGCACGTATGGGTGTTGGTGGACGCGGAAGAAGCGGAAAGCTGTGAAGATGCAAGCACAGAATGTTACAGATGTGCCGTATGCGGCGAGGAAAGAAAGAGCCGTTATTACAGAGGACATTCTGTTATGATGACGTATGAGCTTGTAGAGCCCACAGGTAGCTGTATGGACGGTATCATGCGCATTGAGAAGTGTGGTTCTTGCGGCGAGGAAATCTACCGCGATACGTGGTATCCTGACGGGCATTATTGGAATCACTATAATAACAGAATAGAGCTGGAAGGCTCTGCTTGTGGCGAACTGTACTTTGTTTATGACGGCTGTCTTTGCAAAGAAGACATGTACGGCGGATTCGTGGACGGTCGGTGCGAGTTTGGGCATTTGAACGAGGGGTATATCGAAAGTAGCGGTCATAATTACGAGATTTACCGTTGCGTGATGACCGATCACAACGGCGACAGTGTTTGCGGTTACACCTACACGGTAGAAACATGGACGGTGTATAACGAATGCACGGCGACGGAATATCGCAGATATTACTTAGGTGCGCAATATCCCGTAGGCACAGAAGAGGGTATCCCCGCAACGTACGATCAAGTATATTTGTTCAGCGATACGTGGGAATATCATGCCAGAGAAAGCACGGAAAGCTGGAATGCCGACAACACGGTGCTTACAGTAGAATACCGTTGTACCAACGAGGGCTGTGTGCTTGGACAGAACGGCTTGTTGGAGGTAGAAAAATATGACGCGGAAGGGCGTAGAATTTACACGTTCGACTACGTGGATAAATACGGTTATGCGTACGAATACACTACCGCTTGCTTGTGTATCAGAACAACTTTGGATAAGAGCGGGAATAAAACCGACCGTAAGACGGAAATGGCCAGCCACACGACGAATTGGGAATACGACTACGACGAAGCGACGGGCATCCGTACGGAGAAACGTGTATGTCAAGCTGAAAACTGTCATGTACAAGACGGTTTGTTGGAAGAGCGGAAATGGCAATATTTTGAAACGGAATACGGCTCTTACGAACGTCAACTCTTCTATTACGATTACGAATACGGATCCGGTTACAGATACGAATACGATAACAGCTGCCGCCGTACGTGCCACTATTTAGATGAAAACGGCGAAGTAAGAGACAGCTATTTCGAGGGCGTATATCACCAAATGAGAACGGGCGACACTATCAAGCAAAGAACGTGTACGCAGTTCGGTTTGGTGGAAATGCACTGTATCGCTTGCAATCATGAGTGGGAATACAAAACCACGCCTAGCGGTCATAGAGAAACGTATAATTACGAGTTGGGCAGATATGAATGTCAAGATTGCGGTATCGAAATGTCTAACGGCGTAAACGGCGCGTTTGTTATCGAAGATATGTGCAACGACGGCGCAAACGGCGAATACAAGATTGGCTACTTCAATAAGTGGAACCGTGCGTACGAAGTGCAAATTTTCGTAAACTACGGCTTGGATGGCGAAACCAAGCTTGACGTGGATTACGACCACGAGAAAACGTTGAGATCGCGCAGAGCGGCTTATTGGTGCGGTAGATACGGCTACGGCTGGTGGTATTGGGGTCTTGAATGCGGCACGATTACCATTGATTCTGCCGACCTTGCAACCAAGCTTAACGCGCTTGAAAACAGCGGTGTGGACGTACAACGCTTGACGGTTGTGTTCTCTACGGAATACAATTACAGAGCGGAAACGGACGAGTTCAACAGCACGTTGGAATACGGCATTACGTTTGAATTAAACCGTTAAACGGAAAAACAGCAAAAAGAGAAGTAAGCACGCTTGCTTCTCTTTTTGTTTAACTGAAAGCAAAAACGGGTATAAAAAAGAGTATTTATTAGATAGAGAAAGCAGTTTTATCGCACTTTTTTGGAAAACAGGCGTGAAAACGCTTTGATTTTCAGCGGAAATATTGTACAATATAAAGTAGCGGCAAATGCCGAAAACAGGGTAAAAACAAAATCGGAGAGATAGGCATGGGATTGATTAAATACTTGATGAGCGGAGACGGCAGAAGAAGCTTGAAGAAGCTGAACAAAATGGCGGATCAGGTGGAAGCTCTGGAAAGCAAATATCAGGAAATGGACGATGAAACGTTAAAGGCGCAAACAGGCGTATTGAAAGGCAGATTGCAGGCGGGGGAAAGCACGGACGATATTTTATACGACGCGTTTGCCGCGCTTCGCGAAGCGGCAAAGCGCGTACTCAATATGCGCCACTTCCGCGTGCAGATTATCGGCGGTATCTGCTTGCACCAAGGCAGAATTGCGGAGATGCGCACGGGCGAGGGTAAAACGCTTGTATCCACGCTTCCCGCATATCTCAACGCTCTTACAGGCAAAAGCGTGCATATCGTTACGGTAAACGATTACCTTGCCAAGCGCGACGCCGAATGGATGGGCAAGGTGCATAAATTTATGGGTCTTACCGTAGGCGTTGTCGTTCCCGGTATGGAGGACGACGAAAAGCGCGCGGCGTATCAGTGCGATATCGTTTACGGCACGAATAACGAGTTCGGCTTTGACTATCTTCGCGACAACCTCAAAACCGACCTTTTCAAAATGGTACAAAGAGATTTGTCGTTTGCAATCGTGGACGAGGTGGACTCCATTCTTATCGTCGAAGCGAGAACGCCGCTTATCATTTCGGGTAAGGGGGAAAAATCCTCCGATTTGTACGTGCAGGTAGATAGACTTGTGCGCACGCTTTCGGGCGGCTTTGACGACGAATTAAAGGAAGCGGAAGACGCGGCTTTGGCGGCGAAGAAAGCGGAAAAGAAAAAGAAGAAAAAGGTGGTAGAGGATACGGAGGACGACGAGGACTACGTAGACTATACCAAAATGACCTTGGAAGAACAGGCAAACTACGAAGCGGAATTAGAAGAAAAGCGCGCGGCGGCGTTGGCGGCAGCTCCCGAGGGTAAAAAATCGCTTGCGGCGGCGAAGGATTGGGATTACATCATCAACCGCAAGGAAAAGACGGTAGAACTGACGGACAGCGGCGCGAGAAAGGCGGAAAAATTCTTCCGTATCGATAACATTGCGGAGATAGAGCACGCCGATTTGAATCACCATATTCAGCAAGCCTTGAAGGCGCATAAGCTTTTCAAATTAGACGAAGATTATATCGTCAGCGACGGCGAAGTGGTTATCGTGGACGAATTCACGGGCAGATTGATGATAGGCCGTCGGTATTCGGACGGTTTGCACCAAGCCATTGAAGCGAAAGAGGGCGTGGAGGTACGCAGCGAAAACAAGACGTACGCCACCGTTACCTTCCAAAACTATTTCCGTTTGTATTCCAAGCTTTCGGGCATGACGGGTACGGCAAAAACGGAAGAAGCGGAGTTTAGAACCATTTATTCGTTGGACGTTGTGGAAATCCCCACCAACCGTCCCGTGCAGCGTGTGGATTTGCCCGATATGGTATATTCGACGGTGGACGGCAAAAAGCGTGCTATCGTTAACGAAATTATGGAACGCCACGCTAGCGGTCAGCCTATCTTGGTAGGTACTTCGTCGGTAGATAAATCGGAAGAAATTTCCCGTTTGCTCAAACGCAACGGCGTAAAGCATAACATTTTGAACGCGAAAAACCACGAACGCGAAGCGGAAATCGTTGCGCAGGCAGGTCGGCTTGGAGCGGTAACCATTTCTACCAACATGGCGGGTCGTGGTACGGACATTCTGCTTGGCGGTAACGCCGAATATCTTGCGAAAAAGCGGCTTCGTGAAGAGGGCGCAGACCGCGACGATATCGAGCTTGCTATCAGTATGTATATCACGGACGTGGACGAGAAAATTCAGGCTCTGCGCGAACGCTATAAAAAGGTGTACGAATATTACAAAAAGGAAACGGACGCGGAGAAAGAGCAGGTAATTGCGGCAGGCGGTCTTTGCATTATCGGTACGGAACGCCACGAATCCCGCCGTATCGACAACCAGCTTCGTGGACGAAGCGGTCGTCAAGGGGATATCGGTATGTCCGTATTCTTCCTGTCGCTGGAAGACGACCTCGTTATGCGCTTCGGCGGCGAAAGAATGAAAGCGTTGTATCATTTCTTTAAGATAGACGAAGATACCTGCTTGCAGTCGAAAATGCTTTCGCGGGGTATTGAAAACGCACAGCGCACGATAGAGGGCAGAAACTTCGGTATTCGTAAAAACGTCTTGCAGTACGACGACGTTATGAACAAACAGCGTATGGTTATGTACGAAGAACGTATGAACGTATTGCGCGGCGAAAACGTACACGATCAGGTATTGAAATATATTCCCGATTACGTAGCGGAAACGCTGTCGTCGGCAGTCAACGTAGAGGATATGCCCGAACTTTGGAACGAGGCGGAACTCAACGCCGCTTTGGAAGCAAAAGTGCTGCCCGAGGGTACAAACTACGTTACGCGCGAACGCTTGATGAAGTGGGATTACGAGCTCGCCTTAAAGAAGATTTCCAAAAAGGTAGAAAAGGAATACGAAAAGAAGATAGAACAGCTTAAAGAACAGGGTATCGATTTCTATTCCGTAGAACGCCGCGTGCTCTTGATGAACGTGGACAGAAATTGGATAGACCATATCGACGCGATGGATCAGCTCCGCAAGGGTATTTCGCTGCGCGCATACGGTCAGGTTGACCCTATCATTTCTTATAAGAAAGAGGGCTTTGATATGTTCGATGAAATGATCGAGCGTATCCAACGCACCACCATTAGCGTTCTGCTGAAAGTGAAGGTGGAAATTCGACCTGCTCCCGTGCAAGCACCTGCCGCGGCAAGACCCGTAACGGCAAACGCCGCCGCAAACGCAAATGCGGGCGCACCTGCGGGCAGACGTCCGTTCCGTCGTCAGATGCCCGAGCCTATTACTAACATGACCTCTTATAAAGAGGCTATGGCACGCGCACAGGCAATGCAACAGGCGCAACAGACGCAAGCAAACGCAAACGCAGCCAACGGCACGGACGGTGCGGAAAAGACGGCAGAAAAGACGAAAAATTCGGACAAATAATTCGGATAAATAAAGGAAATATATGTTCAAAGCAGACGATTACAGATTAAAAATTCAAGATATGCGCGAAGTGCTTAATGAAGCGGGCTACGCTTTGGATATTGAGCATTTACGCCCCCGTCTTGCCGAGCTGGAAAAGGAACAGGAATCCCCCGACGTTTGGCAGGATTTGGAGAAATCCACCAAGATAGGGCGTGAAATTTCGGTAATTCGCGGTAAGATAGCCTCCTATGAAAAGGGTGCGACGGCGTTAAACGACGCAGGCGACGTTATCGACCTTATCGAGGAAACGGAAGACGAAAGTTTGATTGCAGAGCTGGACGAAATGTTGACGGTAGCGGAAAAGGATATCGAGGATATGCGTATCCGTGCCATTTTGAAAGGACCATACGACAGTCATAACGCCATGCTCACGCTGCACGCGGGCGCGGGCGGTACGGAGGCGTGCGACTGGTGTCAAATGCTGTACCGTATGTACTGCCGCTATTGCGAAAAAATGGGCTTTAAGGTATACGAGCTGGATAGAGAAGCAGGCGACGGCGCAGGTTTTAAGAGCGTGGATTTCCGCGTAGAGGGCGAAAATGCGTACGGGTACTTGAAAGCGGAAATGGGCGTGCACCGTTTGGTGCGTATTTCTCCGTTCGACGCAAACAAACGCCGCCAAACCTCTTTCTGTTCGTTAGAGGTTATGCCCGAGGTTGAGGACGATAACGAGGTGGAAATCAACGACGACGATATCCGTATCGATATTTACCATTCGGGCGGCGCAGGCGGTCAAAACGTAAATAAGGTGGCTTCGGCTGTCCGTATTACGCACTTCCCTACGGGTATTGTAGTGCAGTGCCAAAACGAACGTTCTCAGCTCCAAAATAAGGCGATGTGCTTTAATATGCTCCGTTCCAAGCTGTTGGAAAAGAAGATAGAGCAACGCCAAGCAGAGGCGGCGGCGATGAAAGGCGACGTGAAAAAGATAGAATGGGGAGCGCAGATACGCTCGTACGTGTTCTGCCCTTATACCATGGCGAAAGACCACCGCACAGGCTACGAAAAAGGGGATATTCAAGCGGTTATGGACGGCGATATCCACGGCTTCGTTATCGATTATTTGAAAAAAGCATAACTATAAATAAGCAATTCATTTTTGGCGGTACGTTACAGCGTGCCGCTTCACACTCTATTTGTATTATTTATACGGTTTATACTCTTTGTAGGACGGAAGTTCATGTTGTATCAAGCATTGAAAAACGTAGATATTCACAAACCCGACCCCGTTATCTTGGGCATAGAAAGCTCTTGCGATGAAACGGCGGCGGCGGTCATTCGCGGTCGGCAAATTTTGTCGGACGAAATTGCCTCGTCCGCAAACGTGCAATCGCTGTACGGTGGCGTCGTGCCCGAAATCGCTTCCCGAGCGCATACGGACGCGGTGGCGGCGGTGGTAGAACGCGCGATAAAAAACGCGGGGATTACCTATGCGGGTATCGACGCCGTAGCGGTAACGTACGGCGCAGGCTTGCTTGGAGCGTTGCTTGTGGGCGTTTCGTTCGCAAAGGCGTTTGCGTACGCGCTGAATAAACCGCTGATTGCGGTTAATCATATTCGCGGTCATCTTGCCGCGGCGTATTTGGACGACGTAGACTTGCAGCCTCCTTTTGTTACTCTGTTGGCAAGCGGCGGTCATACGGCGATATTGCATACCAAAACGGAAACAGACTTTGAAATTTTGGGCGCAACGCTGGACGATGCCGTGGGCGAGGCGTTTGATAAAGTGGCGCGCGTGTTGGGCTTGAAATACCCCGGCGGCCCGAATATTGAGCGAGCGGCAAAGTCGGGCGAGGCAAACGTTCCCATGCCGAAAATGCTCAAAGGCGGCGGCGGGTACAATTTTTCATACAGCGGATTAAAGACGGCGGTTATAAATTACTGCCATACAAAACAGCAAAAAAACGAGCCGTACAAAATAGAGGACGTGGCGAAATCCTTTCAAAACGCGGCGATAGACGTGTTGGTGGAGAAAACGGTGGCGGCTGCGCAGGAATGCGGCGTGGGCACGGTAACGGCAGGCGGCGGCGTTGCCGCAAACGGGTATTTGCGCGAAAGCTTGCAGTCGGCTTGCGATAAAGCGGGATTAAAGCTGGTATTGCCCGCCAAGCGGTATTGCACGGACAATGCCGCAATGATAGCCGCAGAGGGTTTAACGCAGTTTAAGCTGGGCAATTTTGCCGATTTATCGTTGAACGCAAAAGCTTCCATTCCCCTTTCCGCAACGCTAAAAACACCTCAAAATCAAGGAAAAAACGCGTAATATGGAACACTTTTTCGAGATAGTATGGCACGCCGTAAAGGACACCGCGCCCTTGCTTCCGTGGATACTTTTGATGTACGTTCTTATCGAGCTCATCGAAAATAAAACGGACTTAAAAAGCGCGAACAAATTCGGCGGTAAATTCGGGCCTGTGGTGGGAGCGGCGACAGGTCTTATCCCGCAATGCGGATTTTCCGTCATGGCGGCGAAGCTGTATCAGCGTAAATATATCACGGTGGGCACTCTGCTTGCTATCTTTTTTGCAACCAGCGACGAGGCGTTTATCATTCTGCTTTCGTCTGGTACGGGAGCTGTTTGGGTGTTGCCCATGCTGCTTGTCAAAATTGTGGCAGGTATTGCGGTGGGCTACGGTGTGGACGGCGTGTTAAAGACGATTGGACGGGGGCAGGTATGCGTTGAAATGCCGAAAACGGCAGAGAAATCGCCGACAAGCACGCGTGAAATTTTCATCGGTAGATATATGGACGAACGCGATGGCGACGTGGTTTGCTCCTGCGGCAGACCGCACGACGGGGAAAACGGCTGGAAAACGTACCTGCTTTATCCCGCGTTGCACGCGCTGAAAGTGGCGGCTTTTATCTTTTTGGTTAATTTCGTTTTGACGGCTATTGTGCATAGCGTCGGCGAAGAAGCGTTTATTTCGTTTATGCATCGTGGCAGGTTTATCCAACCGCTGATTGCTTGCGCGATAGGTCTTATCCCCAACTGCGCTTCGTCCGTGGTATTGACGGAGGCGTTTTTAAGCGGAGCAATCACGTTCGGTTCGTGCGTGGCGGGGCTTTGCGCCAATGCGGGTATGGGATTTGTGGTGCTGCTTCGCAGTGTAAAGCAGTGGAAACGCAACGTGGCGTTGATTGCGTTTTGCTATATAACGTCCGTGGTAATCGGTATTTTGCTGAATATTGTGCCCATTATGGCGTAATGATTAAAAGAGAAGTTTTTGTGGTATATATAAAATAGAAAACTTTGGAGATGAAGTAACATGGAAGAAGTAAAAATCATCGGTGTAGAAAACGGCGAATTGCAGATATCCCTTTCGGGCGATATCGATTTGGGCAACGCGGAAGCGTTTTATCAGACGGTAATGGACGGGTATCGAGAGACAAATGCAAACGTTACTTTCCAATGCGATAAGCTTAATTTTATCGATAGCACAACGCTGGGTACGTTTGTGAAAATTCATAAACAGCTGAAAGCGGACGGTCACGTTGTGCGCCTTGTCGGCTTGCAGTCGAAAATTAAAAAGCTGTTTTTGATTTGCTCGCTGGATAGCGTTATGGAGATTGCGTAATTATGGAAAAGTTTACCATTACACTCCCTTTGACGGGAGAATATCTCACCACCATTCGTTTGACGACGGGCGGGCTTTGTGCGCTTGCGGGCTTTGACGTGGATACCGCAGAGGATTATAAGGTATGCGTTACGGAAAGCTTGCTTATTTTGCGCCGCAACGGGTATGCCCGCGCCAACGTGTGCTTCACGGTAGGCGAAACGTTGGCGTGTGAAATGCAGGGCGAAGAGGCTACGCCGATAAAAGAAGAAAGTGTGGAGAACGAAATCTCCCGCGCGTTGCTTGCCGCACTGATTGGCGACGTAACTTTTGTTACCGACCCTAAAACGGACAGAGTAGAAAAGATTGCATTTGAAGGCTGAAAAATGGCAGAAGAAACGGTAAACGCGCTGTTTGCGCGCTACAAAGAGAGCGGCGATATCAAAATTAGAAATCAAATCGCCGAGAAGTATCTCTACATAGCCGACATTCTTGCGAAAAAGTTTGTGGGGCGCGGTGTGGAATACGACGACTTAAAACAAGTGGCGTCGTATGCGCTTTTGCGTGGAATCGACCGTTTCGACCCGACTATGGGAATGCAGTTTACCACGTTTATCACGCCCACCATTACGGGCGAAATTAAAAACTATTTCCGTGATAAATCGAGGCTGATTAAAGTTCCGCGCCGTTTAAGCGAAATTGGCAGTGCGGTACGCAAGTATTCTGCGGAATACGAAGCGGAACATGGGAAAAAGCCCAACGTAAAGCAGATAGCCGACGCGCTTTCGCTTTCGGAAGAAGAAGTGGTAAAATCTATGGAAGTAGGCGGCGTGGTGTCGTTGGACGGCATGACGAGCGAAACGGATAACGGCGAAAACCGTACGCTGTATTCGCTGCTTGCCGACGACGAGGAAGCGTATGAGAATTTTGAGGTAAAAGAAACGCTCCGCGCGGCGATGAAGCAGTTTACCGAAACGGAGCGTGCGCTTGTCAAATACCGTTACGTGGACGAGCTTTCGCAAAGCGAAACGGCAAAACGCTTAGGGGTTTCGCAAATGTTCATTTCTCGTATGGAGCGCAAAATATTATTGAAATTAAAGGATAGCTTAAAAGACAGTTTGTAAAGTAAAAAGTAAAAGAAAAGTACGGTAAAGGGGGTAAAAAGGGTGATTTTTGAAATACACGACTATACGACGATGAAAGACGCAATCGCCCGTTTTTGCCTGTTTTTAACGGAAAAGAAAGTGCCGAGCGAACGCGTTTTCGATAGCCGCTTGATTGCCAGCGAGTTGCTTGGAAACGTGCTGCGCCATTCGGACGGCAAAGCAAAGCTGCAAGGCGGCGTAAAGGACGGATTTGTGGAGGTAACGGTGTATTCTTCCGTAGTATACGTGCCGCCGAAAATAAGCAAAAACGCCGACGTCTTGGCGGAAAACGGCAGGGGATTGTATCTCATTGATTCCCTTTGCGCAGAACGAACGGTTACTCCTGACGGTGGTATTTTGGTGAAAATCAAATATTGACCTTTTCCTGTATATTCCATAAAAGAAAAATCCCGAACCATGCGGTTCGGGATTTGTGTTTCGTAAGGTTTTGCTTATTGCATTTTAATCGTGTATTGATAAATCTTTGCAAGCAATCCGTCGGGAATACGGTCTCTGTACTGACCGAGGTAAATAAACAGCTTGCGGAAGAATTCTTTGTTATCGCCGCCCACGGTGTAGTCGGGGATTTCCGGCATCAAACCTCTGTATTTTACAATAAACAATTCGGTAAATTCGTTTCTTTCCTTGTCGTTCAATACTGCGATGAACGGGTCGAAGCTCTTAGAATTATAGAAATCGTAGCCAGCGGTTTGTACGGGTGCGGGCGTAGGAGCAACATAAGTGGGGTTCACTTCTTGCGCCAAAGCAACGCCTTCCACAGGACCGCCGTCATAAGGCAACGCTTCCGCGTATTCTTCTACGATATATTCGGAGGTTGCTGCCATAACGGGAGCAGGTGCCGCAGGAGCCGCTACAGGAGCGGGGGCGGGTGCTGCAACCGTTGCCATTACGGGCGCGGGCGCAGGCATGGGCATCGGAGCGGGCATAGGTGCAGGCGCGGGAGCAGCAACTTCTTCCTTTGCAGGCTGTTTTGCTTTCTTTTCCTTCTTCGCCTTCTTTTCCGCTTTCGCTTTCTTTTCTTTCTTGCCCTTCATTTGCAATACGCAGAGAATCATTTGCAAAAGGGAAACGGCAGCCGCCACAATGGCGAACACCAAGAACAGCTTGCTGGCTGCTTTGCTCATGATAGCGATATAGCAAAGGGCAACGCCAACGATAAATTGCAATATGTAGCGGATTAAATCCAAAACCAAGCCTTTCTTGGTCTGCATACGGATACTGCCGACAAGCAAGGTAAACGCCGATACGCCAAGAATAGCGATAAACACGTACTTATATTTGACAACGCCTCTCAAACCCTTGCTTACGCCGTTGATAAAGTCAGCGGTGTAGTGGGTAGCGCACCAAACGGCAGCGCCAACCGCCGCGACGGAGAGCACAAACTGCAAAGCGTAAAGCCAAGCTTTCTTTCCGTTTTTCGCTACGGCAAGCACGAAATACACAAGCGCACCAACCGCCGCACAGGCGATCGATACAAGGTCTAACAATACTTTATCCGCAATATAATAACGGAACATAAAAGCGTTTGCCGCGTTCAATGCGAAGCCGACGGTGAAAAGATAAACCGTAGCACGAAGCATGGCGGGTGCTTTCTTAGAACAGAAAATAGTAACGATACCAAGCAGCGCACTAACGGCAAGCAGAGCCAAAACGCCGTACAGCGCAAGTCCTGCAAGCTTTTGCGACATATTGATAGCGTTTGTTAAAACGGGCAAGCCGAACGCTTTGGCAACGCCGCCCTTGAACAGGCTTGCAATTGCTTTGTACAGCGTACCGTTGATAACGTTTGCTTCTAATGCCACCTTTACGTTCAAAAGGAGCGCAACCAGTACGGTAGCAACGGAAAACAGGGGCGCAAAAATGCGAGCCGCTACGTTTTTCTTTTTGGGCGTTTCCGATTCCGTTACAGCGGTTTCGGGGAGCGCTTCGGGTGCGACCTCATAATTTGCGGGGGCGTACTCTACTACGTTTGCGTTTAAGGGATTCATAAACACTCTCCTAAGGTTATTTCATATAAGATTTGTCGAATACCCACGTGCCGTGCGTGATAGGGATAAGCCGAAAACGGCGGCAGTAAGGCACATTAAATCTATTGATTTATTGTATTATATCACTTTCTAAAAAATATGTCAATAAGAAAGAAAAAAATTTCGGCGGATATTTGTGAAAAGAAGAAGAAATTTTCAAAAAAAGCTTATGGAAAGGTAGGCTTATGTCGAAAAACCCTTGAAAAAAATTTGCATTTGGGGTATAATAGGGGTATAGCATAAACAAAAATGCCTACAAAAGCCAAAGCGGAGGAAAACCCCACATGACGGAGCTGGAAAAAATCATACAACAAACGTCGCAAACGTTAAACGTAAACTTTACTTTTTATGCGGAGAATAGCCGACCGAAAAACGGCGTGGTCTGCGATAAACAATTTGAGGGAGTTACCGACGACGGAACTTATACCTTTTTTAGATTTACGTTCAAAAATACGGGGTATATCGGTGTGTTGGAGGGCGCGACGCAAACGGAGAAAAATTACGCGGCACTGCTTCCCTCCTATATCGAAAGCTTTACCGAACGGGAGGCGGAGCTTTCCAAATCGGAATACTTAAAGCGCATTTTGCTTGGCGAATGCTCCTCTTTGGGGGTATATAAGTATGCGATGAAATATTCCGTGCGCGGTTATGCGTGCTTTGCGTTGGTGTTGCGGATTCCAAAACTTATGGAGGATACTATTGAAGTGATTCGCCAATACGGTGGCAACAGCTTGGACGTGGCGGTGCAAATGAGCGAGGACACCTGCGCCTTGGTTCGCTTTATGGACAAAACGGAAAACGATTACCGCTCGGCGGTGGATTACGCGGAATTTTTGGTGCAATCGCTGAAAGAAGAGTTGGGGTTAAACGTTTCGGTGGGCGTAGGCTCTACGGAATACGAAATAAAGGATATTATGCACTCGTACGCGCGTGCGGAGAACGCGTTGCGGTATGCGGACGTGTTTGAAGTGAAAGGCAACGTGCATTCGTATCGGGATTTCCTGTTGGTAAGAATGTTAGAGGAATTGCCCGAAAACAAGCTTGTCGATTATTTGGCGGATTTAACGGACGAAAATTTCCGTGAGATATTCGAGGACGAGGAAATGCTGGGTACTGCGGAGGAGTTTTTACGCAGCAGCTTAAACGTAAGCGAAACCTCGCGTAATTTGTATATGCACCGCAACACTCTTTTATACCGTTTGGATAAGATAGAAAAGGCGACGGGCTTGAATATCCGTTCGTTCACGGACGCCGTGTCCTTTAGAGTGTTGACGGTATTGCACCGTTTGTTGGGGAAATGATAGGCGGCAACGCCGAGTAGATAAGCCGATAAGGCAAGGAGAAGATATGGGCAGAAATCCGTACAGTAAAGACGGCGAGGAATGGAAAGAAAGTGAGTCGGAAGCCGTACCGCAATCAAGCGAAACGGACGCAAAAACGGACGCTGAAACAGGCACGGAAACGGACGCGGATAAGAAAAAAGATAACAAGAAAAACAAAAGCGGTAAGACTCCCGAAAAATGCAAAGTGTTGTACGTTGTGCTTTCGGCGGTGCTTGCCGTCGTTTGCTTTTTGATA
>JAZOPT010000034.1:0-40408 GCA_045655725.1 Candidatus Scatosoma sp.
ACGGTGGAGAATCCGTTTACCAAGACGGGCGGTATTGCCGTATTAAAGGGCAATCTTGCGCCTGACGGGTGCGTGGTGAAGCGGGCGGCGGTTGCTCCTGAAATGCTGGTGCACGAAGGACCTGCGAAGGTATATGAAAGCGAAGAGGAATGCATTGCCGCTATCTACGGTGGAAAAATCGTCAAGGGCGACGTGGTGGTTATTCGCTACGAAGGTCCTGCGGGCGGGCCGGGTATGCGTGAAATGTTATCCCCCACTTCCGCGATAGCGGGTATGGGCTTGGACAAAGACGTTGCGCTTATCACCGACGGCAGATTTTCGGGCGCGACACGCGGTGCGTCTATCGGGCACGTTTCGCCTGAGGCGGTTTCGGGCGGCGTGATTGCATACGTGAAAGACGGCGATAAAATCGCTATCGATATTCCTAATTATAAAATTGAGCTGAAAGTGTCCGACGAGGAGATTGCCAAGCGTAAAGCGGAAATGCCCATCAAGAAAAAGGAAGTAAGCGGGTATTTGAAACGATATGCGGCGCAGGTGAGTTCGGCGGATAAAGGGGCAATCATCAACAGGTAAAAACGACGCGGAGTAAAAACGAAGAATATGCTACGCAATACTTCGTTGCGGTGCGTTTTCCTTGGTTGTCTTTCGTCCAACGGCGATTGACCGCTAACGCGGTAAGGCGCAAAACTGCGTTTTGCTTGTGTGCGTCCGTTACCGCCTATTGGCGGCTCTTGACAGAGGGTCGTAAAGGCTCTGCCTTTACAATCCGCAAGGGACATTGTCCCTTGACCCTTATTTGGCGACGAACGGCGGGGCTTGCCACAAAAGTAAATAAAAAAGAGGATAAAACTATGTCAATGACAATGACACAAAAAATTCTCGCGGCACACGCGGGATTGCAATCGGTAGAAGCAGGTCAGCTTATTTTGGTAAGCTTAGACCGCGTTCTCGGTAACGACATTACTTCGCCTGTGGCGATTAAAGAATTTCAAAAAATCGGCGCGACGGACGTGTTCGATAAGGACAAGGTTACCATGGTTATGGACCACTTTGCTCCCAACAAGGACATCAAAGCCGCCGTGCAGTGCAAAATGTGCCGCGATTTCTGCGACGAGCACCAAGTAACCCACTTTTACGACGTGGGCAGAATGGGTATTGAACACGCTCTGCTCCCCGAAAAAGGCTTGGTTGTGCCCGGCGACGTGGTCATCGGCGCGGATTCGCACACCTGTACCTATGGCGCGCTCGGCGCGTTCTCTACGGGCGTGGGTTCTACCGACATGGCGTGCGGTATGGCGACGGGTAAGGCTTGGTTCAAGGTTCCGTCTGCTATCAAGTTTGTCCTCAAAGGCAAGCTGAATAAGTACGTGTCGGGCAAGGACGTTATTTTGCATATCATCGGTAAAATCGGCGTGGACGGCGCACTGTATAAATCTATGGAATTTGTTGGCGAGGGCGTGCAGTCGCTTACCGTTTTCGACAGACTCACCATTGCCAACATGGCGATTGAAGCGGGTGCGAAAAACGGCATTTTCGAGGTGGACGAACAGACGGAAGCGTACGTGAAAGAGCGTTCGGACAGACCTTTCGTTGCCTACAAAGCGGACGAGGACGCGGTGTACGACGAAACGTACGAAATCGATTTGAGCGAAATCAAATCCACCGTGGCATTCCCGCATTTGCCCGAAAACACCAAGACGTTTGACGAGATTGGCGACGTGGCAATCGACCAAGTGGTAATAGGCTCTTGCACCAACGGTCATTACAAGGATTTGGAGGAAGCAGCTTCCATTTTGAAAGGCAGAAAGGTGGCAAAGCGAGTGCGTGCAATCATCATTCCCGCAACGCAGGATATCTATCTCAAAGCCATGGAAAACGGGCTGTTGAAGATATTTATCGAGGCGGGCTGCGTGGTTTCTACTCCCACCTGCGGACCTTGTTTGGGCGGCTATATGGGTATTTTGGCGGCGGGCGAGCGCGCCGTGGCAACTACCAACAGAAACTTTGTCGGGCGCATGGGCGACGTGAAGTCGGAGGTGTATTTAGCTTCGCCTGCGGTGGCGGCGGCAAGTGCGGTGATGGGCAAAATCGCCGATCCCGCTGCGTTATAAAGCGTGCATATAAGGAGTGAAACGGTTATGATATTTAACGGTAAATCGATAAAATACGGCGACAACGTGGATACGGACGTGATTATTCCCGCTCGGTATCTCAACACCAGCGATCACAAGGAATTGGCATCGCACTGCATGGAGGACATCGACAAGGACTTTACCAAAAAGGTATGCGCGGGCGATATTATGGTGGCGGGGTACAATTTCGGTTGCGGGTCTTCCCGTGAACACGCGCCTATCGCTATCAAGGCGAGCGGTATTTCCGTGGTAATTGCAAGAAGCTTTGCTCGGATATTTTACCGCAATGCTATCAATATCGGCTTGGCGATTGTCGAATGCCCTGAAGCGGTGGACGGAATTGCTGACGGCGATTTGGTAGAAGCCAATCTGGACGAGGGCTTGATTATCAACAAAACGACGGGTAAAACGTTCAAAACGCAACCCTTCCCTGCGTTTATTCAGCGCATTATTGAGAATGGGGGGTTAGTGTCCTCGATTAAAAACGGCGTTTTGTAAAAACGAAGAATAAGCTACCATGTATGAGGTGAATGGTATGAAACAGTATAAAATAGGATTATTAAGAGGGGACGGAATCGGACCTGAAATCGTGGACAGTGCAGTGCGCGTATTAGAGGCGGTAGGTAAAAAGTACGACATCGGCTTTACCTTTACTCCCTACCTTATCGGCGGTGCGGCAATCGACGCTTGCGGCAAGCCCCTGCCCGAAGAAACGGTAGAGGGTTGTCTTGCTAGCGACAGCGTATTGTTGGGCGCGGTAGGCGGTCCGAAATGGGATACGCTCCCCGGGAACGTGCGCCCTGAAAAGGCTCTGCTTGGGATTCGTGCGGCGATGGGGCTGTTTACCAATCTTCGTCCTGCAAAGTTGTATCCTGCATTGAAAGGGGAATGCCCGCTCCGTGCAGATATTGTGGAAAACGGGTTTGACATTATGATCGTGCGCGAGCTGACGGGCGGTATTTATTTTGGCGAACGCGGTTACCGTGAGGGGAAATACGGCGAAGAGGCATACGATACGGAAGCGTATAGCCGTATGGAAATAGAGCGTATTGCGCGCGTGGCGTTTGAAACGGCGAGAAAACGCCGTAAAAAGCTGACGAGTATCGACAAAGCCAACGTGTTGGAAACCTCTCGTTTATGGAGAAAAATCGTGCACGAAATAGCGGCGGAATACCCCGACGTGGAGCTTTCCGATATGCTTGTGGATAACGCGGCAATGCAGTTGGTGCGCAATCCCTCTCAATTTGACGTAATCGTAACCAGCAATATGTTTGGCGATATTCTGTCGGACGAAGCGTCGCAAATTACCGGCTCTATCGGTATGCTGCCCTCCGCTTCTCTTTCGGATAATACGCGCGGCTTGTACGAGCCTATTCATGGTTCTGCGCCCGATATTGCGGGTCAAAACAAGGCAAATCCCATAGCCACCGTGCTTTCGGCGGCGATGATGCTGTTGTATGCCTTTGATGAAAAAGAGGCGAGCGAAGCCATTGTTTCGGCAGTGGATAAGGTGCTCAATGCAGGTTGCCGTACTGCGGACTTGCGTGGCGGCGAAAATTCGCTTTCCACCGTGCAAATGACGGATAAAATTATCGAGGCGTTGGCATAATGTCGAGAAAGGATATTCGGACAATTTTTCGGAGTCTGACCTCGTGTGCGGTGTTCCGCGGCGTATTGCAAAAGGAGCTTTTCGAGCGGTTTGGCAATTACGTTTACAGCGCGGAATGCGGCGAAACGGAGCGGCTTGACGCGTATGCGGACTTTGTTTCCGTATTATATAAAGAGGGCGGAAACCTCACGGAGCTTGTCAAAAAGCTTGTGTTTGAGGACGAAAACGTGTACGTAAAAAGCGTTGCGGCGGGCAAAGCGATAGACGAAAATATCGTGCGGTCTGCCAAGCGGGAGTTTGCGGTGTTTTCTTCGTTCGCTTCGCTTACCGCAGACGATTTTGCTGCGGACATGGGGATTTCGGTGGAAGAATTACCTGCTTTTACCTCGTTCAACGCAGACATGGGTGCCCTGTATGGGGGAAGACTGGCAAATATCGGCAAGTACGGCTACGGTATTTTCTCTACGCATAGTATGTTCCGTCTTTCCGACGAAAAGGAGATAGAGCCTATCGTCAGCGCGGACAAGATAGGCATGGACAGCTTTATCGGGTACGAAGCGGAACGCGGTCAGGTGGTAGCCAACACGCGTGCGTTTGTGGAGGGCAGACCTGCCGCCAACACGCTGCTTTGCGGCGACGCGGGTACGGGAAAATCTTCCACGGTGAAAGCGGTGGCGAACGCGTTTTTTGCCGAGGGCGTTCGGCTTATCGAGCTTCGCAAGGACCAGCTTTCTTTATTGCCGTTCGTTATGGGAAAAATCAGCGGCAATCCGTTGAAATTTATTATCTTTATCGACGACCTTGCGTTTAACCGCAGCGACGACAATTTCAGTATGCTGAAAGCGGCGTTGGAGGGTTCGGCGAGCGCGAAAGCGGAAAACGCGGTGATTTATGCGACGAGCAACCGTCGGCATATCATAAAGGAAAGCTTTTCCGACAGAGACGGCGATGACGTGCACAGAAACGACACCATGCAGGAAACGCTGTCGTTGTCCGAGCGGTTTGGGTTGGTGGTTCTGTTCTCCAAACCCAACAAGAATTTGTACTTGGAAATCGTGCGGGAGCTTGCGCAAAAGCACGGCGTGGATATGCCCGTTGCAGAGCTGGAAATCAAAGCGGAAGCGTTTGCGCTGAAAAAGGGCAACCGTTCGGCACGGTGCGCAGAGCAGTTTGTGGATAGTCTGTTGTAAGCAAAGCGGCAGGCGACGATACGGTGATACGCCGATACGCCGAAATATATTTTACGAACATTTTACAAAAAGGTAGGAATTGATATGTTGACGATTGACAACGTGTACAGAGCAAGCAATGCGCTCAAAGGCGTAATCAGAAAAACGGACGTAATTTATGCTCCCAAGCTTTGCGAGGGCGCGCAACTGTATCTCAAAACGGAAAATTTGCAGATTACGGGTTCGTTCAAGGTGCGCGGAGCGTACTATAAAATGACCAAGCTTTCCGAAGAGGAAAAAGCACGCGGCGTTATCGCCTGTTCGGCGGGCAACCATGCGCAGGGCGTTGCGCTTGCCGCGCAGAAAAACGGTATTAAAGCCGTTATCTGCCTCCCCGACGGCGCACCCATTTCCAAGGTGGAAGCCACCAAAAGCTACGGAGCGGAAGTGTGCCTTGTAGAGGGCGTTTACGACGACGCGTATAACCGAGCTTTACAGCTCCGCGACGAAAAAGGTTATACCTTTATTCACCCCTTTGACGATGAGGACGTCATTGCGGGTCAGGGCACTATCGCTTTGGAATTGGTGGACCAAATCGCCGATTTGGACGCGGTAATCGTGCCGATTGGCGGCGGCGGTCTGATTTCGGGTATCGCCTATACGGTAAAGACTATCAACCCTAAAATTAAAGTATACGGTGTACAGGCGGCGGGTGCTCCGTCGATGAAAAATTCCGTTGCGGACGGAAAGATTGAAGAGCTTGCTTCCGTTTCGACGATTGCGGACGGTATTGCCGTGAAAAAACCGGGCGAGCATACCTACGAGCTTTGCCAAAAATACGTAGATGAGATTGTTACCGTATCCGACGACGAAATTTCGGCGGCTATCCTTGCGCTCATGGAACAGCACAAATTGGTAACGGAGGGCGCGGGCGCGGTAGCGGTTGCCGCGGCGATGTTCCATAAGGTGGATATCCAAGGCAAAAAGGCGGTGTGCGTGCTTTCGGGCGGGAATATCGACGTAACCATTTTATCGCGTGTTATCAAGCGCGGATTGCTGATGTCGGGCAGAAGCTGTCAGCTGATGATAGAGCTTATGGATAAACCCGGTCAGCTGAAAAACGTGTCCAGAATTATCGCCGACCTCGGAGGCAACGTAACCTCCGTGCATCACGAGCGTGCCAACGAGGGCTCGGACGTCAACGGGTGTTATCTCCGTATTATTTTGGAAACGAGAAATTACCAGCATATTGCGCAAATTAAGAAAGCGCTTACCGATTTCGGATTTAAGTTGCTTTAAGCTTTTATAGCAAAATAAGGAGAATATCATTATGGAAATTAAGACGGTAGCAACGGAAAACGCCCCCGCGGCGATAGGACCTTATTCGCAGGCGATTGTGTGCGGGGATATGGTATTTACTTCGGGTCAGATTCCTATCAATCCCGCGAGTGGGAACGTGGAAGCAGTAACCATTGAAGAACAAGCCGAGCAGGTAATGAAAAATCTCGGCGCGGTGCTTGCAGCGGCGGGGAGTTCGTTTGAAAAGGCGGTAAAAACCACCTGTTTCTTGGCGGATATCGCGGATTTTGCCGCATTTAACGCCGTATATGCCAAATACTTCACCACCAAACCCGCTCGAAGCTGTGTGGCGGTAAAGGATTTGCCGAAAGGGGTGAAGATAGAAGTGGAGGTTATTGCTGTCAAGTAAAAACGAAGAATCTGCTACGGCGGGTGCGCCCGCGGCGAAACCTTTTTATGAATAAAAAACAGGATTTGACGATTGTTGTCGGTCAAAATCCTGTTTTATAATATTTCGGTTTTTCCAATGAGATAATCAACGCTTACCTCAAAATAATCGGATAAGATAATCAGTTGAGAAAGGCTTGGCTCGCTATGTCCCTTTTCCCAATGCGAAATTGCCATTTTAGACATATTGACAATATTTCCTAATTCTTGTTGCGTAATATTTCTTTCAATACGCAATTCTTTTAATCTTTCCTTAAAACTTATCATATCAAAATTGTAACATTTTCAGTTACTTTTCGCTTGACAGTAACAAAAATTGTTACTATAATATAATTATAGTAAATATAAATTTTTATGTATGGCTTTGGACAAGGTGCTTTTTATAGGAGGTCTTTATGAAAAAGACAAGAAAATTTTTGGTAGGATTGTTGAGTATTTTAACGGCGTGCTGTTCGGCGTTTGCTTTTAGTGCGTGTGCAGAAAAAGGCGAAAAAGGTGAAAAAGGCGAAACGGGCGCAGGAATACAAAGTGTAGAGGTAGATGAAAACGGCAAATTGATAATAACGCTTACGGACGGCACGACATTGCCTGCTATCGAGCTTCCTACAATTTCATCGACGGAATCCGCGAGTGATTTGCAGTATCAACAAATCGCGGGGAAAGACGAATACTGTGTAATGGGGATAGGTCTTGCAGCAGGAAACGATATTGTAATTCCTTCTACCTATAATGGAAAGCCCGTAACGGAAATTGGAGAGAGTGCGTTTGCGAATACTTATATCACAAGCATAAAAATACCCGATAGTGTAACCGTCATTGGGGATTTTGCGTTCGATGAGTGCGACAATTTAACAAGCATAGAAATCCCCAACGGTGTAACTAGCATTGGGGAGGATGCGTTCGGGAATTGCCTCAATTTAACAAGCATAGAAATTCCTAACAGTGTAACTAGCATTGGAGATTTTGCGTTCTCTTATTGTAGCAATTTAACAAGCGTAGAAATCCCCAACAGTGTAACCAGCATTGGGTATGGGGCATTCTCTGGTTGTAGCAATTTAACAAGTGTGGTAATAAACGGTAGTTTAACTAGCAATGGGGGTTATACGTTTGGTGGTTGCGCAAGTTTAACAAGCGTGGTAATTGACGACAGTTTAATTAGCATCGAAGGTTATATGTTCAAGGATTGCGACAATTTAACAAGTGTGTATTATAAAGGTACGGTAGAGGATTGGGATAGCATTAACATTAATGATGACGGTAACGACGATTTAACCTCTGCCACACGGTATTACTATATCGAAAACGAGGGGGACGTGCCACAGGATAACGGAAAGTATTGGCATTACGTGGACGGCGTGCCTACCCCTTGGGGTACATAAGCAAAAGTAAGGGGCATCGCCCCTTGACCCCTATCATCTAATAAATTAACGGTCGGTGGCAGATTGCTACCGACCGTTTTTGCATGAAAGCACAAAAAATTGCAAAGACTAAGCCAATGCAATATAATACGAACCCGCGCAAAAGGCATCTTTTAAGCGTCTTATGCCAAATTCGCCCTTATAGTACGGGTGTACGATTGCGGTCGCCTTTGACAAAATCCATCTTAAAATACGCTCTTTTGCGTGCTTGCAATTTTCAGTAGGCGGATTTTAGACGGATATAAGGCGAAAGCCGAAGCCAAACCCGACGGTTTGGCAAGGATTTTAACGTAATAGGCGGCAAAATCCGCCACTCAAAATCGTGTTCGTATTATATTGCATTGGCTTCGGAAACAGGAGGGGGGGGAAAGTGTATGCTAAACAAACGGGAAAGCGACGTGATGAGTGCGGTATATACTCTGTGTCAGGGCAAGGGCGTGTGCCTGATTTCGCCTGCCGAGCTTGCCGCTCTGCTTCCCGCTAAAAAGAAGTACACCGAAGAACAGATAGAAAACATTTTATCCGCTCTGGCTTTGGACGATTACTTTCAGCTGCTCTCCTCCGAAAGAAAGGGCGAAAAAATGTACGTCATCTCCCTCAATCCCAGCGGGTATGCCTACAAGCGTTGCGTTCTGCAACAAAAGCGGGATTTGGCGTTAAAGCTCGCTTTTTCTATCGCTTCCGCCGTTATCGCGTTTTTGGTGGGCGTTATCTTGAAACGGATATTTTGAAAATCCCCCTCAAACCGTTTACTTTTTAGAATAAATATGCTATAATTAAACAAATGTTTGTTGAAAAACGCGGTTGCGCTTTGTCAGGCAAATTCTTCGCAAAAGGAGGATAGAATTATGCAATTTAAGTTACACGCTCCGTATTCTCCTACGGGGGATCAGCCGCAAGCGATAGCAAAGCTGACGGAGGGAGTGTTAGACGGTATGCGCGCGCAGGTGCTTGTCGGCGTAACGGGCAGCGGTAAAACGTTTACCATGGCGAACGTGATACAAAACGTGCAACGCCCCACGCTCGTCATCGCGCACAACAAGACTTTGGCGGCGCAGCTTTGTAACGAATTTAGGGAGTTTTTCCCCGAAAACCGTGTGGAATACTTCGTTTCTTATTACGATTACTATCAGCCTGAAAGCTATATCCCCTCCACCGATACCTATATCGAAAAAGATTTGAGCATGAACGACGAAATAGACAAGCTCCGTAACAGTGCGACGGGGTCGTTAATGGAGCGGAGCGACGTTATCGTAGTGGCGTCCGTATCGTGCATTTACGGACTTGGTGCGCCCGAGGAATATTTCCGTTTATCCCTTTCCCTGCGCCCGGGTATGGAATGGGAACGCAACGATTTAATGCGCAAGCTGATAGAATTGCAATATTCCCGTAACGACGTAGATTTCAAGCGTTCTACCTTTCGAGTACGCGGGGATAGCTTGGAAATTTTCCCTGCTTCCAATTCGGAAGTGGCGATTCGGGTGGAGTTTTTCGGGGACGAGATAGAGAAAATTTACGAAGTGGAAGCGTTGACGGGCAACAAGGTAAACGAACTTTCGCACGTGTTGATATTCCCCGCAAGCCAATACGCGGTGGGAACGGAGAAGCTGCGCAGTGCGCTTTGCATGATAGAAGAGGACTTACGCGGCGAAGTGAAAGCGTTTGAGGACGCAGGTAAAATTTTAGAAGCGCAGCGATTAAAACAGCGCACCGAGCACGATTTGGAAATGATGCGCGAAATAGGCTATTGCAGCGGGATAGAAAATTACAGTCGATATTTCGACGGCAGGCACCCCGGCGAGCCTTCCTTTACTCTATTAGATTACTTCCCCCAAGGGGAATTTTTGGTGTTCATTGACGAAAGCCACATGACCATTCCGCAAATTCGAGCCATGTACCACGGCGATTTATCACGCAAAAAAAATTTGGTGGAATACGGATTCCGTATGCAGGCGGCGTACGACAACCGACCGCTTACCTTCCCCGAATTTGACGCGCGCGTTCCGCAAGTGGTGTTCGTGTCGGCGACTCCCGCTCCGTACGAAATGGAGCAGGCGGGGCAGGCGGTGGAGCAGCTTATTAGGCCTACGGGCTTATTAGACCCGCTTATCACGGTAAAGCCGACGCGGGGTCAGATAGACGATTTGTTATCGGAGATACGCGTGGTCGTGGGCGAGGGCGGGCGTGTTTTGATTACCACGCTTACCAAGAAAATGGCGGAGGAGCTTACCGATTACCTCAAAGAGCATTCGATAAAAGTGAAATATATGCACAGCGACATCGACACTTTGGAGCGAGTGGATATCGTAAACGGGTTGCGTTTGGGAGAATTTGACGTTCTTTGCGGAATCAACCTGCTTCGAGAGGGGTTAGACCTGCCCGAAGTGAAGCTGGTGGCGATATTGGACGCGGACAAGGAGGGATTTTTGCGCAGCGATACCTCTTTGATTCAGACAATCGGGCGTGCGGCGCGTAACAGCGAGGGGCGCGTGATTATGTACGCGGACGTGATGACGGACAGCATGAAGCGTGCGATAGGCGAAACGGAGCGGCGCAGAAAGGTACAATCGGAGTACAACGCCGCGCACGGCATTACCCCCAAGACCATTGTAAAAGAGGTAAAATCCACGCTGAATATCACTAAGAAAGCCACGAGCGACGATATCAAAATGCAGGATATTCCCGACGAGATAGAAAAGCTGAAAGCGTTGATGAAGGTGGCGAGCGGACAACTCGATTTTGAACGGGCAATAGAAATACGAGAAAAGATAGCCGAGCTGAAATTAAAATTACGCAAGGCAGGCAAGTAACGGACGTAACGGGGGGGAAACTCCGTTTTCAGATAGAAATGCAGATAGAAATGCAGGTGAAAATATGCAGGAAGAGATTGTAGTAAAAGGCGCGAAAGAGAACAACTTAAAAAATATCAACGTAACCATACCCCGCAACAAGCTTACCGTGTTTACGGGTCTGTCGGGGAGCGGAAAATCGACGTTGGCGTTCGATACCATATTTGCAGAGGGTCAAAGGCGGTACGTGGAGAGTTTATCCTCGTACGCGCGGCAATTTTTGGGTCAAATGGAGAAGCCGGACGTGGAAAGCATAGACGGTCTTTCCCCCGCCATTTCCATAGACCAAAAAACCACCTCGCGCAATCCCCGTTCGACGGTGGGAACGGTAACGGAGATATACGATTATTTCCGATTGCTGTTTGCGCGGATAGGGATTCCGCACTGCCCTAAATGCGGCAGAGAGATTCGCCGTCAGACGGTGGATGAAATTTGCGACCGTGTTATGGCGATGCCCGAGGGGAGTAAAATTTTGATAAACGCGCCCGTGGTGCGCGGCAGAAAGGGCGAGTACGCAAAAGAGCTTGCAGGCTTCAAAAAAAGCGGCTACGGCAGAGTGAAAATTGACGGAATCGTTTACGATTTACAGGAAGAAATCAAGCTGGAAAAGAATATCAAGCACAATATTTCCGTTGTGGTGGACAGACTTGTGGTAAAGCCCACCGTGCAAAAGCGGTTGACGGACAGCTTGGAAAACGCCTTAAAGCTTGCAAACGGTTTGGTTATCATCGATTGCGAGGGGGAGGAAACCTTGTATTCGGTAAACTATGCCTGCCCCGATTGCGGTATTTCCATTGAGGAGATAGAGCCGCGTATGTTTTCCTTTAACACCGTTTACGGCGCGTGCCCTACCTGTTCGGGGTTGGGATTTAAGCAGTTTGTCGATCCCGATTTGGTCTGCCCCGACAAAACCAAGACGTTGCGCGAGGGCGCGATGAAGGTTACGGGTTGGAGCTTGGGTTCTAATTCGATGGCGCTTATGGAGCTTGGCGCGTTGGCGCGCGCGTACGGGTTTTCGCTGGACGTGCCCGTCAAAGACCTTCCCGACGGCGTTTACGATATTTTAATGTACGGCAGCGACGAGCGGGTGGATATGGAATATCACACGCGTTCCTTTTCGGGTAGCTTCAAAAAGACGTGGGAAGGGTACGTCAATAACCTGCAACGGCGGTACGGAACTTCCACCTCGGACGGCGTAAAGCACGAAATAGAGCGGTTAATGCGTAACGCTCCGTGCGATAGCTGTAACGGCAAGCGATTGAAAAAGGAAGCGTTGGCGGTGTCCGTAGGCGGCAAAAATATTTGGGAAGTATGCGAAATGTCGGTGGACGCTTTGTGCGCGTTCATGGACGGCTTGACGGAAACCTTGACGAACACCGAACACCTTATTGCGGACGCCATTATCAAGGAAATCAACAACCGCTTGGGATTTTTACGCAACGTGGGCTTGAATTATCTTACGCTGACAAGGTCGGCGGGAACACTTTCGGGCGGGGAAAGTCAGCGTATTCGTTTGGCTACGCAGATAGGCAGCGCGTTGACGGGCGTGTTGTATATTTTGGACGAGCCGAGTATCGGCTTGCACCAACGGGATAACGAAAAGCTGCTCCATTCGCTGAAAGGCTTGCGCGATTTGGGCAATACCTTAATCGTCGTAGAGCACGACGAGGACACCATGCGCGAGGCGGATTATATCGTGGATATCGGTCCGAAAGCGGGTGTGCGCGGCGGGGAAGTGGTGGCGTGCGGTACGCCGACGGATATCATGAACTGTCAGCAGTCGATTACGGGGGATTATTTGGCGGGCAGAAGAAAGATAGGCGTGCCTGCGGTGCGTGCGAAAGCGGGCGATAAGTGGCTGGAAGTGCGCGGTTGTAAGCAAAATAACTTGAAAAATATCAACGTTCGCGTGCCTGTGGGGCTGATTACCGCCGTAACGGGCGTTTCGGGGAGCGGAAAATCTAGCTTCGTCAACGAGATTGTATATCCCACTTTGGCAAACGAGTTAAACGGCGCAAAGCACGCGCTTGGACAGTACGAGAGCATGGAGGGGATTGCCCATTTCGATAAGGTAATCGCTATCGACCAGTCGCCTATCGGCAGAACGCCGCGAAGCAATCCCGCCACCTATACGGGCGTGTTTAATGCTATTCGGGATTTGTTTGCGATGACCCCCGACGCCAAAGAGCGCGGGTATAAGGCAGGCAGGTTCTCCTTTAACGTGTCGGGCGGCAGGTGCGAACACTGCTTCGGCGACGGAATTATTAAGATAGAAATGCACTTTTTGCCCGATATTTTCGTTCCGTGCGAGGTGTGCGGCGGCAAGCGGTATAACAGGGAAACGGTGGAAGTGAAGTACAAGGGCAAGAGTATCGCCGACGTGCTGGATATGACGGTGGAGGAAGCCTGCGAATTTTTTGCCCCCATTCCCGCTATTTATAATAAGATAAAAACGCTGAACGACGTGGGTCTTGGGTATATCAAGCTGGGGCAAAGCTCTACGACGCTTTCGGGCGGGGAGGCGCAGCGCGTCAAGCTTGCCACCGAGCTAGCCAAGCGTTCGACGGGGAAAACGCTGTATATTTTGGACGAGCCGACGACGGGTCTGCACGCGTACGACGTGGATAAGCTGATAAAAATCCTGTTGAAGCTACGCGAGGGCGGCAACACCGTTTTGGTAATAGAGCATAATTTAGACGTGATAAAAACCGCCGATTATATCATCGACCTCGGTCCTGAGGGAGGCAACGGCGGCGGCGAGATTGTGTGCGAGGGAACGCCCGAAGAGGTGGCGCAACACCCCGACAGCTACACGGGAAAATTCTTAAAGAAAGTGTTAGAAGCGTAAAGAAAACAACCGCAGGGGCGATAACCTGCGGTTGTGTTTTGCGTTAAAAAAGGAAACGCAACTTCATTGCGGGGACGGTATTCTTATAGTCTTTTAATTTTGACGTTGCCGCAAAGCACGTCCGAATACGAATACGCCGTTTTACCTAAAAAGTCTTTGTCGTCCGGCTTTACCGTGAACAGAGCCGGGTATATCCCCGACAGCACTCCCGAATAACTCAACGTTTTATTTCTGCCTAAATTGACTCGCACCGCCACTCGTTGCGCGGAGCAATCCTTTACCATTTGTTTGACGTCTGCAATTCTTTTGGTCGGTTTTATCATACCCAAAGTATGACCAAAGCCGACCGTTTTTATGCCTGTTTTTAGGAAAATTTCCAAAATTCGGAAAAGGCGGCGGCGGGAAGAGTGCGCGTTTGTGGGGCATAGGCGTTCTATTTTGCATTTCTTTCGCATACGATAAAAAGGCAAAATAATCAGGAGAGGAGAAAGCAATGTCAATCAAACCGCAATATGAAACTTACCGCTATACGGGCGAAATCGCTCGATTGAAAAGCCAGTCTATCGTGGAATGCCGCCTACCCGGGAGCGAGATAGGCACGGTGTTGGCGGCTTCGGCAAAAGCCGTGGCAATAGAATGTACGTGCGTGGACGGAGAGGTGCGCTACAACGGCAAGCTGTATCTTTGTATCGTCTATGAGGACGGGAACAGAAAAATTTGCCGTGTGGAACGGGGTGCGGAGTTTTTCCACAAAGCAGAGGGTGCGGACGTTACGCCTGCGTGCTTTGCAAAAACCGCCTTTCAGTGCGAAAACGTGTCCTATCGGCGCGAGGGGTCGGGGCTGTACGTGTCCGTCATTATCGGCGCGGATATCAGCGTGTACGGCGGCAGGCAGATAGAATATTTAACGGGCGGCGAGGGGGTTATCGCCAATAAGCAGCCTATGACCCTGACCAAAACCACCTGCGTTTCGGGGGAAACGGAAGCGGAGGACGAATTTGAAGCCGATTACGTGGGCGATATTTTGTTGCACAGCGAAAACGCCGTGGTTACCTCCGTTGCCGTACGCACGGGCGAGCTGGATATCGAGGGGGAAATGACGCTCAACGTATGCGTATTAAAAAGCGACGAAAGCGTTTGTTCGTACGAGCGGGTAATTCCGTTCCATATACAGCTGCCTTGCGACGAGGCATTTGGAAACGTGCGTGCTACCGCGCGGGTCAGTGTGAAGCAAGCGCAGCTTACGGCAGGGGTGGACGAGGAAAAGGGCAAGAGCAAAATCGTGCTGTCCTACACGCTTGCCACCGACTGTTTTTTATACACTCGCGACCAATTGACGGTGGCTTCGGACGCCTTTTCGCCGCAGGCTTCTATCGGCTTAAAAAGGGAAAACGGTAGGGGCAGGTATTTAACCAATCAGGTAAAATGCGTACAGCGCGTGGGTGGCTTGGCGTCCTTGTCGCCTGCGTTGGAGGGAGAATATACTCTGAAAGCCGCATTGTTGCCGAGAGGGGAAATGGTATGCAAAAGAACGGAAAACGGCGGTTGGGAAGCGGAGGGCTTTGTTATCGCGGAGATTTTGCTTAGCGCAACGGAGGGGGGATACCGTTCGGCAACGCTCACTTTGCCGTTTGTGTTCCCGCTGGATAGCGAGGGCGAATATATGGAAGCAGACTGCATGGTATGCGGCTTGAACGTGCGCAGAAAAAAGGACGGCGAAACGGAAGCGGAAGCCACCTTGAAAATGTGCGTGCGCACGTACGAGGAATCGCAGTGGGAGTACGTTTCTTTGGTAACGGAGGGAGAAGCGTATGCGGAAACGGACGCGGCTCTGTCCATTTATACGCTTCGCGCGGGAGAGGGACTGTGGGAGGCGGCGAAACGGTTGTGCCGCGACCCCGAAGAGCTGCAAAAAAGCAATCCTGCGTTGGAATTTCCCGTGAAAGAGGGGGAGCGCATTTTCGTTTACAGACAAAAAAAGTAGGCAAAAGTAACGGCAAAGCGAGCAAAGAAGCGTAAATTTTTCGTTTTCCCTGTTAAAACCTTGTCATTTTGGGAAAAATATGTTACAATAAAACTGAACAATCCAAGCGGCGGGGGAGTTCCCCGCCGCGATTTTCGGAATTTAACGGCATGAAAACGATTAAGATAAAGGCGTACGCAAAAATCAATCTTACCTTGCAAATTGTGGGAGCAGAGGGGGGCTATCATCTGCTCGATTCTTTGGTGGCGAGCGTGGATTTGTATGACCTTATCCACTTAAAAAAGCGTAAAAACCCTCTTTCTTCGGTAACGATGCGGGGCATGGGGAGCGAAAGTATTCCGCCCGAAAAAAATAACGCTCTGCTTGCCGCGGAGGCGTTTTCCAAACGGTTTGGCGTGAACGGCGTGGATATTACGGTGTATAAAAATATTCCTATGGGCGCGGGGCTTGGCGGTTCGTCTGCGGACGTGGGCGGCGTGCTGACGGGTATGGCAAAGCTGTATGGCGTGGACGATTCCAAGGCAATAGAAGAGCTTGCTTTGTCGCTTGGTAGCGACACCAAATATATGCTTTACGGCGGTTTTGCGCGTATGCAGGGCAGAGGGGAAATCGTGCAAACTTTGGACGTTTCCAAGCGGCTGTATTTCTTTGCGATATGCCCTCCCACCAGCGTTTCGGCAGGCGCGTGCTATCGAGAATTTGACGCTTCCCCCAACGCAACGGGAGAACCAAACGCAACGGAAAAATGTCTATCTTGTATTCGTCAAGGCGACATAAACGGGGTAGGCAGGTACGTAACGAACGATTTATACCCCCCTGCGGCGAGGCTGAATGCAGACGTGAAAAAAGCGTACGAGGAGGCACTCTCTTTCTCTCCCTCGGGTGTGGTAATGACGGGTTCGGGCAGCTGCGTTTTGGCTCTGTTTGAAACCAAGGAGCTTTGCGAATGGGCAAAGAGTCGCTACAAAGGAAAATTCCGTACGTACGTATGGAAAACGGTGTTGCCGCAGGACAAGCATTGGGGCTGGAAAAATCCGTTTGTGCTATCGGTAGAGGAGATTGCCGAGGCAGAGGAAACGGAAGAAACATAAAGAAAACGAATACAACGAATAAAACGGGAGAAAAGGCATGGAAGAAAGAATTATCGACGACGAATACGGCAGAGGTATCAAACTGAAAAAGACGAAGGACGGATACGTGGACGTAACGGACGGCTTGGCGGAGGATACGGAGGACGAAGCGTACGAGGGGGACGAGGTGGAATTTGCGTTCCCTGTGTTTGACGGCGAGGAATACGACGAAGAATTGATAGGTCTTACGCCCGAAGAGATTGCGGAGGTAAAGCGTCAGCGTGCGGAAGCGCAGGCAAAGCGCCGTGCCGAATACGAACAGTGCGTGCAGGAAGCGCAAACCCTGCTTGCGGATAAGAGTTATAAATCCGCGGCGGCGAAATTTGAAAAGGCGTTGGCTTTGGACGAGGAAGCGACGGAGGCTTCCGTGGGGTATTGGGAATCCAAAACGGAAGAGTTTGCCCACCCCGACCTTTTTATCGAGGAATATTTAGACGCGGGCATTGAAAGCATGGAATTTGACGTAGGCTACAAAGCGATGGATATTTTGCGAGAGAAGTACCGCGGGGTGTTGGAAGCGAGAAGAAACGCGTTGTCCGACGAGGAGAAGCCTTTGGCAGCGGAAGTAGAGGGCAAGCAAGAGAAACGCCGAACGGCTATCAAGGAACGCTTGAAGCGTTCGGGGCTTTGGTTTGCCGTATCGTTAGTGCCTACCGTGGCGTTGGCGGTGTTGGCGGTGGTGTTCGGCTTGAAAAACTTCACGACGAGGGAAAACACGTTTGTTGTTCCTACTATTATTTGCGGCGCGGCGTTTGTCGCCGTGTTTATCGCGTTTTTGTTTTTGGCGAATAAGTTCATCAACGATTTGCGTATTCGCCGTGTAAACGAACGCTTATCTTCCACCGACGAGGGGGAACGCTTGGAAGAGCTCAGAGCGTATATCAATTTATACGACGATATTTTGGCGGTGCAAACGGTAGCGGAAGAAGCGATAGAGGAAGCGAAAGAAGAATAAAAGAAGTAATACAATAGGATAGCCCCGCAAAGCTTTTCAGCTTTGCGGGGCATCATGTTTTTTATCAAACAATAAATGCCGTATCAGTTTTCTGCAATTTCCGTAGCTTCTGTATTTTTCGTAAGAGCTTTTATCTCATATTCACGAATATTTTTAAGGGTGGCTTTTATTTTCTTAACCGTAAGGAAAGGTGCAACAAACATACAGAAATAGCCCCAACACATATAACATATTAAGCCTGCAATCAAAGCAAATAAAAGACCTTTGCTTTCTGTGTGGGAAGTGGCTTTATAAGTATTGGAGTATTCGTACGTTACGGTAACGTGGGTGGTTCTTATTTGGTCGCCAACTGCATAACCGAATTTTGCTGCCTTGTAAATCGTTTTAACCATTTGCTTGAAATATAAAGCCATGGAAGCAAAAGTCGAAGCTGCAAGGGCGAATAAGGGCAAAAACAATATGTTCGTGGGGAAAGGTAGACCTTTGAACGTTGCAACAAAAAACAGTAATAACGCCGCCGCGGCGAAAATGCTATATATAATAGCTACTTTTTTCAACCATCTTTTCGCTTTTAGAACGCTTTCATCGTTTTGGATAGGGGTCGGGGTTGAATAGACGTAAAAGAAATACTTAAAAATGTTTTTAATGGTTTTTATCATATTTTTTCTCCTTTTTAATTTTTTTAAGCTGTTTTAGATATTGATTCTTTCGTGCTACATTTTTGAAAACCTCCTAAAATAAAAAAGTGCGCCAACCGAAGTCAACGCACCAAAACGCAAACTCCGTTTGTCGCTACACAAAACTAAATAGAGAAATGACCAATCACTCCCACCTTTGGAATTTGCATTTTAACAAATTTCGATAGTAGGAGTTTGCCCATAAAAAGGGCGTAATATGCCTTGGATTAGTCAGTCTCAAAAATATTCAGTTTTGTGTAGCATTTTTAGTATAACACATTGATAAAAAATTATCAAGTAATTTTGGGTAAAAGAAAATTTGTTTTTTACGTGCTCCAATATAATAAGGAAGTGAAAATTGTTGCGTTTGCGCAAATTACATGGTATAATATGGGTGTATGAAAAAGCTTTTTGGATATTTCAAACCGTATAAATGGCAAAGCGTGTTAGGTCCGCTTTTCAAGCTGTTGGAGGCTACGTTCGAGCTGTTAGTGCCGTTCGTGGTGGGTCTTATCGTCGATAAGGGCTTGGGCGCGAACGTGGACGGCGCGTATCCGTACGCCGACAAGGCGTATATCTTGAAGATGTGCGGCGTGTTGGGTGCGTTTGGTCTGTTTGGATTTTTGTTCGCCGTGGCGGCGCAATATTTTGCCGCTCGGACGGCTACCGCGGTGGCGGCGGGGATTAGAAAGGACGTATTTCGCAAGCTGCAAACCCTTTCGTATAAGGACATCGACAGACTGGGCACGGCTACCATGCTTACGCGCATGACAAGCGACGTGGATAAGCTGCAATCGGGCGTAAATCTTGCGCTTCGGTTGTTTTTGCGTTCGCCGTTTATCGTGTTCGGAGCAATGATTACCGCCTGTATTATCGACCCTGCTTCATTCGGCGTGTTTGCGGTGGCGATTGTGGTGTTGGCGATTGTGGTGTATGCGGTAATGTTTCTCTGTATGCCTTTATATAAAAGAACACAGGACAAGCTGGATAAGGTAACTCTGTCCACGCGGGAAAATCTCACGGGCGCGAGAGTGCTTCGGGCGTTCTGCCGCGAAGCGGACGAAAAGCAGCTGTTTGACGCACGCAACGAGGAGCTTACCAAGGGCAGGAAGTTTGTGGGCGCGATCGCCGCGATTACCAATCCCTTGACGTACGCGCTTGTCAACGCGGCGATTATTTGGCTGTTATACGCCAGCGGCTTGCGAGTGCAAAGCGGCGTGCTTACTCAAGGCAACGTCATTGCCTTGTACAACCTTATGGGTCAAATTTTGATAGAGCTTATCAAGCTTGCCAACCTTATCGTTACCGTTACCAAGGCGGCGGCGAGCGGGGGCAGAATTGAGGCGGTGCTTGCCATGCAGCCCTCCTTGCAGATAACGGAAAGAGAAACGGACGACAAAACGGACAGTAAAACGGGTGGCGCATTTATTGAATACGACAACGTAACGGCGAGATACAACGAAGAAGCGGAGGCGGCTTTGGAGGATATTTCCTTTTCGGTAGAGCGCGGCGAAACGGTGGGCGTTATCGGCGGTACGGGTAGCGGAAAGAGCACTTTAATCAATTTATTGCCGCATTTTTACGACGTGGAAAAGGGAGCGGTGCGGATAGACGGCAAGGACGTGCGTTTGGCGGAAATGCAGGAATATTTACGCGAAAAAATAGGCGTTGTGCCGCAAAAAGCGGCTCTGTTTAAGGGTACGGTGCGTGAAAATCTGCTTTGGGGCAGAAAGGACGCAACGGACGAGGAACTTTTTGTCGCGGCGCGGATTGCGCAAGCGGAAGCCTTTTTGTTGGAAAAATCGGGTTTGGATACGCCCGTGGAACAGGGGGGCAAAAACTTTTCGGGCGGTCAGAAGCAACGGCTTACCATTGCTCGTGCACTTGTGCGCAACCCCGAAATTTTGATTTTGGACGATTCGTCCTCGGCGTTGGATTACGCTACGGACGCAGAGCTTAGAAAGCAGATAAAAACGCTGCAAACCACCACGTTTATCGTTTCCCAGCGCGCTTCTTCCGTTATGCACGCGGATAAGATAATCGTTTTGGACGACGGCAAGGCGGTGGGTATCGGCACGCACGAGCAGCTGATGCAAGACTGCGAGGTGTATCGAGAAATTTACTTTTCGCAATATGAAAAGGACGGCAAGGAGGGCGCGGCGGTATGAAGCAGACGAAAAACCGCGGCGTGCTTCGCCGCATTTTACAATATGTAGGCAAATATCCCTTGGCGTTGACGGGTTCTATCGCGTTTGCGGTGGTGTCCGTGGCGGCTACCTTGTTTGTGCCCGTACTCTTCGGCGACGCAATCGACTGTATCGTAGCGGCGGGAAAGGTGGATTTTGCGGGCTTGAAGTCTATTTTTATCAAGACGGCGGCGGCAGTGAGCGTTGCAGCCGTTGCGCAGTGGTTGATGAGTCTTTGTAACAACCATATTTCATGTAACGTGGTGCGGGATTTGCGCCGCGATACGTTTGCCAAGATAAGCAAGCTGCCCTTGCAGTATATCGATACGCATGCGCACGGCGATACGGTGAGCCGCGTGATTGCGGACGCCGACCAGTTTTCCGACGGTCTGCTGATGGGCTTTACGCAATTTTTCACGGGCGTAATGACCATTGTGGGTACAATCGTGTTCATGCTGATAACCAACCTGAAAATCGGGTTGGCGGTGGTGGTGCTTACGCCCGCTTCCCTGTTGGTGGCGCGGTTCGTTTCCACCCACACGCATAAATTTTTCGTAGAACAGACTGCCACGCGCGGCGAGCAGACGGCGTTTGTGGAAGAGGCGATAAGCGGCTTGAAAACGACTCGGGCGTTTGGGCATGAAGAGGAGAATGAGGCTCGGTTTGACGAGGTGAACGCGCGCTTGGAAAAGGCTTCCTTAAACGCTACCTTTTATTCGTCCTTAACCAATCCGTCCACGCGGTTTATCAATAATTTGGTGTATGCGGTGGTGGCTCTTATCGGCGCGTTCGACGTGGCGAGCGGAGCGTTCACGGTGGGCGGTTTGACCAAATTTTTGTCGTATGCAAATCAATACACCAAGCCGTTTAACGAAATTTCGGGCGTTATCACGGAGCTGAAAAGTGCGTTTGCGTGCGCGGCAAGAATGTTCGCGCTTATGGACGAAGAGGAAGAGGTTTCGGACGAGAACGCGGCAAAGCTTTCGGGTGTACAAGGCAACGTGCGGCTTGACAACGTCGGTTTTTCTTACGATAAAACGCGCAAACTGATAGAGGGTCTTTCCCTTGACGTGTATAAAGGTCAGCGCGTGGCGATTGTCGGCAGGACGGGCAGTGGAAAGACGACGCTTATCAATCTGTTAATGCGCTTTTACGACGTGGATAAGGGCGGCGTTTTCGTAGAGGAACAGGACGTGCGGGGGATAACGCGGCAATCGCTGCGCTCCTCTTACGGAATGGTGTTACAGGAGACGTGGTTAAAGAGCGGTACGGTGCGGGAAAATATTAAAATGGGCAGAGAGGACGCCACGGACGAGGAGATGATTGCGGCGGCGAAGGCGGCGCACGCTCACGGCTTTATCAAGAGAATGGAAAAGGGCTACGATACGCTTTTAAGCGAAAGCGGCGGGCTTTCGGAGGGTCAGAAGCAGCTGCTTTGCATTACGCGTATTATGCTTGCGTTACCGCCCATGCTGATTTTAGACGAGGCCACCTCTTCTATTGATACCCGAACGGAGCGTAAGATAGGCGACGCGTTTGATGCGTTAATGCAGGGCAGAACTACCTTCATCGTTGCGCACAGACTTTCCACTATCGTCAACGCCGACGTGATTTTGGTGATGGAAAACGGGTCGGTGGTAGAACAGGGCACGCACGAACAGCTGCTTAAAAAAGGCGGAGCTTATACCACGCTGTATAACGGTCAGTTTGCGTAAAAGGGGAGGAAAAGGCATAACGAAGCACCTCGCTTTCATATATTGTTACAAAAGGCGTATAGGGAAAGAGAGGTAAAAGGGTATGCGGTTGTTTGAGGAGATATTCCAAAACGCAGAGGGCATGGCGTTGACGAGGTGCGCGTTCGTGCCAAACGGCGGGGGGTATTTTGAGGGAGTGAAAGCGGTGGGCGATTTTTCGCCCGAACGCATGGTGCTGTATTTCCCGCGGGAATGTATCGAAATAGAGGGCGAAAGCCTGTCTATCGGCAAATATTGCGACGGGGATTTGCGCTTGCAGGGTAAAATTTCGTGCGTGCGCGTTATGGGCGCGGACAGCGCAAAGGGCGCAAACGCTGGAAAGACGAGTGCAGAAAACGTGGGCGGGGGCAGGTAACGTATGAAAATGCCCTTGTTGCGGGAGCGGATAGAGATAGAGGGGATTATGCCCGAGCGTGCGTTGTTACGGCTCAAACGAGCGGGAATTGCGGTGTTTTCCGTACAAAAAACGCAAAAAAACCGCATACTTTTCAGTGTAAAGAAAAAAGACGTTGAAAAAGTTTTTGCAATTTATCCAAACTTATGCTATAATAAGAACGGATACAGTGCGTATTCTGCGCGGCGCGTGGGCGCAACGGGCTTGCTTTCCCATATCGAGCGCGGCAAAAAACGGGTTGGAATATGGCTGGGTATTTTGCTGTTTTGCGTGGGAACGTTGGCGTTGGACGGATATACGTTTGGGGTTCGGTACGTGGGTACGGACGTATATGCGCGGGAAACGCAGGCATTGCTAGAAGAATACGGCATGAGCCCCTTTTCCCGATACCGCACGGGAAGTGAAGACGCGGTATGCGCGCAGCTTTTGGCGTTAGACGGCGTGGAGTTTTGTTCGGTAAAAAAGTCGGGGCTTTGGGTGCGCGTGGAGATTCGGCGTTCCCCCTTTCCTGAACCGATAGTAACGCGCGGGGATATGCAAGCGGAGCGTTCGGGCGTGGTCAAGGCAATCACGGTGCTCAAAGGCACGGCGTTAAAGTGCGTGGGGGATAGCGTGGCGGCGGAAGAAACGCTTGTCGGCGGATATTTCCAAACGGAGGACGGACGGCAAATCGAAACGGAGGTCGTTGCGCGGGCGCGTATCGCGTGCGCATACGAAAAGACGTGGGAGGCAGCGACGGCAGAGGAAGCGTTTGCCTCGGCATATTTAGAGCTTGCGCTTTCGGATAAGGATACTCTGGTGCAGACGGAGATTGTGCAAGAGGGGGAAGCGTTTCACGTGAAAATACAGTACGAAATCGTGCAAACGATGAATTTTTGATAGGATAAGGCAACGGAAGTAAGGGAGGATTTTGCGGTTGGCAAAAATCGGAAAAACAAGCAAAACGGTAGATACGGGGTCTGTGGACAGGCTGGCGAAAATTTTAGGCGCGTTTGACGAAAATTTGGAATTTTTCATGCGGGAGCTGAACGTAGTTGCCTACGTAGAGGGTGTAAAAATCCGCTTGGAGGGTGAGTTGGAAAACGTTGCTCTGGGGGAGAAGGTGCTTTCTGCGTTGGTGCGTTCGGCGGACAATAACGAGAGCATAGACGAAAGCCGTATCGCCTACTGTATCGAGCTTGCCAAAGAGGGCAGAGAAGAGGAAATTACGACTCTTGCGGACGGCGTAGTGGCAATCACGGCGCGCGGAAAGCAAGTGAAGTGCAAAACGGTGGGTCAGAAATCGTACGTAGAAGCCATAAAGAAGAACACGGTGGTGTTCGGCGTAGGACCTGCGGGAACGGGCAAGACGTACCTTGCCGTATGCATGGCGGTATCGGCGTTCAAGAGTAAGCAGGTGGAGAAGATAGTGCTTACCCGTCCTGCGGTGGAAGCGGGGGAAAAGCTGGGATTTTTGCCCGGGGATTTGCAGACGAAGGTCGATCCGTATCTGCGTCCGTTATACGACGCTTTGCAAGAGCTGTTGGGCTTGGAAACGTACGCAAAGCTGATGGAAAGAGGGGTAATAGAGGTTGCGCCGTTAGCTTACATGCGCGGCAGAACGCTTTCCAACGCGTTTATTATTTTGGACGAAGCGCAAAACACCACGAAAGAGCAGATGAAGATGTTCCTTACCCGTATGGGCGAGGGGAGCAAGACGGTGGTAACGGGGGACGTTACGCAAATCGACTTGGACGGAAAGCAGAGCGGTCTTGTCCATGCGACGAAAATATTACAAGGAGTAGAGGGGATTGCGGTGGTAAAGCTTACCGCAAAAGACGTAGTGCGACACCCGCTGGTGATGCGGATTATCCGCGCTTACGAAAAGGCGGATCAGCAGAGTGAAAATACGACGCAAAGCAATGCGCAAAAGAAAGCGCAAGAGAAGCGCAAGCTCTGTTCCGCCAAAGGAGAGTAACGAAAGATGGCAGAAAAAAAGATGATAAACGAATGGACGAAAGAGCGCACGCTAAAAAGCGCGATGTTGTTTTTGATGCATTCCGTTCTGTTTATGGCGTTGGCGGCGTTACTGCTGCTGTTTGATAAATTTTCCAATCTAAAAGAATACATGAAAGAACAGGGCGCAAACTATTTATACGCGGTGTTCTGCGTTGCGCTGTTGTTTTTCGTTTCGTATTTTTATTTCTTCTTTGAGGATAGACGACTTTTGGAAAGCGGGAGAGAAATTTCTTTGATATTCGCCGTTTTGGACGTGCATTTAATTTTATCCTGCTTGATAGGCTACCGTATCGCCATTTATGCCCGACCTGTCGCGCTTGTGGCGTTGTTAGCGTTGGTTCTGACGGGCAGGCGCAGCGCGATTTTTATGAATATTCTCAGCGCACTTTTGGTATTCGTTATCGACTCGTTCGCCGTGCCTGAGGTTTCGGCAAAGGTGTGCTATTCGTCGTTGATTATTTCCTTCTCTGCGGGTATGATTGCCCTGTTCAGAGCGGGAAAAACCAAAACCCGTTGGGGGTTAATCGGCGTAGGACTCGCTATCTGCGTGCCGATTGACGCCGTTATTTTGCTGTTGGAAGTTCCCGATTTGATCGGCGTGGAAGCGTTGATAACCGGTCAGTCCAACCGCACGTATCTTTTGACGCAAATGGGCTACGGCTTTTTCTCGGGCGTGATGTCCGTCGTTATCTTCTTGGCGGTGTTGCCCGGGTTTGAGGTTATTTTTAACTGCTTGACGGCGTATCGTCTGCGGGAGCTTACTAGCTCGGACGCGCGTATTTTGAAAAAGCTGAAAGAGGAAGCCCCGGGAACGTATAACCATTCGATGATGGTGTCGCAGCTTGCGGAAACGTGCGCGGCGGCGCTTGGGGAAAACGTTGATTACGCTCGTGCGGCGGCGTTGTACCACGACGCGGGCAAGCTGCATTATCCCGAGCATTTCACGGAAAACCAAGGGGATTACAACCTGCACGACGAGCTTACTCCCGAGCTTTCGGCGGATATTATCCGTTCGCACGCAAAGGACGGCTATACGCTGATAAAGGCGCACCACCTGCCCGAATTTTTGGCAGACGTTGCGCTGCAACACCACGGCACAATGCCCATTCGCTATTTCTATGCTAAGGCGTTGAAAATGACGGACGGCGAGCTGAATATCGAGGACTTCTCTTATACAGGTCCTAAACCGCAGACGAAGATTGCGGCGATTGTCATGATTTGCGACGGAGCGGAGGCGGCGGTACGAGCTGCAAACGCGCGCACGCCCGAACAGACGGAAAAAGCCATTCGTGCCGTTATCGAGGAACGTATGGATTTGGAGCAGTTCTCCGAATGCGACATCACCATGGCAGACCTCACCAAAATACAGTACGCACTTGTCAATGCTTTGACGGGGGTATATCATCACCGTATCCAATACCCCAACATCAAATATCGCCGTACGGATAAGGGTACGAAGGGCGAAAATCAATGACGGAGCAAAAGCCAATGACAAAACAAAAGCCAATGACAGACTTTCATTTGTATTTGGAAAGCGACGAATTGACGGGAACGCAGGTGCGGGCGTTGGAAAAGGCTCTTGGCGAGAGCGTTTGTGCAGACGTGCCGCTTGCCTTGGAGGTAACGTTTGTTTCGGAAGAGGAGATTCGTGCGCTCAATGCTCAAACGCGGGGTATGGACAAGGTAACGGACGTGCTCAGTTATCCCACTTTGGACGGTATCAAAGGACAAGCTCTGTGCGGGGAGGACTACCCGTTTGACAAGGACGAAGAGGGGAATCTGCTTTTGGGCTGTATCGCCATTTGTACGCAACGGGCGGTAGAGCAGGCGGAAGAGTACGGGCATTCGTTAGAACGGGAGCTGCACTATCTTTTGGTGCACGGCGCAATGCATTGCTTGGGCTACGACCACATGACGGACGAGGACAAGGCGGAGATGCGGGCAAGGGAAGAAGCGGTGCTTTCCAAGCTGGGTATCACACGCGAATAACGGTGTGCAAGCAACGCAACGCAAGCAACACAACGAAAAAAGGAAAGCGAAAAGGAAGGTAAGATGAAAAGCGGATACGTAGCGGTAATCGGCAGAGCGAACGCAGGCAAAAGCACGCTCATCAACGTAATGGTAGGGGAGAAAGTATCTATCGTGTCGCCCAAACCCCAAACGACGCGGGATAGGATACTCGGCGTATTGACGGAGGAAGAATACCAAATCGTATTTGTGGATACTCCGGGCATTTATAAAGCGCGGAACGCCCTTACGGACATGATGATGCGTACGACGGAGACAAGCGCGAAGTCGGTGGATTTTCTTTTGTACGTAGTCGATGGGCACGACGGCATCGACGAGGAAGACTTTGCACTGATGAAAAAGTATAAAGAGCTTGGTATTCCCATGGCGGTAGCTTATACGAAAATCGATATCATGCCCAAGGAGAACATTCCTTTGGACATGGCGAAGTTTGCCGATTCGGGCTTGGACGTGGACGTATTCCCCGTGTCCGCGCGCAAGGGCAAAAACGTCAAGGCATTGCAGTCGTTTTTGGCGGAAAAAATGCCCGAGGGCGAGCGCGTATTCACCGAGGATATCGTATCGGACAAAAGCGAACGCTTTATGATATCGGAAATCATGCGCGAAAAGATTTTGCTGAAATTCGATAAGGAAATCCCGCACGGAATCGCCATCGTCATCAACACCTTTGCGTTGCAGGAAAACGGAGTTTACGACATCAACCTCGATATCGTATGCGAGCGCGCCAATCACAAAGCCATTCTTATCGGTAAGCAGGGCAAAGCCATAAAAGAGGTGTCCTCGTTTGCTCGGCAGGACATGGAAAAGTTTTTGGGTGCGAAAGTGTTTTTGACGACGTACGTCAAAGTGAAAGAGGATTGGCGGGACAGACCCAACCTCCTGCGTGAATACGGCTACGAAGACTTAAAAGGGGAATAATTGTAGCCCTGTTGCTCCAAACTGTTAAGGGAGGAGGAAGGTCATGCGGGACAAAGGGGAAGAATGCAACGCGGCGAAACGGGCGTGGGAGCTGTTTGAAAAGACGGGTAGTATCAGTTATTATATGCTGTATCACGATTTAACCCGCAAACGCTAAAATAAACGCTGAAACAAACGCTAAACAAAGGCTAAAAGAGGGGAACGGAATGGACGTTAAGACGGAAGCGGTGGTATTGCAGGCAATCGATTATAAGGATAACGATAAGCTGCTTACGCTGTTTTCGCCTACCATGGGCAAGATCACGGCAGGGATACGCGGCGTAAAAAAGCCCAAGGCAAAGTTGGCATTTGCGGCGCAGCCGTTCAGCTTTTGCGAATACGTGTTGGCAGAAAAGGGCGGGCGTTACACCGTTACGTCGGCGTATTTGCACGAAAGCTTTTTCGAGCTTCGCACTTCCGTGGATAGCTTTTACGCGGCGTGCGCGGCGACGGAGGTTTGCCGAGAGCTGTCTTTGGAAAACGAACGCTACGAGGGCTTGTTTATCGCGTTTGTCGAATGTCTGAAAGCCTTGTGCCTTTCGGGGGAGGACGAAGCGGAAGCCGTCGTTTCCTTTTTGCTGATTGCGCTTCGGGAAAGCGGATATCCCTTGGATTTGAGCTATTTAGAAGAGTGCGACGGGGATATCGGCGAAAGTTTGTGGTTTGATTTTGCGGACGGCAGATTTGCCTCGTTCGAGCGTTGCGTGCAAGGGGAGCGCGCAAGCCTTTCCACCTATCATACGCTGCGGAAATGCGCGGGTCTGGCGTATGACGAAACCGCCCTTGACGGGGGCAAAAAACGCGCGCTGCGCCTGCTGAAAGCGTTCCTTTGCGAAAAGACGGAATTGCGCTTTGACAGCTTGGGCGAATTTCTCCGCTTACAGGAATAACCGCTTGCGATTTGTAAAGTCGGCGAAAGCGGTGCGGAGAGCACTATATTATATATAAGGAAGAAAAGAATATGGCAAAGACAACAAAAAAGGAAGAGCCGAAAACGCTCACCCGCGCGGAAAAGCGGGAGGCGGCGAAAGCGATTATCAGAGAGCTTTTGCAAAAATCGGCACATAAGGCAAGCGAACTGATAGAAGACGCGGCGAGCTTGTTCACACAGCGTTTTGCGGGCGAGGATACCGAAAACGCAAACGACGTAAAAGGTAGGATAGGGTCTATTTTGGACATAATGAAAAAGGAAAACGAAGTGCGTTTTGAGGGCGGCGTTTATACGTTGCCTGCGGAAACAACCGTAGAAGCAAAAGAAGAAAAGCCGAAAAAGAAACCGACGGCGAAAAAGGCGGATAAAAAAGCGGAAACGGAAGTAGTAGCGGAAGTAAAGGAAGAAGTAAAAGCGGACAAGCCCAAGCGCACGCGTGCTAAGAAAGAAACGGTAAGCGAAGCGGTTGCGGAAGAAAAGACGGAAACGAAAGAAACGGAGGCGGTGGAAAAGCCCAAGGCGAAGCGCACGGCGAAAAAGAAAACAGCCGAGCCGTTGCCCGTCGCTCCCTTGCAACCGATTGCTCCCGTTGCGCCGATAACGCCCGAAACCGCTCCCGAACCCATTCCCGAAAAGGAAGAAAAACAGGAAAAGGCAGAAAAACCCAAGCGTATCCGCGCGAAGAAAGCGGCGGTAAGTGAAACGGTTTCGGAAACGCACGAAGAAAAACCCGAAATTAAAGCGGAAGAAAAAACCGAAACCAAAGCGGAAATCAAACCTGAAACCAAAGCGGAAGCCAAAGCCGAAGCTCCCAAACACGCGCTAGTGGATATGAGCTTTTTGTTCGGGGATATCAAGCCGTCCGTAAAAAAAGAAACGGCAACGGAAAAACCGAACGCCGAAAAAGAAGTCAAAGAAGTCAAAGCGGAAATTCTCGCTCCCGCGTCTACTCCTACTCCTGCTCCCGCGCCTGCGGTAACGGAGAAACAGACGAAAAAAACGGAAGAGAAAGCGCAAAACAAACCGCAGGACAAGAAGCCCGAACAGAGCAAGGAAACGCAAAGGCGCAACGAGCCAAAGACTTCTGCGCGTAGCGGAAGCGGAAAGAATAGCGGAAACGGCAAAAACGGAAAAACTGCCCGTGTGCTTACGCCTGATGAAAGGTTGCAGGAAGCGTTTTTGGCGAGATTGCACAAGCTGGGCGGGGAATACTTTGAATACTATTCGGTATATTTGTTGGAGAGATATTCGCGCAGAAACGGTAGGCGTTTGGAGGCGTTAAAGGTAACGGCGGGCGACCACGACGGCGGTATAGACGGAGAGATTGAGCTTACCGACAGACTGGGTTTTAGAGAAACGATCTACATACAGGCGAAAAACTGGGACCCTGACAAAGGGGACGAGAAGCAATGGACGGTAGGCGAAACGCTGTTGCAGCAGTTTATTGGCGCGTGCGTATGTAGGCAAGCGAAAGAGGGCAAACAGCATTGCAGAGGTATTTTTATAACCACCTCCCGATTCACGCCCGAGGCGAAGAAGATGCTGGACGATACGTCGGATAAGTTTGTCGGCTACGACGGCACGGAGCTGTATGAAACCGCCAAAGAATGCGCTTTTGGCATTATCAAAAAGAACGGAGAATACGCGTTAGACGAAACGCTCCTGTCCTCGACAAAAGCATTTTTCAATATGTTTTAACGGGAAGCCCCTTTTGGGGGGCTTCTTTGCTATTTTCGGCGGTGGTGGAAAAAATAAAACGGATTTTTGTTAAGTTGTTAAGCATAGTGTAAAGAAAGTGGCGAAAAACGCAAAAAACCGCAAAAAAAATTGAAAAATTTTCATAAAAACGCTTGTATTTTCATAATGTTTATATTATAATAAGTACACAAATAGTTATCGGGGAATTCGATAATAGGAGGTTATATTATGAAGAAATTAACAGTATTGGCAAGCTTGGCATTGGCTGTTACCATCGGCGGCGTATATGCGGCATGGAACTACGCAGAAGAAGGCGTTACGGCGGCGTACGCTACGGGTACGGTAGGTATCACGGGTGTAGAAGGTAAAACAACGAAAGGTGCGTTGAGTGCGTCGGGTACAAACCTTGCAATAAAGGTGGATGACGTGGTTAATGATAAACAACACATCACTGAGTTGACGTTTAACGCAGATGGTTTTTTCACCGTTACGTTTACGCCTAACTCCAACGCGACGGAGGATATAAAAACAAACGGTATCGATTTAGAATGGTACGTTACTTTGGCGGATACCAGCAATCAGATAGTAAAGGATGTAAGTAGCGTAAAGTTTGATTATGGTACGGAGGATACCACGGACGATAAAGCAATTTATACTAGTATTGACAGTAGCAAGACAAAGATAGCAAGAGGGGACGATGACGAGAACGATGGCAACGAAAGCGTATTTACATATAAGGTGTCACTCGGAGATGTCATGAAAAAAGTAAAACTTGCAGAAATCAAATTGGAAACGGAGACTATGCATAACGCTTATTCAAAGATTTTGAATCAATACATTTTGCAATTCCACGTAGGCGAATACGTAGAAACTACGCAACCCTAACAGCTTTTTGTCAATACATACATATAACGAATGAAACGCTATATCCCATGTTTCCACGTGGGATATAGCCGTTTGCACTAAAAACGGGAATAGGTGTTCTTTTGACAGATTACGAAAAATACGGCCTATTGCTTTGCCTTATCGTGTTTAGCGTATTCACGGTGCTGTTTTCGGTAATGTTGGGGTTGTTACTCCGATATACCTTACGGCTGATTAGAAGCGGAGCAGAGGACGAAAAACTCAAAACCGAATATAAAAAACGCAAACAAAAGAAAGCGGGATATGCCGAAAAAGCGATTTCGGGCGTGTTCTGCATTTTGCTGTGTCTGTTTTGCGCTTTCTCGGTGGCAGTAAACGTGCTCGGGGATAATTTTTCATTGAACGTGCCCACGCTCAGCGTGGTAAAAAGCGGTTCTATGGCGAAAAAGCACGAGGCGAACACCTATCTTGATGAAAACGGCTTAAACAATCAGTTAAAGACGTTCGATTTAATCGTTACGAAAAAGTTGCCCAAAGAACAGGATTTACAGCTGTACGACATCGTCGTATATGAAGTGGAAGAGGGAGTTTTGGTTATTCACCGTATCGTGGGGATAGAAGAACCCAACGAAAAACACCCCGACCAGCGGTATTTCCTTTTGCAAGGCGACGCGTTGGAAAATCCCGACCGTTTCCCCGTTCGGTACGAGCAGATGAAAGCGATATATGCAGGCAAGCGCATTCCGTTTGTCGGCAGCTTCGTTACGTTTTTGCAATCGCCTGCGGGATATTTGTGTATTTTGCTTATTTTGTTTACGCTGATTGCCACTCCGCTTATGGAAAAGAGGATAGAGGAAGCCAAAGAGGAGCGTTTGGAAGAACTGCTTCACGGCTTGAAAGCGGGTAAAAAGGCGCAGGCGGTGAACGCCGTGCAAAACGCGGGGGGACAGCAGGTATTGCCGCCCGTTTGGGGCGCGCCCGTATACTATTACCCTGTATATTACTACCCTGACAACGGAGGGAAAGGAGGCGGCGCATGAGGTTGCTTTCTAAAATAGCGTTGTTGGTGTGCGGCGTGGTTGGCGTGGCTTCCGTTGCAGGCGTGGCGGCGTCTTGGGCGTTTGCGGACGAGGAAGTGGAAGCCTACACGCAATCTATGAGCGTGGAAATGGGCGAATTTCTTTGGGAGGGAGCAGAAGAGCTTCCCGACGACGTACAGGGCGAAGACCACCGCGAACTTATCAAGCAACTTGTAGATGGCGAACACGGCTTAAATACGCCTAATTCGGAGATCAATAATCAAGTGGAATCCCGTCAGGAAAGCTTTTGGAGCTGGGATACGTTCGGCAGCATGGACGTTTACGACAAGGCGACGATGACGGAAATGTTCGGTTTGGAGACAAGTCAGCTCAGCTTTATGCTGTATTTCCCCGACCGTACGCCCAACGTTAGGTATATCTTCACGACAAGCGTCGATTTGGGCGCAACGGGCTGGGGTAGCGCAACGCCCAACGTGCCTATCGGGGATATGGTGTATGCGGTTTACCGTACCACGCTGGAAAAGGACGAAAACGGCGAATGGAAAGAAACGGTAAGTGAGTTGGGTTACGCCGAATCCGCTTATTATAACAATAATATATTGGGGTCGTTGGTAGCGAAATGTCCTTCCTTTGACGTAACAACGTGGAAAGCGGGCAAGCGCGGAACTTCTACCTCCGACGCGATTTATTCGTACGTGGGGCTTTCCTCGCACGCGTATTTGGACACGGAAGAGGAAGTAACCTATTACAAATTAACGCCCACGGCGCGCGGGGCGCGCAAAATTGTATCCACCAACCTCAACTGTACGATACAGGTATTAAATGCCAACGGAAAAGTGCTAGCGACAAGCGAATTGGTTACGGCGGACGACGGCACACAGACGGTAGAGGTAACGTGGACGGGGTCGGCGAATACGCAATACTATTTCACACTGACAGGCGCGAAATCTATCGACTTTACTATATCGTAAACCATTATAAACAACCAAGGCTCGGCAAAACGCCGAGCTTTGTCATTTGTGCGTGTAATCCGTGGAGCAGGAATACTTTTTTTCTAAAATTTCATAATAAATAGTACGCTAGATTAGCGCCTTTGCAAGGTGTTAGCGCGTAATGAGCGAAAAAAATTGACATTTTTTTGAAAAAATCTCAAAAAGGCGCGCGAAAGACTTGCCATTTCTTTTCATTTATATTAAAATGATAGAGTAAAAAATGTAAAATGCGAAAAAGCTTGCGCCCTGAAAAACGAGCGCAGGAGTTTTTTGCGGTTTTTACGGTTTTTAGGTATAAAAATGCAAAAAAAGAAAAAAATCAACTTGGAGGAAATAAACATTATGGCAAAAAAGTATTGCTATCTCTTTACCGAAGGTAACGCGAAAATGCGCGAAATCCTCGGCGGTAAGGGCGCAAACCTTGCGGAAATGACCAACATCGGTCTTCCCGTACCCCAGGGCTTCACCATTTCTACGGAAGCCTGCACGCAGTATTATGAGGACGGCAAACAGATCAACCCTGACATTCAGGCAGAAATCATGCAGTACATCGAAAAGATGGAAAACATTTGCGGTATGAAATTCGGCGACAAGGAAAATCCTTTGCTTGTATCCGTACGTTCGGGCGCTCGCGCTTCCATGCCCGGCATGATGGACACCATTTTGAACCTCGGTTTGAACGAAGAAGTTGTTAACACGTTGGCTACCAAGTCGGGCAACCCCCGTTGGGCTTGGGACTGCTACCGTCGTTTCATTCAAATGTTCTCCGACGTCGTTATGGAAGTAGGTAAGAAGTATTTTGAAAAGCTCATCGACGAAATGAAAGAAGCGAAGGGCGTTACGCAGGACGTGGAATTGGACGCAGACGATTTGAAAGCGCTTGCTAACCAGTTCAAGGCAGAATACAAAAAGCAGCTTGGCAAAGACTTCCCCAACGATCCCAAAGAACAGCTTTTCGAGGCTGTAAAAGCGGTATTCCGTTCTTGGGACAACCCCCGTGCGAACATTTACCGTATGGACCACGATATCCCTTACAGCTGGGGTACGGCGGTAAACGTACAGATGATGGCGTTCGGTAACATGGGCGAAACGTCGGGTACGGGCGTTGCGTTTACGCGTAACCCTGCTACGGGCGAAAAGGGTCTTATGGGTGAATTCCTTACCAACGCGCAAGGCGAAGACGTTGTTGCGGGCGTTCGTACTCCCATGCCTATCGCGCAAATGAAAGAAGTGTTCCCCGAAGTGTACGAACAGTTCTTGAAAGTTTGCGATATCCTTGAAAATCACTACCGTGATATGCAGGATATGGAATTTACCATTCAGGACAGAAAGCTGTATATGCTTCAAACCCGTAACGGTAAGCGTACGGCAGCAGCGGCTATCAAAATCGCTTGCGACCTCATCGACGAGGGTATGATTACGGAAAAAGAAGCGCTTATGCAAATCGACGCAAAGAGCTTGGATATGCTTTTGCACCCGCAGTTTGACGCGAAAGCGTTGAAAGACGCCGACAAGAACAACGTTGTAGGCAAGGGTATCGCGGCTTCTCCCGGCGCAGCGGCTGGTAAAATCGTGTTCACGGCAGAAGACGCTGTTGTAGAGGGCAAGAAAGGCGAAAAGGTTATCCTTGTTCGTTTGGAAACTTCCCCCGAAGATATCGAAGGTATGAAATATGCACAAGGTATCTTGACGGTACGCGGCGGTCAGACGTCGCACGCGGCGGTTGTTGCACGCGGTATGGGTACGTGCTGCGTATCCGGTTGCGGCGACATCAAAATGCACGAAGAAGAAAAATGGTTTGAATTGGCTGGCAAAATCTTCCGTGAGGGCGACGTGCTTTCCTTGGACGGCTCTACGGGTAACATTTACGATTGCCTTATCAAAACCGTTCCCGCAGACCCTAACTCCGGCTATTTCGGACGTATCATGGAGCTTGCGGACAAGTATAAAGCGCTTGGCGTAAGAACCAACGCAGATAGCCCCGAAGACGCAAAACAGGCGGTTGCTTTCGGTGCGCAGGGTATCGGCTTGTGCCGTACCGAGCATATGTTCTTCGATCCTTCCCGTATCGGTGCGTTCAGAGAAATGATTTGCTCGGATACCGTAGAAGAAAGAGAAGCGGCTTTGGCGAAGATCGAGCCTATGCAACAGGCAGACTTCGAGGGCTTGTTTGAAGCTCTTGGCGGCTATCCCGTAACCATTCGTTTCCTCGACCCTCCCCTTCACGAGTTTGTTCCCACCAGCGAAGAAGACATCGCTGCGCTTGCAAACGCACAGGGTAAGACGGTTGGTCAAATCAAGGACATCATCGCAAGCTTGCACGAATTCAACCCCATGATGGGTCATCGTGGCTGCCGTTTGACGGTAACGTATCCGGAAATTGCGGTAATGCAGACGAAAGCGGTTATCAAGGCGGCAATCAGCGTTGTGAAGAAGCACCCCGATTGGAAGCTTGTTCCTGAAATCATGATTCCCTTGACGGGCGAAACGAAAGAATTGAAGTTTGTAAAAGACATCGTTGTAAAGACGGCGGACGAAGTAATCGCAGCAAGCGGCGTTGCGCTTGAATATGAAGTTGGTACGATGATTGAAATTCCCCGTGCATGCTTGACGGCGGAAGACATCGCAAAAGAAGCGGAATTCTTCTGCTTCGGTACGAACGACCTTACGCAAATGACGTTCGGCTTCTCCCGCGACGACGCAGGTAAATTCTTGCCCGCATACTATGCAAACAAGATTTACGAATCCGATCCGTTCGCAAGATTGGATACGACGGGTGTAGGTAAGCTTATGAAGCTTGCAGTAGAGGACGGAAGAAAAGCTCGTCCCGAAATGCACTGTGGCATTTGCGGCGAACACGGCGGCGATCCCTCGTCTATCGAGTTCTGCCACGAAATCGGACTTTCTTACGTTTCCTGCTCGCCTTACCGTGTGCCCATCGCAAGACTGGCAGCAGCACAAGCGAACATCAAAAATCCCCGTAACTAATCGGCGGTAATCAAAAATCGGTTTGTCAAACGGCAAGCCGATTTTTTTTCTTTGTAAAAAAGTATTGACTTTTTCTGAAAAACTGCGTATAATAGAAATACCACAATCTGTATATTTCGATAACGAAATTTGCACACATTTTAATATTGACCATAAAGGATATAATCTTGGTAGGATTATATCTCTTATCGCGTTTACAAATTCCTTTATGGTTAAAATGTGGACAGGTTGTGGTGACTTATGAGAAAGATATATTCTACGGTGTCGTTTCTCGTAAGGGAAGCGACATCTTTTTTTGTTAAAGGGGGAAAAATGGAAAAGCAGATAGGGATAAAAACGTGTTCGTTTTTCGGTCATAAAGACACGGAGGAAACGCTTGCGTTGTATGAGAGCATAAGAAACACCGTGATTTACCTTATAGAACAAAAGGGCGTGAAACGGTTTTTGTTTGGAAGCAAAAGCGGTTTTAATACGTTGTGCTGGGAGGTGGTTACCAAGATAAAGGGACGCTATCCTGAAATTGTGCGGGTGTACGTTCGGTCGATGTATCCCACCGTTTCGGATTTTTACGAGAAATATTTATTGGAGCTTTACGAGGAAACGGTGTATCCGCCAAGAGTGGAAAATGCAGGCAGGGCAAGCTATATTCAGCGCAACCAAGCGATGATAAACGAGAGCGATTATTGTATATTTTATTGCAATCCCGATTACATACCGCCTGTGAAGAGGTCGAAAAACAGGTTTTCGCCAGACGTTACAAGGAAGAGCGGCACAAAGCTTGCGTTAGAATACGCCTATCAAAGACAGAAAAGAGGGGAGATTGCAGAGATTATTAACCTTTATAAGGGGGAAAACGGTTGGTAAATGAAATAAAAAAACGGCAGACGGGATAACGTCTGCCGTTTGACATTTTATTGGTAAAAAAATTAGGAAAAATATACTTTATTTTTCAAGGCTTCCAGCATAATCACCGCGCTGGTGGCGTTGGTGGCAAGCGGGATAGACTGTACGTCGCAAAGTCGGAGCAGAGCGGATACGTCAGGCTCGTGCGGTTGTGCGGTAAGCGGGTCGCGCAGGAAGATGATAAGGTGCAGCTTTCCGTCGGCAAGCATTGCGCCGATTTGTTGGTCGCCGCCGAGCGGACCGCTTTTCATGCGGTGAATGGCAAGTCCTGTTTCTCCCATAATCAGCGTGCCTGTCGTGCCTGTTGCGTACAATTCGTGTTGCGCCAACACGTCTTTATACTGTTTTGCGATTTCGATAATTTCGTTTTTCTTTTTGTCATGAGCAATCAATGCGATTTTCATAAACTTTTTCTCCTTTGTAAATAGTAGCTTTTCCGTTTTTATAGTAACATAATGCGAAGAAAAAGTCAACGGTTTGAAGAAATTATTTTGGGATAGAAAAAACGGTTGACAAACTCTGAAAAAAGGCATATAATTAAGTTACAAAACAAAGGAGTGTGTTTAAGGAATGATTAAAAAGTTTTTCAAATTTATGTTTTTCATGACCGCGCTTTCTGTGGTCGCCATTGTCGTTATCTTCCTCTTACTGAAAAACGGCGCGTTTATCAAGAAGCAGGAAATTGAGAACGATACCAAGTGGGTGTATTCGGGTATTTACGAAGTGAGCGTGGACGGCAAAGAAGTGGATTCGACCACCTCGGAGGTAAGAGCCGTAAGAGCGATGACGCACCAAGATTACTTCGTTATCACGATGGACAGTACGGGTCATCAAGCGGAGCATATTGACTATATAACCTGCTCGGGCGGTACGGTTACCTATTATCATAACGCGCCTGAGGGCGAAGGCGGAAGTATCATTAACGGAATTACGCTTTACAGCTCTTATACGGAGACGAATAGCGAGATGGGTACTTACGACGGCAAAAAGGTAAAGATAACCGCAGAGGGCTACGATGAAAAGGCGTATGCCAGCGAGGACGTAATGTACGTTGTTCGTCTTGTAGAGTGGGGCGATAAAACGTACGAAGTAACGTTGAAATTTGAATTGGTAAAATAAGAAAATCGGGCAAAAACGGGAGATTTTTCGCCGCGCAACACTTTGCGCGGCGTCTTTTTTGTCGAAAATTCGTTCAAACCGTTTACAAAACGAAATTCAAATGCTATAATAATAGTAGCCAATGCAGTATAATTTGCCACTCAAAATCGGATTCGGATTATATTGCATTGGCTAAGTATAAAACGGAAGGTGTGCTATGGTTGCAAATTCCTTATTGAGAGAGAACGCCCGAAATCAGTTGGACGGCAATATCTTCAAAAGCAAATGGCTGGCAATGCTCGCCGTGTGTGCTGCGTTGCCCGTGGTGGAAACCGCAGCGGCAAGCTTGTTTATATTCGGCGCGGTGGTAATTTTGATTGTAACAGGTCCTTTTATGTACGGCATGGCGCGGACGACGGTAGAGTGCGTCGAGGGCGATAAATGGGAGTTCTCGCACGTGTTCGTGGCGTTTTCTGAAAACTTCGGGCATTCCGCAATGCTTGGTTTTTTACAGTTCCTGTTTACGTTCCTTTGGTCGTTGCTGTTGGTCGTGCCGGGGATTGTCAAATCGTATTCGTACGCCATGGCGTTTTATATCCAACAGGAGCGCACCAACAAGGGCAAAGAACCTATCGAATGTATTACGGAAAGCCGTCAAATGATGGACGGGCACAAATGGCAGCTGTTCTGTTTGGATTTGAGCTTTTTGGGCTGGTATATCGTGGGGGCGTTCTGCTTGGGAATCGGTATCTTTTTCGTAGCTCCCTATCATCAAATGGCGCGCGCGAATTTTTATGAGGCATTGAAAGCGGAATATACGCCCGTTATGCCCATTATGCCCGTTATGCCTATGGTAGAGGGAGATGCGGAAGAGCCGTTTAAGCAGCCTTTGGACGGCGAAGAAAACAAACAAGACGACGAGGGAAAGGAAGCATGATTAACGAAAAAATGTATGCGCTTGGCAGTAAGCGTTCGACGATAAGAGAGATATTTGAGTATGCGAAAGCGCGCGCGGCGGAAATCGGTGCGGAAAACGTGTTTGATTTTTCCATTGGCAATCCGTCCGTACCCGCTCCCGCGCAGGTAAACGAAAGCATTTGCCGTATCGTAAAGGAAATGCCGTCCGTGCAGCTGCACGGCTATACCTCTGCGCAAGGGGATAAACAGGTGCGGGATACCATTGCGGCAAATTACACCCGCCGTTTCGGCGTGGCGTTGTCGGGCGACGATTTGTATATGACTTGCGGCGCGGCGGCTTCCCTTACCATTACCTTTAAGGCGTTGTACGAGGAGGGGGACAAGTTTATCGTGTTTGCGCCATTCTTCCCCGAATACCGCGTGTTTGTGGAAAACACGGGCGCGGAGCTGGTGGTTTTGCCCTCCGACGAAAAGACGATGCTGCCCGATTTTAAGGCGTTGGAAGCGGCACTCGATAACCGTGTAAAGGGGGTGCTTATCAATTCCCCCAACAATCCCTCGGGCGTGGTATATGGCGAGGAAACGCTGCAAAAGATAGCCGCTCTGTTAAAGAAAAAATCTGCGGAATACGGCAAAACGATATATCTCATTTCGGACGAACCTTACCGCGAGCTTATTTACGACAAAAAGACGGAAGTGGGCAGCCCTATGCGGTATTACGACGATACAATCGTTTGCTATTCGTATTCTAAATCGTTGTCGCTCCCCGGCGAGCGGGTAGGGTATATCGCCGTTTGCCCCAAGGCAAAGGACAACCGAGCCGTTTACGCGGCGGTGTGCGGCGCGGGCAGAGCGTTGGGGTTTGTATGCGCTCCCGCTTTGTTCCAGCGTGTGGCGGCGGAGTGCGACGGTTTGACGGCGGATTTAAGCGTATATAAGCGCAACAGAGATTTGCTGTACAACTCGCTGACAGAGTACGGATTTACCTGCATTTACCCCGACGGAGCGTTTTATCTGTTTGTAAAGGCGGCGGAGAAGGACGCGAAAGCCTTTTGCGAAAGAGCGAAAAAATACGAGCTGTTGCTTGTCAACGGCGCAGACTTCGGCTACGAGGGCTGGGTGCGCGTGGCGTACTGCGT
>JAZOPT010000035.1:0-3711 GCA_045655725.1 Candidatus Scatosoma sp.
CTTCCTAAGACCGCTTGGCCTCCGACTTCCTAAAGCGCGCCAAGAAAAAATGCAAGAAGAACGCGAAAAGCAAATTGCTGAAGCAAACCAAAGAAAGGCTATCGCAGACGAACGCATTAAAAAAGCAAAAGGCGATAACTAAATTAAAAACCAGACTTTGTCGCTTTTTCCGTAGGGAATTGCGACAACTAAATAAATCCTTACGGATTTGTGATATTCGTCTAACGACGAGTGATATTGCCCACGGCAGTTATATTTGTCTATGGCAAGTTAAGGATTTATTTAATATCACTTTGGCAAAAACCAAAATATCACGCAAAACTTGTTTTGCATATCACTTTTTAGCCGTGTGGCTAAAAATATAACTTATTATTTGTCGGTGTGTTCGGGGTCGGTAAGGATAGGGGAGTTTTTCGCGAAACGCTTTACCGATTCCACGGCGCTTTGGCAACGATGCTTGGTTTTGTAATGCTCGCCCAAGCAAAGCAACTGACCGTTACCGCCCAACAGCTTGTAGATATAATCGCCTTTCTTTGTCAAAGCGATACGGAAGTTGCCCTTTTCAATGTTGGCTCTGTGCGTTTGGATACCGTTCAATGCGCCTGCATAAGAGGTATATTCTTCGCTGGAAAGAAGCTTTTCGCCGTTGTTGGCAAACAGCTCGAAATAGAACAAATCCTCGCCGTCCGCACCCTTGTTGCCTACGATAATCCACTTGCCGTTTGCGTTGTCCGCTACTGCGTTGTCGCCGTCGTTATCGTCCTCTACGGGGAGCTTGATTACCTTTTCTTTTACCTTGTCGTCAATGACAGCCGATTTTGCGAAACGCTTGGTGGATTCAATCGCGCTCTCACAGCGTACGCGGGTTTTGTAATTTTCGCCCGTGCAAAGGAGCATATTTTTTCCGCTTAACAGCTTGAAGATATATTCGCCTTTTTTGGTAAGACCCACGCGGAAATTGCCCTTTTCGATATTATTCTTATGCGTTTCAATGCCTTTTAACGCACCGCTAAGCGAGGTATATTCTTCGCTGGAAAGAAGCTTTTCGCCGTTGGAGGCGCGCAGCTCGAAGAAGTACGTTTCTTCCGCGGGCGTATCGTCCGTGGCTTCCGTTACCAAACGGAATACCGTCCATTTACCGCTGTATCTCGTGCTTTCTTCCGTTGCCGCAGCTACGGGAGCAGGAGTAGCTTTTGCAGGCGTTTTAGCCGTCGTTTTTGCCGTCGTTTTTGCGGTGGTTTTTGCTTTGGTGGTGGGGGTAGTTTTATTCACGGTTTCCTCCTTTTCCGCCTGTTTTGCAGGCGCAGTAGATTGAGATTTTTCCGCTTTCACGGTTTTCGCTTTGGCGGTAGCGGGTTTTTTCGCTTCCGTTGCGGCTACTTCCGTTTTTGATTCTTTTTCAGCCTTAGCCTCTTTTTCAGCTTTCGCTTTTGCGGCGGCTTCTCTTTTGGCTTTTGCTTCCGCAGCTTTCGCGGCTTTTTCGGCTTTTTCTTTTGCCGCCTGTTCCGCCGCTAACCGAGCCGCTTCTTCTGCTTCTTCCTTTTCAGCCGCAAGCCGTTCCGCTTCCAATCTCGCAAGCGTAGCCTGTCTTGTCGCTTCCTTGTCCTCTGCCGATTGCGTAGCCGCCGCTTGTACAGGTTGTACAGGTTGTGCGGGCTTTACAGCCTCTGCTATTTGCGTAGCCACGGGTGCAGCGGCTTCTTTTGCTTCTACATTTGCTGCTTTGCTAGCCTTGTTGGCCTTGTTAGCTTTTGCGTTTTTCGCGGCTTTGCAGATAAGAGCGATAATGCAGATAACCATCAAAGCGCAAGCGGCGGCAATGACAATCGCCCACACCTTGTTTGCTTTGAGAAAATCTACCACGTAATTAACGCCCGATTTTACTTTGTTCAAAACCTTTTCCACCATAGTATTCTCTCCTTTGATAGCTTTTGTTTCACTATATGTATTTTGTCCTTGTATATATTTTAATATAAAAGACGAAAAATGTCAATATACAGCAAAAATATTTTTTCGCATTTTTTCAAAAATATTGACATTTTTCTCCAAATGCTATACAATGTAGGTATGGAAAACACGTATCGGTTAGCAATTATCGGCGGCGGAGCGGCAGGATTGTTCCTCTCTTCGGCTCTGTCGGCGGATAGCGCACACAATATAGCTCTGTTTGAACAGGGAGAACGGCTTGGTCGCAAGCTGTCGGCGACGGGTAACGGTCAGGGGAACGTTACCAATTTACGCGCGGCGGAAGCGGAGTATTTTTCCTCTACCGCCCAAGGCAAAGCGGAAGCGTTGATACAAAAGTACCCGCCTCAAAAGATGATGCAGTGGTTAGAGGAAAGGGGCTTGCTTTTGGTTGCCGACGAAAAGGGCAGAGTGTATCCCGCAGGTAGGCAAGCTTCCGCGGTTACGGACGCACTCCGTTTTACCGTAGAACAGCAAAAGGTTGACGTTTTTTTGGGTACGAAAATCACAAGGATAGAAAAGAAGAACGAAAAATTTCTTCTTACCGCCCAAACTGCGGAGGGGAAAAAGAAGTATTTTGCGGAAAACGTTGCGCTTTGCACGGGCGGGAAAGCGGCGAAAAATTTCGGCACGGACGGAACGGCATACGCCTTGGCGCAAGCGTTTGGGCATACCGTTACTCCCTTGTATCCATCGTTGGTGCAACTGAAAACGGACGTGTCGCAAGTAAAAACGCTGAAAGGAATCCGCGTTTCGCCCGCCGTAGTAACAGCTACGTGGCAGGAAAACGGTAAACCGCGCACGCACGCTGTGGAGGGGGATATTCTCTTTACCGATTACGGCGTGTCAGGCGACGCTATTTTCCGTTTGACGGCGTTTTTTACCGATAAAATAGACAAAAGCACCACGCTTTCTATCGATTTCTTACCGCAATATACGAAAAAACAGGTAGAAAACGCACTCCGCGAAAAGCGTAACCGTTATCCGCATACCCCTAGGCAGGAATTGCTTTGCGGAATGGTAGACAACCAAATCGCCCGCGCGATTATGAAACGGACGGAAGAGGACGCTTTTGCCGTGGCAGCGGAACAGGTAAAAGGCTTTACATTGCCCGTTACGGGTACGTTGGGGTTTGATTATGCACAGGTAACCAAGGGCGGAATTTCGTTTGCGGAAGTAGATGAAAGCTTGCAAAGCACGCAGGTAAAGGGCTTGTATTTTGCGGGGGAAGTGTTGGACGTGGACGGTCAGTGCGGCGGGTATAACTTGCAGTGGGCGTTTTCTTCTGCTTTTGCCGTGGCGGCGGCAATTTCCGCAAAATATAGTAAAGAAAACACGCTCAAACAGGAAAAATAGGGGAGCAGGTATGAAGTTATTGACGATTTCCGATATAAAGCTCCCCGTAGGAAGCGACGAAAAACAGCTGATTTCTATTGCGGAAAAAAGGCTGAACGGGAAATGCGCGCATTTGGTTATCAAGAAAAAATCGTTGGACGCGCGGGATAAAACGCGTATTCGCTTTATTTATACAATCGAATGCTCTACGCAAAAGCCGCCGCAAACCAAGACGGAAACCGAACGGCTTCCCGCCTATAAACAACCCGAAAATCCCGTGGTAGTGGCAGGGAGCGGACCTGCGGGTCTGTTTTGCGCATTGCGGCTGTTAGACAGGGGGATAACGCCCATAGTAATTGAGCGCGGCGCGCCCGTAGAAGAGCGTGAACGCGCCCTGCAAACGTTTTTTAC
>JAZOPT010000036.1:0-70638 GCA_045655725.1 Candidatus Scatosoma sp.
ATAATCCGTTAATCGACAAAATAGGAGTAAAACAATGGAATTTAGAGGTACGACCATTTGCGCCGTCAAGAGAAACGGCATCACCGCCATTGCGGGCGACGGCCAAGTGACGATGGGCGAATCGGTCATTTTCAAGAACACGGCGATAAAGGTGCGCCGCATTTACGGCGGCAAGGTGATTTTGGGCTTTGCGGGTTCGGTTACGGACGCGTTTGCGCTTACCGAACGCTTCGAGGGAATGCTGAATAAATTTTCGGGCAATTTGATGCGTTCGGCGGTGGAGCTTGCCGAGCTTTGGAGAAACGATAAGGTGGGCAGAAAGCTGGACGCGATGATGATCACGGCGGACGAAAACACGCTGCTTATTCTGTCGGGTACGGGCGAAGTGATAGAGCCCGACGAGGGCGTTTGTGCTATCGGCAGCGGCGGCAACTACGCATTGGCGGCGGCGCGCGCTCTGTATCAGGAAACGGACTACGACGCGGCAACCATTGCGCAAAAGGCGTTAAAAATCGCTTCGGAAATTTGCGTGTTTACCAACGACAATATTCGCTTGGAAACGGTGGGCGAGAAGCAAGAAGCACCGCAGAAAACGGCAAAGCGCGTAAAAAAGGAGGCGTAACGTATGGATTTATCTCCCAAACAAATCGTATATCAGTTAGATAAATATATCATCGGTCAAAACGAGGCGAAAAAGGCGGTGGCAATCGCGCTTAGAAACCGCTATCGCAGAGCGCAGCTCCCTGCGGAAATTCGCGAGGAAATCACGCCGAAAAATATCATTATGAAAGGTCCTACGGGCGTGGGTAAAACGGAAATTGCACGTAGGCTTGCCAAGCTGGTAAAAGCTCCGTTTGTGAAAGTGGAAGCCACCAAATATACGGAAGTGGGCTACGTTGGTAAGGACGTAGAGGGCATGATTCGCGACTTGGCGGAATGCGCTTATCGGCTTGTAAAAGCGGAAAAAGAAGAGCAGGTAAAGTTCAAGGCGACGGCGGCGGCAGAACGCCGTATCGTGCGCGCGCTTGCGGACGCGAAAAAGGACGAGCGCGGCGAAATGGCAAAGGAAGTGTTTGAAGCCAACCTTTTAGACGGACTCCGCAAAGGTCAGTACGACAATTTCATTATCGAAATGGAGGTTACGGACGTGCAGCAGCCCATGGAGCTTGTTCCCGGCGGCGCGGCGATCTCTATCGGCAGTATTTTCGGGGATATGTTCCCGCAGAAGAAAAAGAAGCGGAAATTTCCCGTGAAAGAGGCGTTCCAAATCGCTTTGGCGGAAGAATCGGACAAGCTTGTCGATGAGGACGCTATCAAATCGGAAGCCATTTACCGTGCGGAAAACGACGGTATCGTGTTTATCGACGAAATCGACAAGATAGCGGGCAAGGGCAACCGCGGCGGCGCGGACGTTTCCCGCGAGGGCGTACAACGCGACATTCTGCCTATCGTGGAGGGTTCGACGGTGGTAACCAAGTACGGACCTATCAAAACGGACTTCATTTTATTTATCGCGGCGGGTGCGTTCCATGTGGCGGCTGTGGAGGACTTGATTCCCGAATTACAGGGCAGATTCCCCGTGTCCGTAGAACTTAACAGCCTGACAAAGGACGATTTTGTGAAAATTTTAACGGAAACGGAAAACTCGCTTACCTTCCAATACGGACAGCTGTTGGGCGTGGACCATATCGATTTACAATTTGATACGGGCGCGATAGAGCGTATCGCGGAAGTGTCGGAAGAGCTGAACGCAAGCAGCGAGGATATTGGCGCTCGGCGTTTGCATACGGTAATGGAATACCTTTTGGAGGATATTTCCTACAACGCGGGCGGCGGGGATTATCCCACCGTTACGTTGAAGATTGACAAACGCTACGTAGACGAGCATTTGCAAAAGCTCACGGGCGATAGAAACCTCAAAAAATACGTGCTTTAATAGCGAAAAATACACGAAATAAACGCAAATAAACGGATAGGACAAGATTATGATAAATATACCCAAAGGGACAAAGGACGTTTTGCCCCAAGAATCGTACAAATGGCAATACGTAGAGGAGACGGCGCGAGAGATTGCGCGGCTGTTCAACGTAAAGGAAATTCGCACTCCCGTATTTGAACACACCGAGCTGTTCCAACGCAGCGTAGGCGAAACGACGGACGTCGTTACCAAGGAGATGTACACCTTCAAGGACAAGGGCGACCGTTCGATTACCTTAAAACCCGAGGGCACGGCAGGTACGGTGCGCTCCTTTATCGAAAACGGAATGTCTAACGGCGTGTTGCCCGCGAAAATGTACTATATCATTCCCGCGTTCCGCTACGAACGCCCGCAGGCAGGACGGCTTAGAGAATTTCATCAATTCGGCGTAGAGCTGTTCGGCGCAAAGGGCGCGCAGACGGACGCGGAGGCGATTCTTATGGCGGATACGCTGCTGAAAAAGCTGGGGATTGATGTGCAGCTGTACATCAATTCTATCGGCTGCCCCGCTTGCCGAGCAAAATATAATCAGGCGTTAAAGGCATTTTTTGCGCCGCATTTGGACAAACTGTGTTACGACTGCAAAACGCGTTACGAAAAAAATCCCCTGCGCTTGCTCGATTGCAAGGAAGAGGAATGCAAAAAAATCAACGCCGACGCGCCGTCGATTATCGACTATCTTTGCGAGGATTGCGCCGCGCATTTTGCGCAGCTGAAAGCTTGCTTGGACAGCGCGAACGTGTCCTATAAAATCGACCCCCGTATCGTGCGCGGGTTGGATTATTACACCCGTACGGTGTTTGAGTTTGTTTCCACGTCTATCGGTGCGCAGGGCACGGTGTGCGCAGGCGGCAGATACGACGGCTTGATAGAAAGTCTTGGCGGCAATCCCACGCCCGCGGTAGGGTTTGCGGCGGGGATAGAACGCTTACTTATCGTTATGCAGGCGGCGGGCGCTGCTTTCCCTGACGACGCCGTGCCTACGGTGTATCTTGCGGGCATGGACGCAGAGTGCAGAAATAAAGCGTTTGAGCTGGCAACCGCGCTCCGTTTGGCGGGTGTTCGTGCGGAGATAGACCACATGGAACGTTCGGTAAAGGCGCAATTTAAGTATGCGGATAAAATCGGAGCGAAGTACGTGGCGGTCATCGGCGGGAACGAGCTTGCCGAGGGCAAAGCCAACGTGAAAAACATGGCGACGGGCGAAAGCGAAAGCGTGTTGTTTGCAGACATGGTAGGCTATTTTGCGTAAGCAATTTAATAATAAGGAGGAAACATATATGGTAAAATACGTCAATGCACAGGGCTTGGAAGAACTGATTGCAAGCACGGACAAGACGGTGTTTTGCGATTTTTGGGCGAGCTGGTGCGGACCTTGCAGAATGCTTGCTCCCGTATTTGAAGAGGTATCCGACAAATACGAGGACAAGGCGGTGTTCGTCAAGATAGACATCGATGAAGAGGACAGCGAAAGCGCGGCGGTGAAGTACGGTATCACCTCTATTCCCAACGTAATCGCCTTCAAAAACGGCGCGCCGAAAGCCAACAGCTTGGGATTTGTTCCCGCAGAGCGGTTAGAAGCGTTTGTGCAAGAAAATCTTTGAGGGTTTTAACGGTTTAACGGCAGAGAAGTAAAAAGTATCACCCGACGGAGGGGCGCTCCGTCGGGTGATTTTTAATTGTAAAGCATTTATATAAAATGATATTCAGTTGTCAAAATTAATAGTTTTCTGCACGAACTTGGAAATAAGCTTGGGGGTGCGCACAGATAGGGCAAACCTCGGGCGCTTTCTTGCCAACCACGATATGACCGCAGTTAGAGCACTGCCATACAGCGTCGCCGTCCTTGGAGAATACCAAGTCGCCTTTCACGTTTGCAAGAAGCTTCTTATATCTTTCTTCGTGTTCTTTTTCGATAGCCGCAACGCCGTCGAAGAGGTCTGCAATTTCGTTGAAGCCTTCTTCTCTTGCCGTTTTCGCAAAGCCTGCGTACATATCCGTCCATTCGTAGTTTTCGCCGTCAGCCGCCGCTTGCAAATTTTCCGCCGTAGAGGAGATTTCGCCACCGTTCAACAGCTTGAACCAAATTTTAGCGTGTTCCTGTTCGTTTTTTGCCGTTTCTTCGAAAAGCGCAGCGATTTGTACGAAGCCTTCCTTTCTTGCCTTGCTTGCAAAATAGGTGTACTTGTTTCTTGCTTGCGATTCGCCTGCAAACGCCGTCATCAAATTGGCTTCCGTTTGCGAACCCTTCAATGCGGGCTTCTCTTCAAATTTCCCCACCTGCTTGCATACAGGGCAAACTTCGGGCGCTTTGTCGCCCTCTGCTACGTAGTGACATACCGAGCATTCAAATTTTTTCATAACCTTTTACCTCATTTTTCAAGCCTTATTAGGACTTGGTTTTATTAACTGTATATAGTATAATATAAAAAAACGTATTTGTCAATAGTTTTTTAGAAAAAAATTCAAAAATTTTTCAAGAAAGTGGGTACGGTGAGATATTTGACAAAATTTCAAGCTGTTTTCACATTTTTATGACAAAGATATATTATACTGAAAGGGAGTAGCAAACTTGACAAATGCGAACGAACGCTTTATAATATATATAAGGTAGCAAAGATGAAAAAATTAAGCGCAAGAAAGAAAAAATGGATAGAAAGAACGGTGGCAAATAACAGAAGCTATAAGGTTTTGTTGTACAATCGTTTTTTTATGTTTTTGCTTGCCGTTCTGCTGCAAATTATCGGATACGGAGTAATCATCTACCTTGCCGTGTACGATTCTCCTATCGGAATTTTGTTGCAGACGGTAACGTTTGCGCTGGAAATTGTTACGGTGTTGCACATTCTTAACCGATACGAACGCCCGTCCTTGCGCCTGAATTGGATTATCATTATTTTAATCGCGCCGGTATTCGGCGTACCCATGTATCTGTTTAACGGCAGAGGTCGCCCCACGCGCAAAATGAAAAACAAGATAGAAAATGCGCGCAAGGAAAACGAGCGGGGCTTGATAGAGGCGTACGGAGAAAGGGAGCTGCCTGTGCCAGCCACGCGCGGGGAAGCGGTGTCGCGGTATCTTGCGGTAACGTCGGGATATCCCGTATTTTATAGCGGAGCGGTAAGCTATTACGCAGACGGCGCGGCGGCTTTTGAGGCGATGAAAGCGGAGATAGCGCGCGCAAAGCGGTTTATTTTTGTGGAATATTTCATTATCGCACACGGAAAAATGTGGAACGAAATATTAAAGCTGCTTTTGGAAAAGGCAGAACAGGGCGTACAAGTGCGTATTTTGTACGACGATTTCGGGTGTATGATGACTCTGCCGCCCCGTTACGACGAATATTTGGAGAGCCTGCACGAAAACGTGAAGTGCATGACGTTTAATAACGTAGTACCCTTTTTCGCGGTGCGCATGAACAACCGCGACCACCGAAAAATATTGGCGATAGACGGCGAAACGGCGTTTACGGGCGGACTCAATTTGGCGGACGAATATATCGGCGAAAAACGGCGGTTTGGGTATTGGAAGGACACGGCGGTAAAAATTACGGGCGAGAGCGTGCGTTCATTTACCTATATGTTTTTGAATCTTTGGAACGCTTTCCGAAAAGAGAAAGAGGATATACGAAATTACATTTCCGCTCCTATACAAAAGGAAAAGGCTGTGCCAACGGAAAAAACAACGTGTATTCAGCCGTATGACGATTCGCCGCTCGATAACGTGAGCACGGGGGAATCGGTGTACGTGGATATTCTCAACCGAGCGGTAAAATACGTGTATATTTTCACGCCGTATTTGGTGTTGGACGATTCCATGCGAACGGCACTTTGCCGCGCCGCGCTGCGCGGAGTGGACGTGCGTATCGTAACGCCGGGGATTCCCGATAAAAAGCTTACCTATCGGCTTACCCGTGCCAACTATTCGTTGCTGTTGAAGTCGGGCGTGCGGATATTTGAATACACGCCGGGGTTTATCCACGCAAAAAGCATGGTGTGCGACGACGAATGTGCGGTGGTGGGGTCTATCAATTTGGATTACAGAAGCTTGTACCACCATTTTGAAAACGCGGTATATTTTTCGGGCTGCGAAGCGGTGGAGGACGTTAGAAGGGATTGCGAGGAAACGTTTGCGGTCAGCCGTGAACGGACGGAGGAGAATTGCAGGCGGGGTATCGTAGGACGGTTGGTGGATTCCGTTTTGCGCGTATTTGAAACGCTGCTGTAAACGGCAAAAGCTAAGAAGATTGGAAAAAGTGAGGGGGAGCACAACGTGAGCAAGCTTACCAGACAACAGAAAAAGGAAGAGGAACGGCGCATTATTGCGGAAATGGACGAGGCAATGCAAGCTTTGCATTCGCAAGACGAAACGGCTTCTACAACGCAAGCAACGCCCGCAAAGGTAAAGGAAAAGGGCAGGTACGGCAACGACCCTACGCCGCAAATTCTACATTGCAAACGGTGTAAAACGCAAATGGAGAACGGAGTTTGCCCCACCTGCGGGTATAAAACGTACGTGCCGATGGACGAGGAACGCCGTAAAAAGATTCGGTGGATAGTAACGGGCGTGTGCCTTGTTGGCTTTTTAGCCCTGTTTATACTTTTGCAAATAGGTAAGCGTTAAACAAAACATGAAATCCTTGTGAAAAGCAGGGATTTTTTCGTTGAAACGATTGACTTTGTCGCCGTGAAAAAATATAATAGTATTATATTTTGAAAAACATGAGGAGAGAAAAATGCCCAACACGCTCAAAACGCTTTTAGGCAGCGTAAGAGAATATAAAAAGCCGTCGCTGATCACGCCGATTTTTATGGCGTTGGAGGCGTTCTGCGAGTGCTTGATTCCGTTTTTTATGGCAAGAATGGTAAACGAGGTACAGGCAAGCGCAACCACGGCAATGACGCCTATTTTGAAATACGGAATTATTTTGATACTGCTTGCGATAGCGTCAATGACAAGCGGCGTTCTGGCGGGGAGATTTGCGGCGAAAGCCAGCTGCGGATTTGCCTCCAACCTGCGCCACGATTTGTTTTATCGAGTACAGAAATTTTCCTTTTCCAACGTGGATAAATTTTCCACGTCCTCGTTGGTTACCCGTTTGACAACGGACGTTACCAACGTACAGCAATCGTATCAAATGTGCTTGCGTATCGCTATCCGCGTGCCCTTGCAGTTTATTTTCGCTATCATCATGAGCTTTACAATCAACGCGCGGCTTGCTTGGATTTTCCTCGTTATCATGCCGTTTTTGGCGTTGATTCTGTTCTCCATTATGCGCTTTGTAATGCCCTTTTTTCGCCGTATCTTCAAAAAGTACGACGCGCTGAACAATTCGGTGCAGGAAAACGTGGGCGGTATCCGCGTGGTAAAATCGTTCGTGCGGGAAAAGTATGAAACGGAGAAGTTCCAAAAGGCGGCGGGCGAAGTGAAAAACGACTTCACCAAAGCCGAAAAAATAATGGCGTTGAACAACCCTATTATGACCTTTTTTATCAACTTCGCGGCAGTGCTTATCTCTTTCCTTGGCGCAACGGCGATTATCAAAACCGCAGAGGCAAACGGCGGAACGCTGCCCCTCGGCGCGTTCTCTACGGGCGATTTGTCCGCGCTGATTACGTACGGAATCCAAATTTTGTCTAGCTGTATGATGTTCTCGATGGTGTTCGTTATGATTACCATGTCGTTTGAATCTGCGCGCCGTATCAGCGAGGTGTTAAACGAGCAATCGGATATTGTCAGCCCCGAAAACGGTGAAACGGCGGTTAAGGACGGCAGTATCCGCTTTGAAAACGTCAGCTTCAAATACTCGGCGAAAGCCAATAAATACGCTCTTTCGGACATCGACCTTACCATTGCATCGGGCGAAACGGTGGGTATTTTGGGCGGAACGGGTTCTTCCAAGACCTCGCTTATTCAGCTCATTCCCCGTTTGTACGACGCGACGGAGGGAACGGTGTACGTTGGCGGTTTGGACGTAAGAAAGTACGATTTGGACGCTTTGAGAAAGGAAGTGGCGGTGGTGCTGCAAAAGAACGTTCTGTTCTCGGGTACGATTAAGGAAAACCTGCGCTGGGGGGACGAAAACGCGACGGACGAAGAAATAGAGCGCGCTTGCAAGCTGGCGCAAGCGGACGAATTTATCCGTTCCTTCCCCGACGGCTACGATACGTATATCGAACAGGGCGGCACGAACGTTTCAGGCGGTCAGAAGCAGCGGCTTTGTATTGCCCGCGCGTTGTTGCGGAAGCCGAAAGTACTTATTTTGGACGATTCTACCTCCGCAGTAGATACCAAGACGGACGCATTAATCCGTCATGCTTTTGCGCAGGAAATTCCCGATACGACGAAAATTATTATTGCGCAGCGCGTATCCTCCGTAGAGAACGCCGATAAAATTATCGTGCTGGACGGCGGCAAGATTATCGCGTGCGGCAATCATGCGAAGCTTATGGAAAACAGCGCAATTTACCGTGAAATATACGAAGCGCAAACCAAAGGTAAGGAAGAAGATTCGACGGATTTGACGGAAGGGGGTGCAATGTAATGGCAGAAGAAAGAATGCAATCCCGACCCCGTCCTATGCGACCCATGCGGGGCAGAGGCATGCCCGTACCCAAGGGCGCAATCAAAAAAGGAACGCTCAAACGCCTTGTAAAATTGGTGTTACAGCATTATAAATGGCAGATGATCGTGGCGTTTGTATGTATCTTTTTCAACGCTATGGGTAGTTTGATATCCTCCGTGTTTATGCAGTCGCTTATCGACGACGTGATCACGCCGGGGATAACGGCTGGCTACGGAGCGGTGGCAGGCAAGCTTATCGGCATGATTATCGGCATGGCTTCCGCTTATATGATCGTCATCATCGCGGGATTTTTCTACAACCGTATTATGGCGGTGGTAACGCAGGGTATGCTGTATCATCTCCGCGCGGATATGTTTGCGAAAATGCAGACATTGCCCATTAAATATTTCGATACGCACGCGCACGGCGAAATTATGAGTACGTACACCAACGATACGGACGCAACCCGTCAGCTCATCGGGCAATCGCTTCCTACGTTGCTTAGCAGTAGTTTGACGTTGCTTGTTTCCGTAAGCCTTATGATATGGTATAGCCTTTGGCTGTTTTTGGTGGTGTGCGTGTGCACGTTCGCCATGACCTTTGTTATCAAAAAAATAGGCGGCAACAGCGCAAAGTACATGGTAGCGCAACAGCGTTCGTTGGCGGCGGAAGAAGGCTTTGTCGAAGAGATGATGAAAGGTCAGAAGGTGGTGAAGGTATTCACGCACGAAGAACGAGCCAAAAACGATTTCGACAAACTGAACAAGCAGCTTTACGAGGATAGCAAACGCGCGCACGTGTTTGGGAATATTCTCGGTCCTATTCTTGGGAATATCGGTAACTTCAATTACGTTCTGCTTGCCATTTGCGGCGGACTGCTCTATACGTTAGGCGCGCCCAATATCGCGCTCAGCAGTGTGAAAACGGGTATAGAAATCATTTCTATCGGTATGATTATTGCGTTTTTGGGAATGTCGCGTAACTTTACGCAAATCGTCAACCAAATGTCGCATCAGGTTTCCATGATTGCCATGGGTCTAGCGGGCGCAAGCCGCGTGTTCACGCTCATGGACGAACAGCCCGAACAGGACGAGGGCTACGTTACGCTTGTCAACGCCAAATACGATGAAAATGGCGAGCTGACGGAAACGGCGGAACGTACGGGTCTTTGGGCGTGGAAGCACTATCATAAATCGGACGATACCACTACCTATACGCAGCTGAAAGGGGATATCGTCATGGACAGCGTCGATTTTGGGTACGTAGAGGATAAACAGGTACTCACCGACGTTTCGTTGTACGCAAAGCCGGGTCAGAAGATAGCGTTTGTCGGCGCGACGGGTGCGGGCAAGACCACGGTAACCAACCTCATTAACCGTTTTTACGATATAGCGGACGGCAAGATACGCTACGACGGAATCAATATCAATAAAATACGCAAAAGCGATTTGCGGCGTTCGCTGGGCATCGTGTTGCAGGACGTCAATCTGTTTACGGGTACGGTAATGGAAAATATCCGTTACGGCAGATTGGACGCAACGGACGAAGAATGTATCGAGGCGGCGAAGCTTGCCAACGCAGACGATTTTATTTGCCGTTTGCCCGATGGGTATCAAACGATGCTTACCAATAACGGTGCAAATTTATCGCAAGGACAACGGCAGCTGTTGTCTATCGCCCGTGCGGCGGTGGCGGATACGCCCGCAATGATTTTGGACGAGGCAACCTCCTCTATCGATACGCGGACGGAAGCGCTTGTCAACGACGGTATGGATAAATTGATGAAGGGCAGAACGGTATTCGTTATTGCGCATAGGCTTTCCACCGTTCGCAATTCGGACGCCATTATGGTATTAGACCATGGAAAGATTATCGAGCGCGGCACGCACGAGCAGCTTTTGGAAGCGCGCGGAACGTATTATCAGCTTTACACGGGCGCGTTTGAATTAGAATAATTGACGATAAACGCAAAAGCCGCCCTCTCCACGCGTGGAGAGGGCGGCTAATTTTTTTGTTATAAACCTAAAATATCGTCGGCAGATACGTCTAACAATTTGCATAAATTAGCAAACGTATCCAAGGACGGGAACTTGTTTTGTCGCATATATTTACTGACGGTGGACGGATTCACTCCCAATTTTTCCGCCAATTCTTTTTGCGAGAGGTGGCTGTATTTTATCGCTTCGCGCAACCGAACTTGTATTTCTTCAATCTTTATCATAGATAAATAATAGCACGTTGTACAATTTTTGTTTGACAAAAGGCACATTGTGCCACTATAATATTTGTAAATAATAAAAATATATGTATGGGAGGCGTTATTTTGAAGAAGAGAGTATTTTTGATGTGGATTAGTTCTATTATTTTCACGACAGGTTCATTTATTTTATTGATTTGCTTGTATATGGGATATCAAACGCAACTTTTTTGCTGTGAAGAAAAACAAGGTTTTATTGTTTGCGCTATTGCATTAGTGTTAAGTGTTTTAGGTGTGATAGCTACTATAATCGCTTCTTTTATGGAGGAAAAAGTGAATATTACGGATACATTATTATGGGAATTATTAACAAGCTTTATTTTTATTATGGCTATGGCGGGAATAGTAGTTGCGGCATTTGCTTTTATTTCGCATATTTAAGAAATAAGTAATAGTGAAAAAGTGCGGAAGAAAAAAAATTTTTCAAAAAGTTGTTTAAGGTGCGTTTTGGGTGGTTACATATAAAATGTAAATAAATTCGGCGGCGAAAAGCCGCAATACATCAGTGATAAAGGAGGAAATATTATGGCAGGAAAAGTTATCGGTATCGACCTTGGTACAACTAACTCGTGCGTGGCGGTTATGGAAGGCGGCGAGCCCGTCGTAATTGCTAACGCGGAAGGCGCAAGAACGACCCCCTCCGTGGTTTCTTTCCAGAAAGACGGTTCTCGTGTGGTAGGTCAGGCGGCAAAACGTCAGGCGGTTGCTAACCCCGACAAGACGGTTATTTCCATTAAAAGACACATGGGGTCTGATTACAAAGTAAAAATTGACGACAAGGATTATTCGCCGCAAGAAATTTCGGCAATGACCCTTGCAAAGCTCAAAGCGGACGCAGAAGCGTATTTGGGTCAGAAAGTAACGGAGGCGGTTATCACTTGCCCCGCGTACTTCTCCGACTCTCAACGTCAGGCTACCAAAGACGCAGGTAAAATTGCGGGCTTGAACGTTCTTCGTATCATCAACGAGCCTACGGCAGCGGCGCTTGCTTACGGCTTGGATAAGGACAAGGGCGGCAAGGTAATGATTTACGACCTCGGCGGCGGTACGTTCGACGTTTCCATTTTGGAAATCTCCGACGGCGTGTTTGAAGTGTTGGCAACCAACGGCGACACCAAGCTCCGCGGCGACGACTGGGATAATAAAATCATTTCCTATTTGGTTGACGAGTTCAAAAAATCCCACGCAATCGATTTGTCCAAGGACAAAATGGCGATGCAGAGATTGAAAGAAGCGGCGGAAAAAGCGAAAATCGAGCTTTCGGGTATGAGCTCTACCAACGTAAATCTTCCTTTCATTTCCATGAGCGCAGACGGTCCTCAACACCTTGATATCACGCTGACGAAGCAGAAGTTCGAGGCGATGACGGCAGACCTTTTGAATCGCACGGTAGAGCCTATGAAAGCGGCTATGCGCGACGCAGGTCTTTCGTACAGCGATATCGACAAGGTAATTTTGGTGGGCGGTTCTACGCGTATGCCCGCCGTTGTGGCAAAGGTAAAAGAGGTTACGGGCAAAGAGCCGTTTAAGGGCATCAACCCCGACGAATGCGTGGCAATCGGCGCGGCGGTACAAGGCGGCGTATTGACGGGCGAAGTGAAAGACGTGTTGCTTTTGGACGTAACTCCGCTTTCGCTTGGTATCGAAACGTTGGGCGGCGTGTTCACGAGAATTATCGACAGAAACACCACCATTCCCGTAAAGAAGAGCCAAATTTTCTCTACGGCTGCGGATAACCAAACGAGCGTAGATATTCACGTATTGCAAGGCGAACGAGAGTTCTGTAAAGACAACAAGACGCTTGGCAACTTCATGTTGACGGGCATTGCACCTGCTCCCCGCGGCATACCGCAAATCGAGGTTACGTTTGATATCGACGCAAACGGTATCGTGCACGTAACGGCGCAGGATAAGGGAACGGGTAAATCGACGGATATCACCATTACTTCCTCTACCAACCTTTCGGAAGAAGAAATTGACAAGGCTGTAAAAGAAGCGGAGCAGTTTGCCGAAGAGGATAAGAAGAGAAAGGAAAAGGTGGAAAACAGAAACAAGCTTGACGGCATGATTTTCTCTGTGGAACAGACGATGAAAGAAGCGGGAGATAAGCTGGACGAAAGCGATAAATCGACGTTGCAGGCGGCTATCGACGCGGCGAAAGCGGAGCTTGCCAGCGAGGACGACGATCGTATCAAAGCGGCTTACGACAAGCTTATGCAGGACGTACAGCCCGTGTTTGCAAAGATGTATCAGGCAAACGGCGGCGCGGCGGGTGCTGACCCTAACGCAAACGGTTCTACGGACGGCGACACCGAATTTCATCAATAAGAAATAAGAAGTAAGTATGCTACGGGCTTGGCGCAAACCAAGCCCGAAAAGCGTATAAATAGGAATTACCATGGCGGATAAAAAGAATTATTACGATATTTTAGGCGTAGATAAAAAGGCTACGCCCGACCAAATAAAGTCGGCGTACAGAAAGCTTGCGATGAAATATCACCCCGACCGCAATCAAGGCGATGCGGCGGCGGCAGAAAAATTCAAGGAAATCAACGAAGCGAACGAAACGCTTTCCGACGAGCAAAAGCGCGCCGCGTACGATTACGAGCTGGAACACCCCGGTATGGGCGGTTTCGGCGGCTTTGGCGGCGGTGGCTTCGAGGGAAGTTTTAGCGGTTTCGAGGATATTTTTTCCAACATTTTCGGCGGCGGTTTTGGTGGCGGCTTCGGCGGCGGCAGAACGGCGCGTTCGGAAGTGGGGGAGGATATCCAACGCGAAATGACGCTTTCGTTTATGGACGCGGCAAAAGGTTGCAAAAAGACGGTGTCTTATACGCGTAACGCGCCTTGCGAAAGCTGTCGCGGAACGGGCGCAAAGAACGGTACGGAATACGCTACCTGCGGCAGATGTCAAGGTAAGGGCGTGGTGCAACAGGTGCAAAACACCATGTTTGGGCGTACCATTCGGCAAAGCGTTTGCCCCGATTGTAACGGCAGCGGTAGGCAGATAAAAGAAAAATGCCCCGACTGTAAGGGCAGAGGGTACGAGCGCAAGGAAACGACGGTAACGCTGGATATTCCCGCGGGCGTAAATACCAATAGTTACATGAAGAAAAAAGGCATGGGTCAAGCGGCGAGCGGCGGCGGTATGGCAGGCGATTTGATTATCGTGTTCCGTGTAGAACCGCATAAAATCTTCGTGCGCGATAACTTCGATTTGAAGATAGAGCTTCCCATTTCCTTTAAGACGGCGGCGCTTGGCGGCGTTGTGAAAGTGCCTACTATTGACGATACGTTCGATTTCACCATTCCCGAGGGAACGCAAAGCGGACAGGTGTTTACCATTCGAGGCAAAGGCATACGTTCGGCACGGGGCGGTACGGGCAATTTGATTTTGCGCGTGCTAGTGGAAGTGCCTACCAAGCTTTCCAAGGACCAAAAGAAAGAGATAGAAAAGCTGGATAAAAATATCGAGCTGAAACAGCAAGAGCGAATGAAGAAATATTCCGATAACGTGGAGAGCCTGTACGGCGCAAAACCGTTTGGGAAATAATATAAGAATAAAAAAGTAAAACACACTATATTTCGTGAGAGCGAAACATAGTGTGTTTTTAATTAGTGTCGCGTTAGTTTTCTGCAATTTCTGAACTTTCTGCAATTTCTCTATTTTCGGTGTTTTCTGCGGCTTCTGCTTTTTCGACGAGAACTTTTATTTTATATTCATCGATATTTTTCAAAGTGCCTTTGACTTTCTTAAAGGTAAGGAAAGGTGCAACGTACACGCAGAAAGCTGCCCAACACACAAAGCTTGCCGTGGCGGCGATATAAGCAAACAACAAACCTTTTGTTTCCGTATGGGAAGAAACCTTGTATGTATTTCCGTATTCGTGTGTTACGTCAACGTAGGTTGTTTTTACCTGTTCTCCGACAATGAAACCAAATTTGCTTGCATTGAAGACAACCTTAATCATTTTCTTGAAATACAGAAAAAAGGAGGCATATCCCCAACAAGTCAGCAACGTAAGGGGCAAAGCCAATACGGCTATAAACGGGATAACGGCGGTGGGAATATCTACTGCTTCATTTTCTAAAATGGCAGATACAAGGACAATAGCAAGTAAAGTGGTAACTAACGCTACGGCGGTAAAGACACCGTATAAAATAACCGTCTTTTTCAGCCACTTTTTCGCGTTGGCAACGTCTTCGTCCGTTTTGATAGGGTCTGGGGTGGAATAAGCGTAAAAGAAACACTTAAAAATGTTTTTAATTGCTGTTTTGAATGCGTTCATTTTTTTCTCCTTTTTATTTTTTTTGAACTGTTTGTGCTGCCTTCTTTCGTGCTACATTTTTGAAAAACCTCCTAAAATAAAAAAGTGCGCCAACCGAAGTCAACGCACCGAAAAATGCGAAACTCCAAGTTGTCGCCAAACGAACTTTTCCCACAAGTATAAGCATAGTGATATCCCCATACCATTAAACGGGAGTCGCATTTTTACCAAATGGATTTCGTTTATTAGTATGGCAAAATAGAGCATAATTATCCGTAAAAATAGACTATGCTTACTTTGTGGTTATTTAATTCGTTTGGCATAATTAGTATAGCACATATCAAAAAAATTATCAAGTAGTTTTCCCTACTAAAACAGTTGAGGGTGGATATAAAAAAGTAAAAACAAAAGACCTTTCCGATATGGAAAGGTCTTTATGCATTTGAGATAAATTATTCTCCTTTGAAAGGGAGAAGAGCTGCGATTCTTGCACGCTTGATTGCCGTAGCAACAAGTCTTTGGTGCGCAGCGCACGTACCGCTCATTCTGCGGGGAAGGATTTTACCGCCTTCGGTGATGAATTTCTTCAAACGGTTTACGTCCTTATAATCGATTGCTTCGACTTTTTCTTGGCAGAATGCGCATACCTTTTTACGGGGCGCTTTTTTGAATACCTTTTTTACAGGTGCTTTTTCTTCCATGACAGTGTACTCCTTAAATTATTTTTCGCCTTCTTTGATTAGAAGGGGATATCGCTGTCGTCGTCCATTGCCTGCAAAACAGGCTTGCGCTTGGGCGCGGCAGCACGGGGAGCGGCTTCCGATACGTCGTCAAACGAATCGCCGCTGTTCTTCGGCGTAAGGAATTCTACGTCCTGTGCGATAATATCCACAGCCGTACGCTTTACGCCTTGGTTGTCCTCATAGTTGCGAAGCTGAATGCTTCCCACAATGGCAACCTTGTTGCCCTTTTTGGTATAACGCGCAATCGTTTCGCCCATAGCACGCCATGCGGTTACGTTAAAGAAATCCGTTTGACGTTCGCCGTCTTGCGAAGCGTAATTTCTGTTTACCGCTATGGAAAAACGGCATACGGGAACACCCGAGGGGGTTTCCGTCAATTCAGGGTCGCGCGTTAAGTTACCGATTAAAAATACTTTGTTCATTCCTTTTCCCTCTTAACTTAGTTGAGCTTCGTAATCAAACGTCTAACAACGTCTGCGTCGATGCCTGCAACACGTTTTAACTCTTCAACAACTTTGCCGTCTGCTTCAAAGGACATAAGCACGTAGTAAGCTTCGTTTTTGAAGTTGATAGGGTAAGCGGTTTTTCTCGTGCCCCACTTGTCCGTGGATGCAACCGCGCCGCCCATCGACGTTACGATGCCTTCATACTTCGCGATTTCCGCTTCCTTTGCTTCGTCCGTCAAATCGTTGTTGATCAGATAGAGCATTTCGTATTTAGCCATACTTTTTCACCTCCTGGTCTTATTCGGTTCGCCTTAAATGCGAACAAGGTTGGTTTGACTCCCGTCAAGCCACGCAGCTTTTTCAAGTCGCGTAGAGATATTATATCCCATTTTGGGTAATTAGTCAATCGTTTTTATGCGTTTTTTAAGGATTTTAGCGCGATTTTTGCCGAAAAATACGCAAAACGCATGGAAAACTTGATAGAAAGGAAACTTCGGTTATTCGCCCTCTTTCAAGGTGATATACAAATCTACGTAATTGATAAGCTCGTTTATCGTCAGCTCGCCAAGGTGCGTATAGGAGGCAAATTGAGGGTTGCTCGTTTTAATGTCGGCGGAAAGCTCGCGCTTGCGGAGGTGCTCGCCCGATTCGATAACGCCGTCCTCGCTCATTTCGTCCATGGACGTGTTTTGCATATTATGCTCGATATTATATACCATTTCCGCCATGTCGCTGGTTACCTTATACCCGTAATGGTATATCTTGCCCGTGTCGTCTTGATAGGTGTCGGGGTCGGTCAAATCGCCCGTGTCCGTCCGCACCATATATTTCCACGTGGGGCGCAGAGCCTCATATTTCTCCGTCGCAAGCTCTCCGTAGCGGGTAATATACGCTCCCGCAGGAACGGTAACCGTGCCGCCCGTTTCGCTATCGGTATAGGTGTATGCCTCGCCTGTTAAAACGCGCTCGGTGGGGTCGGTTTTGCTTGTTTTTATCTTTTCGCCCGCAACGTTTCTAAAATGCATATCCTCGTCGAATATCTGACCGACGGTAAGCTTGTTCACTTCGTCGGTGAGCTTGGAGATAGGAACGTCCTTTAAGTGCCGTAAAATTTTGTTGTCCTTTACGTCCAAAACGTCCGAAAGGCGCAAGCGGGAAGTGAGGTTGGTCAAAAGCTTGGTTTCGCCCGTAAGGTGCTTAAATTGCGTGCGGTCGTATTTGATTTTCGTCGTGCCCGTTTCGTCCCAAACGTAGAAGATAGGGGCTTCCGCTTCCACGGCAGGCGCGGCGTCGGTGGCAGGCGTTACCGTTACGGTAAGCGTTTTGCCTGTAATCGGCGTTAAGGCGTAGGTGGCGATTGCCGTTTCCGTTTCGCCGTTCGTTTGATACAAAGAGTACGCCGTATTGTCTTGGTTGGGCTTGGCGTTTTCAATGACTTCGCCGTATTCGTTATACACCTTTCCGTCGTAAACGGCTACCTGCTGTTGCTGCATATCCGGCTTGGTTTTGCCCGGATTTTTCTCGTCAGGAACAAGCTCGTAATGCACGCCCCGTCTGCCGTACAGCACGTACATGATAATCGAGTTGTCGTAGTTGGGCGCAATGATATTCGTAAGGTAAATATCGTCTATCATTTGCCGACTGTTACGCTTGAAATCGCCCACAGTGCGCGACGGGCCGTATTCTTTAATGCCCGTTTTGTTGCCGTCTTTATCGTAGGTAAAGTCAAAATCGATACCCTCTTCCCCAAACGCAATAGCAATGAGAATGCTATGGGAGTTGTGCGAAACGTTCAAGCCGTCCTTTAACGTAATCTCGTTGAGTACGGAAGCGGAATCGTCCTGCAACTGACCCACCGTTGTTTTGGGGAAACGAATAGCCGTTTTATATTCCTTATCGCTGAACGCGTAATAGGTGTCGTTTGGCTCGTTGTTGGGCTCTTCTTCTATATTATCGGAAAGGGGAGCTTGCGTTTCGCCGTCCGTTTCTTCGCCTTTCGTGTCGCCCTCTTTATCGTCCTCTTTATCTTTCGCCGCTTGCTTATGCAGATATTCCTTTGTGCCGTCAGGGAAAGTAAGAACGTACGCGTCCGCGCCCACCGCCTTTGTCGCCGTGCATTCTACGGGTTCGCTCACGTCGTTTAATACGGTAATACCGTCCTCGGTTTCGGTAACCGAATAATACTTCTGCTTCATCTGCACCGATTTCGTGCCGTCCTTGCCTGTTAAAACCTCGTAACGGTGTTCCTGACCGTACGCAAGCGCGGCGGTGGTTTTGTCGTTGAGGTTGATGTTCATAATCGCGTCCAAGGGCAGAGCGTCCATGCGCTTTTTCAGTCCGTCGCCGGCGAAATCGCCCACGGTCATCTGCGTTTTGCCCTCGCGCATTTGGATTTCGCCCTTTTCATCGATATCGTAATCCTCGCCCTCCACGCCGTAGCAGAGCGCGGTAAGAACCTTATTTCCGTTCCCGAATTTCTTGAACATATCTCCCGCGTTGGTGTGGTTTAAGCAGTCGCGGAAATATTTGTTGATGTCTTTCACGGGCGTTGTCAGCATTTTCCCGTCGTAATTGAGCGCGATTCCGTACGTCTCTCCCGCCTCGGTAATAAACTCGTTTAATTTCTCTTCCACGATAGGGGAGATTGCCGCAAGCTGACCAAGCGTTCCCTTGCCGTTGCCAAGTCCTTTCAGCGCGTTGCTTGCCGAGCCTACCATATCCCAAACGGTTTTGGTGGCGTATTCCTCGCTGAGATATTTTGAATAGTCCACCTTAAACGTAGTAAGTACCTCTTTCGCCGTTTTCTTCTTGGCTACGTAATAACCTACGCCCGCAATACCGCCGATACAGCCGATAAAGCCCATGACAAAACCTAGCAGCAAGGCAACCAGCCTGCCGCCAAGCCCGCCCTTTTTCTTTACGCGGGTTTGTTCGTCCTGTTCGTCTTTTTCGTTCTTTTCGTCTTGGTCGTAATAATCGTATTTGCTCATAAAATAAGTCCTGTTTTATACAATTTATAAAAGAGAAAAGCGAGCGTTAGAAAAGCGGAATTTTCGCAAGGAAGGTAACGTCCGTTCTGTCCGCGGCGTCCGCTTCGGCAAGGACGAAGGCTTTCTGCACAAGAATACCGCCCGCCTTTTCTACTAGCGCCTCCAAGCCGTGCAAGGACGCGCCCGTGGAAATGACGTCATCGACAATCGCTACTCTTTTGCCTGCAATCAGATCCACGTCGTGTTTGGACAGATACAGCTTTTGCTGCTTGCCCGTCGTGATAGACGATTCGATATCCACTTCAATTCCGTCCTGCATATACAGCTTTTTGCTCTTCCGCGCTACGGCGTAGTACCGATGACCAAGCTCCCGCGCAACGCAATGCGCCAGCTGCAAGCCCTTGCTTTCCGCTGTGATAATTACGTCGCAGTCTTGCAAGCGAGCCGCAAGCTTTTTGCCGCAATGCTCCGTCATTTCGCTGTCGCCGTGCAGGTTGAAAAATGCGATTCCCACGCCGCCGGGCAGCGTCAAAATGGGCAGGTTTGCTTCAAATCCGTCGATATCCACCGTGTAATATTTCATATCTTTTGCTCCTTGTATGCGTTTGGGGCGGTGTATAAGCCCACAAAACGCCGTTTTTATCATACTAACATTGTAACATATTTTTTCATAAAAGTAAATAGGTTGGGGAGAAATTCTTTTGTTTGGCGGGCAAATTCTTTGTCGTATCCGCGCATTTTTTGCTTTTTTGACGCCTGATAGATGAAACGGCAAGCACGGCGGTTGACTTTTTTTTCTAAACAGGCTATAATAATGGAAAGGAGAGGCATGGAGAGCATGAACGAAATTACGGCGATTACACCGCAGGTAAAGGACAAAACGCGCTGCAATATCTTTGTGGACGGCAGGTTTTATTGCGGTTTGAGCTTGGAACTTACGGTGAAGCACCGCTTAAAGGTGGGGCAAACGGTGGACGCGGAGCGGCTGGGCGAGATACAGTTAGAGGGGGAAAAGGCGGCGGCGCTGGATAAGGCGTTGACGCATATTTCCGCTACGCGGAAAACGGAGAAAGAAATTCGGTTATTTTTAGAGAAAAAGGGATATTTGCCTGCCGTTTGCGATTATGTTTTAGAGAAGATGCGCGGGTATAATTTTGTCAACGACAGCGAATACGCGGAGGAATACGTTTCCTTTGCTTCCAAGAAAAAGGGCAGCCGACTTATCAAGTTAGAGCTTCGCGCCAAGGGCGTATCGGAATCGGAAATAGAGGGCGCGTTAAACAGCTTAGATGAGGAAGAGCAAATGCAGTCGGCGACGGCGATTTTGCAAAAATATATGCGGAATAAAACAGCCGACAGGGAAACGCTGGCAAAGGCGTTCCGTTATTTGATGGGGAAAGGATTTTCGCCCGACACGGCACGGTCGGCATTGTCCGCTTTTGGCGATATTGAGGAAGAATAGCAAGGGGCGTTTATAGATTTTTTTTGGATTGACAGGGGGCAGGTACGCGATGAATGCAAATTTTCAAGAGAATTTTCAAGGAAATTGGAAAACGGAATATTTTGACGAGCTTTCTTCGACAAGCGATTACGTAAAAGGCAAACGGCAGGAGGGAAACAACCTGATAGCGGTAGCCAAGCGGCAGTCGGGGGGCAGAGGAACGAAAGGTAGGTCGTTTTCTTCGGAAGCAGGGGGCGTATATTTATCCGCTCTTACCTTTTACGAAAACTTCCCTGCCAAGCGAGCGTTTGAAATTATGGCAAGTGCGGCGGTAGCGGTGTGCGAAACGCTGCGCTTTTACGGCGTAACGCCCGTTATCAAATGGGCGAACGACGTGCACGTAAACGGCAAAAAGATATGCGGAATCTTGATAGAAAACGTATTTTCGGGCGCAAACGTGTCCTCGTCGGTGGTGGGGATAGGCGTGAACGTAACCAACGCTCTGCCCGCCGAGCTTTCAGATATTGCCACGACGCTTGGCAAAGAAACGGGCAGGGAAATTTCCGCGGAGGAGGTAACGGCGAGGTTGATAGAACAGCTGAAAGCTCCGCATAGCATGGCAGATTACCTTTCTTACGTGGGATATATGGGCAAACGCGCCCAGCTGCTGATAGGGGAAAAACGTGTACGCGTAACGCTGATAAAGGTGGATAAAGAGGGCGGACTTATCGTTGAAAACGAGGACGGAACGCAAGTGCGGTACGTGGCGGCAGAAGTGTCGTTGCGGTTGGACGATTGACGGCTAAGGGAGGCAGATATGCGATTATTGACGGTGGAGCAAATGCGCGAAGCGGATAGATACACGATAGAAGAGGTGGGAATTTCCGCGTTAGAGCTTATGGAACGCGCGGGCAGAGCACTCTCTTTTCATGCGGAAGAAATGGTCGGCTTAAACGGTAAGCGCATACGGGAAAGAGTTTTGTGCGTGTGCGGCGGCGGCAACAACGGCGGGGACGGGTTTGTGTGTGCGCGGCTCTTAAACGAACGCGGTCAGGAAGCGGACGTGGTGTTCGTAGGGGAGAAGTGTAGCGAGGAATGCGCGGTAAACAAGCAGCGTTTTGTTGCTTCGGGCGGTAAAATTTTAGAACAAATGCCCACGCGTGGGTATGCCGTGGTGGTGGACTGTCTGTTAGGTACGGGTTTTCACGGCGAGCCCAAGGTGAGTGCACAAGCCGCGATAGCGGGGATAAATTGCTTAAAGCAACAGGGAGCAAAAGTGCTTTCTGCCGATATTCCTTCGGGCGTAAACGGGAACAACGGAAGCGTGGCAGGGTGTGCCGTGCGCGCGGATAAAACGCTGTGTATCGGAGAGGTAAAGCGGGGCGTGTATTTAGGCGACGGGATTGATTATGCGGGCGAAGTACTTTGCGTGGATATCGGAATCGAGCTTCCTGCCGATAGGTACGCAACGCTGCTAACCGACAAAACGGTGGGTAGTTTATTGCCCAAGCGTAAACGCAATTCGCATAAAGGCACGTACGGCAAGGCGGCGGTAATCGCAGGGAGTGCGGCATATACGGGAGCGGCATATTTGTCTGCGGCGGCGTGCTTGCGCGGCGGCGCAGGATATACCTATTTATATCTGCCAAAAGCGCTTATCTCGGCGTTTGCATTGAAGCTTCCCGAAGCGTTGCTTATGCCCCTTTGCGAGGGGGGAAGTCTGTCGTTTGCGGGCGCGGATTTTCTTTCTGTATGCGAAATGCAAAGCATCGGCTACGGAATGGGCATGGGAGCGAGCGAGGACGTTGCCGCGGGTGCGGAATACCTGATACGAAATTATACGGGGAAGCTGGTGCTGGACGCAGACGGAATCAATTCGCTTGCCGCTTACCGCGTTGAGTCGTTAGGCGAAATTTTTGCGAATAAAAAATGCGACGTAGTGCTTACGCCGCACGTAAAGGAGTTCTCCCGTATCAGCGGGAAATCGGTTGCGGAAATCGTGCAAGACCCCGTTGCCGTCTCGGAGGAATTTGCTAAAAAACACGGCGTAACGGTGCTGTTAAAAAATGCGGTCAGCGTGATTACGGACGGAAAACAAACCTGTTTTAATGCCGAGGGGAACGCAGGTCAGGCGAAAGGGGGTAGCGGCGACGTGCTGTCGGGAGTGATTACTTCCCTTTGCGCTTGCGGACTTTCGGGGTATGACGCGGCGCGCATAGGGGCGTACGTTACGGGCAGAGCCGCCGTGCTTGCCGCGCAAAAGCAGGGAGAGTATTCTTTGTTGGCAAGCGACGTCATCGCATACCTGGGTAGGGCGTTTTTGTCGCTAACGGTAGCCGAAAATGCGGATACACAGCGCGACGAGGAGTAAAAACCCGCCGAAAATCAAATAATAGTAAGGGAAAGGGGTTAAGAACGCGGTAAGCAGTATCAACGCGCCGCCCGTCAAAAAACGGCGGCTGTTCGATTTGGAAAAGCACAGGCGAAACAGCCGTTTCTTTTTGTCTTGCGGAGCAAGCTCGCCCAAATATTGCGGCGGGAACGCATCGCGCTCTTTTACCAACGCATACACGTCGTCGCCCGTTTGCAACCGAATGCCCAGCGTATGGCACAGCTTGGCGGCTTCCTCCTCTATTTTATGACAAAGCAAAAATTTTTCCTTGTTGGTTTTGATACGCGCAAAGGTAGCCACGGCGTCGGCGGTTACGGGCGCGAAGTCGAAGCACAGGCGATAGATAGCGGAGGGAGAGGAGACGCGCAGCTTGCCCACGCGGGTAACGCCGCCCTGTTCTTGGGCGAATACACGCAGAAAAAAGCGGGTGCGCTGCTCCTCGGAAAGCAGAGCCAAATGTAATAAAAGTCGGCGTTTTTGTTCCTCGTCAGATTTTTTCAACCGCAGAGTTTTGCGTTTGCTTTGCAGTATCGCGGCAATCGCCAAGCCGACAAGAGCTCCGCAGACGGCAGAAAGCAGCAGGGATAAAAATAGCGTTATCCCCAAATATCGAAAAAGGCATAAAGTAAATAAAAACGCCAGACAAAAGGCAAACAGAACGTCGGAAAAGTAAGCGGATTTTTTCATATACGGATTTTTGCCGTTTTTTATGCTTTCTAAACTTGAAAAAAACGAAAATATATAGTATAATGTAAAAAAAGAGTAAAACGCAAGCGGCGAAAATTGCACGGCGAAAAACGAAAAATCGCCCAAAAACAGCGAAAAATTTTTAAGGAGCGGCAAAAAATGCGTATAGGTATTTTCGGCGGGTCGTTCGACCCCGTCCACAAAGAACATATCGCTTTGGCACGCGAAGCGGTGCGTTCGCTTTGCTTGGACAAGCTGATTATCGTTCCTGCCGCCGCGCCGCCGCACAAGCCGGGCAAACGCCTTTCTCCCGATGAGGACAGGCTGCAAATGTGCCGTATTGCGTTTGCCCAAGTTGCTAATACAGAGGTAAGCGGCTACGAAACGGAGCGGGGCGGAACAAGCTACACCTATCTTACCTGTCGGCATTTTAAGGAACTGTATCCGCAAGCAAAGCTGTTTTGGTTGGTGGGTACGGATATGCTGCGCGACTTTCCCACTTGGAAAAATACGCAGGATATTTTACAAAACGTAACCCTTGCCGTGTGCGCCCGAGCAGAACAAAGCGGTTGGTTGCAGCGGGAACAAACGGCGTTTTTTAGCAGGTTTGGGAAACAGTTTGCCGTGGTGGATTATCACGGCGCGGACGTATCCTCCACGCATATCCGCGTGCTTGCGGCGGCGGGAGAGGACGTTGCCTCTTACGTAGGCGAGGAAGTGCAAAATTATATAAAACAGCGGGGCATGTATGCGATGAACGGCGCAAAAGCGGCGTTAGAGCTGCAAAAACCCACGCGAAAAGCGCATACCTTGCGCGTAGCGGAAACGGCGGCGAAAAAGGCAGTGGAAATGCGTCTTGACGAAAGCAAGGCTATCCAAGCGGCACTCTTTCACGACGTGGCGAAAAATTTGCAGTTAGGCAGTCCGCTTTTGCAGGGCTTTGACTTTGATAAGATTGTCGGCGTTCCCTTGCCCGTACAACACCAATTCACGGGTGCGTACGTAGCGGAAGCTGCGTTTGGCGTAACGGATAACGAGGTGTTAAACGCCATTCGTTTTCACACCAGCGGCAAAGCGGATATGACGGAATTAGAAAAGCTTATTTTTCTTGCGGATATGGTGGAAGCGGGGCGCGATTTTTCGGGCGTGGAACGCTTGCGCGCTCTGTTTTGGCAAAAAAAGGGCGCAGGAGCTTTGGACGAATGTCTTTTGGAAGCGCTTGCGCAAACGGTAGAACACGTACGGCAAAAGGGGGAGACGGTATATCCGCTTACCTTGCAGGCGTATGAATTTTATAAAGAAAGAAAATAAAAAATAAACACGAGAAACACTGACACGGGAGGCTGTTATGGAAAACGTTCAAACGACAAGCAAACAATTAGCATTAACGGTATGCAAGGCTCTTGCGGACAAGCGGGGCAAGGATATCATTGCGCTGTACGTGCGCGAAAAGACGGACCTTTGCGATTATTTCGTTATCGCAAGCGGGTCTAACGCGCCGCAGATTAGAGCCATGGGCGAACGGGTGGAAGAAATGGTAGAAAAGGAGCTTTCTCTCGTACCTTCGCGTACGGAGGGCGTGCGCGACGGAAGATGGGCGGTAGTAGACTACGGCGACGTCATCGTGCATATCTTCAACGATGAAACGCGGCTGTTTTATCACTTGGAACGGCTTTGGGCAGACGGCGCAAATATGCAAAAATTCAACGATAAAACGGGCGAATTTGAAGCGTAACGAGCAGCGAAGCGATGACGGAAAGCAAAAATAGCCCACCATGTACGGGGCTATTGTGTTTAACTTGTAACATCGCGCGCTATTTGAAATGAATGCGCTTCGGCTCGGAAAAGGTGGTTTTGGTACGCCGCTTTTTCTCTACGATATAATATACAGGCTCTTGCGGGGCGTTCTCCGCGGGAGCTTTTTTCTCGCCGTTTTCTGCTTCCGCTTTCTTTTGCGAATTGTTTGAAGCTGACGAGGAGGCGGAAGAGTTTGAGGTGTTGGAAGAGGTGTTGGAAGAAGCGGAGGTTTTGGCGGGAGCGTTGTCCGTTTGTCGGGTTTGCCGTTGGTATTTCCAACCGAATTTTGCCAAGCGCGCCAAGTGAATACAGAAAAAGCAAACGCCGAATAACAGCAGGACAAACGTTACGCCAAGCGCGGGCGAGACAAGGGCGGCGTTTAGCAAGGCACAAACGGCGACTTTTATCGGTGAAAGCATACAAAACAGAGTTCTCATACGGACAGTATAAACGGAAATACCTGTCATAAAATGGTAAAAAAGGGAATAAACGGACTTGCTTTGTCGCATACTTATTGCATGGACAAGAAATCGCAAACAATAACGGCACTCACGAAAGACAAGGCAAAGCAAGCGACGAGGGTAGGCGTAAATGGTTGTACAGACAAACAGACGGCGTTCGGTGTGGTGTTATCCCCGCAGGACGCGGAGGAATACCGCTTGTATAAACGTCGTAAACGCCAAGGAGAGATCGCCGCGGCAATCGCCGCTTCGGAGGGAACGCTAATGCACGGCGAGGACGTACAGCGCGTATGTGAGCGTGCTTGCCGATTAAAACAGCGCGCAGTGAAATTGCCCCTTTCCAAAATGACCCAAGCCGCCTATTACCTTTCGGGCAGCAGAGTGGGCTTGGATTGCGTGGTGGGCGGCAGCGGCGAAACGCTTGCCAAGGTAAAGGCGTACGAAGCAAAACAGGCGGTAAAGCGCAAGGCTTCGGAAATTACCGTGCCGATTACTCCCTCCCTTTTGGATTGTTGCAGATACAGTGAAATTAAGCGAGAATTAAAACGGGTAATTCGTGCGGCGGGCAAAGCGGCGGTAAAGGTGCGATTGGAGGCAAATAAGATCACGACTCCGTACGTGCGCGTGGCGCGGATTGCCTGCGAAGTGGGGGCGCGCTTTTTCTCCGTTCCTTATTTCAAGGGGTGCGAGGGGTTCTGTTTAGAACTTACAGGCGGGTGTAAATTAGAGGTAACGGGCGTGGAAACCACGGAGGATTTTCAACGCCTGACGGCGGCGGGAGTGGGTAGAATCGTAACCCACCGCGCGTTGGAGATTTATACGCAATGGGTAAAGGAAGCCGACGAGGAAACGCTTTCTATTTTTGCCAATCAAACACCCGTAGCGGAAAACGATTCCGCTTCCCCTCCTACTCAAACGCTTGAAAATTCGACTGAAAATTCGGCTGAAAATCCGCCCGAAAATCCGCAACCTGAGCAACCTGTTTCGCCTACGCCCGACGGCGAAAAGCCGTCCGACGAATGGATTGTTCCCGCCGACCCCAATGCCCCGCGGGAAGTAAATACTGCCACGCCGACGACGGTGGATACGGCGGTGCATAATCCCGAAACGGAATACTGTTGCCGTTTGGAGGGTACGCAACTGAAATTTTTGTAATTATGATAAGGAGCAAAGTAAGAACGGAGCAAGTCGAACACGGCTTGCTCCGTTCATATTTACATATAACACAGCATAGGATAAAGGTATGAAAAGCAATACGAAAAGCAATATAAAAAGCGCGATTTTTGCGATATCCATGGCGGTAATTATGGGGTTTGTTACGGCGTTGGCGTTGTGCGTACAGGCGTTACGAGCTCCAAAGGCGGTGTTTTCGGCGGCGGACGCGGGAATGCGAGTGGTGGTAGATGCAGGGCACGGCGGCATAGACGGCGGCGTGGTAGGCAGAAAAACGGGCGTTAAGGAAAGCGACCTCAATTTATCCATTTCGCGCAAAACGGCGTTAGTGTTGGAAGATATGGGCTTTGCCGTTACGCAAACGCGCAAAACGGAAGCGGGTCTGTACGGAACGGCGGCAAAAGGCTTCAAAAAGCGGGATATGCAAAAACGCAAAGAGATTATCGCGGAGGCAGACCCTGCTTTGCTCTTGTCTGTGCATCAAAATTTCTATCCTACCCAAATGACCCGCGGAGCGCAAGTTTTTTATGCAAAAAAGGACGAAAATTCCAAGCGGTTGGCGCTTTGCTTGCAGACAAAGCTCAATGGGTTATACGCGGAAGAGGGGGTGAAAGCGCGGACGGCGAAAACGGGCGAGTTTTTCATGCTTACCTGTGCCGACTGTCCGTCGGTGATTGTGGAATGCGGTTTTTTATCCAACGTTGCGGACGAGAAGCTACTTTGCAGCGACGTGTGGCAGCGGCGGTTGGCGGAGGCGATTGCGGGGGGTGTAATAGCCTACCTCTCCGATAGTATGGCTTGATTTTATAAACGGCGCATCTCTGCGTTGCGCTACGTTTTCCTTGCTCACGTACGAAAGTACGCTCCCGGCGGAAAGCCTCGCGCGCCTTGACCTGCTTGTTTCTAAAATCAAGCGACTTACTTCCGCGGTTTACGCACTGCGTTGCGCTGCGTTTTCCTTGCTTACGTACGAAAGTACGCTCCCGACGGAAAGCCTCGCGCGCATTCTTTTGCATTTTCCTCCAAGATATACGCAACACCAAGAAAAGATTTGCAAAAGTGCTTGTCATTTTTCTCCCGTTGTGCTATAATATAAGGAAGTAAATAGCGAGGGAAAGCAGTATGCAGAAAATCGGCGCGATAACGGAAACGGAAGCGGGACTTATCAGCCCCGTTGTTCTTGCGTTCTTGGGGGACGCCGTGTATTCGCTTTGGGTACGGGAACGGCTGGTGCGTTCGGGTGCGGGAAGCGCGGCAGACTTTCAACGCGCTGCGTCCAAGGTGGAGTCGGCACGCGGTCAAAGCGCGTACTTGGAGAAGATATTGCCCCTGTTTACCGAGCGGGAAGAGGAAATTTACCGCCGTGGCAGAAACGCGAAAAAGGGCACGAAAAGCAAAAATGCAGGCGCGGTGGAATATAACCGCTCGACGGGGTTTGAGGCGGTGCTTGGATATTTGCATTTGACGGGGAATAGCGAGCGTATAGAACAGCTTTTATCTGTCATAGACGAAGCGGATTTGAAAGGACAAGCCGCCGCAACCTATTTCAAGCCCTAATTTCAAACCCTAAAAAATCTTACTTTCAAACTCTGAAATTTACGATACGACAAAAAGGAACAAGACATGAAAACGGAAGGCAGAAACGCTGTTATAGAGCTGTTAAAAACGGACAAAAATATCGATAAAATCCTGTTGGAAAAGGGAGCGCAAGGCTCGCTTGGACTCATTTTCGCGGAAGCGCGCAAAAAGGGAGTACGGGTGCAGTTTGTGGATAAACGCGCGTTGGACAAGGAGAGCGAATCTCGCCGCCACCAAGGCGTTATCGCGTTTACCACCGATTACGAATATTACGATTTAGAGGATATTATCGCCGAAAAAAAGCAGGAAAATAACGGCTTTGTCGTGCTTTGCGACGGCATAGAGGACGTGCATAATTTGGGCAGCATTTTGCGAGTAGCAGAGTGTGCAGGCGCGGATGGCGTGGTAATTCCCCGTTCGGGAAGCGCAAGCGTTACGGAAAGCGTTATCCGCATTTCCGCAGGCGCGGCAGAGCATATCAAGGTTGCCAAGGTATCCAATCTCAATCAAGCGGTGGAAACGCTGCAAAAAAACGGGTATTGGGTGTATGCGTTGGAAGCGGGCGGCGAGGATATTTATCGGCAAAATTTCCAGGGCAACGTTGCGCTTATCGTCGGCGGCGAGGACAGCGGCGTGAAGCGGCTTACCAAAGAAAAATGCGACAAAACGGTGTCTTTGCCGTTGCAGGGAAAGGTCAATTCGTTAAACGCCTCGGTGGCTCTAGGAATAGCGGCGTACGAGGTACTGAAAACGCGCTTGGGCAAATAGGTAGGTATATGAGCGAAGAAAAATACGTCAATTTAACCCAGCAGACGGACGAAGCGTTGGCTTTTCTTTCGCAATCGGGCAACAGTCAAGCCACAGACGTGCTGTTAAATCGGTACGCCGATTTCGTGCGCGGCAGAGCCCGCCGCTTCTTCTTGGTAGGCGGTGAATCGGAAGATTTGATTCAAGAGGGGCTTATGGGTCTGTTTTCGGCGATTCAGAGCTATAAAACGGAAGAAACGGATAAAAGCTTCAAAAATTTCGCGTATATGTGCGTGTCGAACAAGCTCATTGACGCGGTAAAGCGTTCGACAAGCAAGAAAAATCAGCCGCTCAACGACAGCATTTCCGAACAGATTGCAGACGCGTTTACCTCGCCTGCGCTCAGTCCCGAAGACGTTATTATCTTCATGGACGAAAGCCTTGAAATTCAGCAAAAAATGGGCGCACTGCTTTCCGATTTCGAGTTTAAGATTTTTACTATGTACATGGGCGGAATGTCGTGTGCGGAGATATGCAACACCACGGGCAAGCCGCAAAAGAGCGTGGATAACGCCGTACAGAGAAGCAAACGCAAGCTGTTAAAGTCGTTTGGTAAATAAAAATACGCCTTTGCGCGGGTTTAGATTATATTGCATTGGCGAAACGAAAGAAACAAAAAGGAGAAAGAAATGGCGTACTTGGCATTATACCGTACGTTTAGACCTACCACTTTAAGCGACGTGGTACGGCAAGAACATATCGTTACGGTGCTCAAAAACCAAATCGCGACGGGTAGGATAGGACACGCTTACCTGTTTTGCGGTCCGCGCGGTACGGGGAAAACGAGTATCGCGAAAATTTTCGCGGCGGCAATCAACTGCGAGCAGCCCAAAGACGGCTCGCCTTGCGGGAAGTGCGCGGCGTGTAAAGCGCTTTCCGACCCCTCTAACCTCGATATATCTGAAATAGACGCGGCGTCCAACAACGGCGTGGACGAAATGCGCGATTTACGCGAAAAAGTGCAATATCCCCCCGTTGCGGGTAAATACAAAGTATATATCATCGACGAAGTGCATATGCTTTCGACGGGAGCATTTAACGCTCTTTTGAAAACGCTGGAAGAGCCGCCCACGCACGCGGTGTTTATTCTTGCCACCACCGAGAGCGCGAAGATTCCCGCCACCATTTTATCCCGCTGTATGCGGTTCGATTTTAAGCTGATACCGCAAGAGGATTTGGAAGCGCGGCTTCGTTACGTGTTCGACAGTATCGGAAAAACGTACGAAGAGGAGGCGATTGCAGCGATTGCCCGCGCAGGTGCGGGGAGTGTGCGTGATATGCTCTCTATTGCCGATACCTGCGTTTCCTATACGGGCGGGAAGCTGACCTATCAGGACGTAACTTCCGTTCTCGGTACAGCCGATTTTGACGGCGTGGCGGCGCTTTGCGAAGCGGCGTTACAAGGCAATGCGGGCGGGGCGTTTGAAAAAGCGGAAGCCTTCTTGTCTGCAGGCAAAAGTGTGGGAACGTTGATAAAGGACGTAATGAACTTTTTCCATTCCTGCACGGTGGCGAAAACCTGTCGGGATGGGAAATCTATTTTGGGTTTGCCCGATACTACCTACGCAAAAGTGCAAGCGATTGCTCGCGCAACGGACGGACGGCAGCTGCTCCGCGCAACGGAGATTTTTGCGGAAGCGGAACAGACGTTGAAATATTCCACCTCTCCGCGAATCGTGTTTGAAACGGCGGTAATGAAGGCAAGTATGCCCCACACCGATTATGATATGGAAGCTCTGCTTGCGCGTATAACGCAATTAGAAAACCGCATTACACAGGGCAATTTTGCAACTTCTGCGGCTTCTGCGCCGACTGCTTCGGCGGCGGTATCAGCGGCACAGCCCGTTATGCAAGCGCAACAAAAATACGACGAGCCGACCGTAGAAGAACAGTTCATGGACGAACCACCTATGGATATACCGCCTGACGAAGCGGAAACGGGAGGGAACGTGTATTTTGATGCTCCCCCGCCCCGTAGGGAAAAACCGACGGCGACAACTCCGTCCGTTGCACCCGCAGCACCTGCAACGCCCATAGCACCCGTAGCCCCCGTAGCGGCAGAGCCTACTGCGCCTGTTGCGCCCGCTCCGTCGGTAAAGCCCGTGCGCCCCATGCAAAAGGGGGATGCGAAATCGACGTTCGGAGCGTTTTTGCGTTGCTTGCGTAAGACGGGAAAAAGCGGCGTTCTGTTTACCATTTGTATGGATTTAGACAGCGGGTACGAGGGAGACGTATTCGTGCTTTATACGGACAGCGACACCATTTACCGTTCGCTGACCAAGCCCGAGCATTACGCTTTACTGAAAGACTCGTTTGCGGGAATCGGCATAGAGGAATCGGGGTTTGCAGTGCACCAGCGCGGCAAGCAGGCAGACGATTTTAATCAAAAGTTAGACGAAATTAAAAACACCTTTCAAGGTGTAAAAATAGACGTAAAATAATAAAGGCTCTGTCGCAACACTCGGTTGTTTTTTGCCTACAAAATGCTACGTAATACGGCGTATAAGACCTTGGTTGCGTACCACAGAGGGTACGCGCCCGCGGCATATACTTGTCTTACTTGCATTTTATAACGGCAAAACGCGTATTGCAAGCAATACGCTAATCAACCGCTTGTTGTGCCATCGCCCAAAAATAGAATTGGAGGAAAAGTAAAATGGCAGGATTCAAAGGCGGCAACAACAATATGCAAAACCTGATGCGCCAAGCGCAGAAAATGCAAGAGGAAATGGAAAAGACGGCAGAGCTTCTTGACGATTGGGAAGTGGTAGGCACGGCGGCAGGCGAAGCGGTTGTTGTGTACATGAACGCGAAGAAAATTATCAACGGTATCGAATTGGACGAAAGTATCGTCGATCCCACGGACGTAGAAATGCTGGAAGACCTCATCATGGCAGCCATCAACGACGGTTACGCAAAAGCGGACAAGGTGTATGAAGAGAAGATGGGGAGATATGGGGATATGGGGGCTCTCGGCGGCATACTCTAAAAACAAAGAATATGCTACGCATTTCTACGTCAAGCTTGCGTTTCCCCTTGGTCATGTACGGGTAAGTACACTCCCTGCGGGGAAGCCGCGCTTTCCTTGAACTGCTTGCATCTTGCTTCGTTTTTCGGGTCAACAGGCTTGGGTGGAAACCAAACTTTCCGCCGTTTTTCGGGATAAAGAGCTTGCGAGGTAACCATCAGTCGGGATAATAGGCTTGTACGGTTACGAACAGTTGGGGCAATGAACAAGCGGGGTCACCCAACAGTAAATTATCTCACGCAAGAAAGATAGAAAGGCTTGGGGGCGGCAACCTGCCGCGTCAGTGGCGACCCGCCACGTTGGAGGGAATAACACATGGAAATCTTTATCGAACCTATCGGAAAGCTCGTCAACGAGTTTTCTAAATTGCCGGGAGTCGGCAAAAAAACGGCGCAACGCTACGCCTATAAAATTATCGATATGTCAGAATCGGAAGCGCGTGCGTTTGCGGACGCGATTTTGGGCGTGAAACGCAAGGTAAAATACTGCAAAATTTGCGGGAACTTCACCGAAGAGGACGAATGCGCTATTTGCCGTGTTCGCGACAAAAGCGTTATCTGCGTAGTCAAAGAACCCAAAGACGTCGCCGCCATTGAAAAATTGCGCGAATTTAAGGGCGTATATCACGTTCTGCACGGCGTAATCGACCCGCTTGCGGGCGTAAGCCCCAACGATATCCGTATTCGTGAGCTGCTTGCCCGGATTCAAGAGGGTGGAGTGAAGGAAGTAATTGTGGCAACCAACCCCGACGTATCGGGCGACGCTACGGCGATGTATCTTGCCAAGCTTATCAAGCCCTTGGATATCAAGGTTACGCGCCTTTCGCGCGGTATTCCCGTTGGTTCTGAAATAGAATACACCGACGACGTAACGCTTGCTCGTGCGTTTGTCGAAAGAAATCAGATATAAAAAACACATATAAAAAAGGAGAATTTTTCATGAAAATTTCCGTACTTGGTTGCGGGCGTTGGGGGTCGTTTATCGCTTGGTATCTTTGTAATCACGGTCATGACGTGTGTTCTTGGGGAGCCGAGGACGGATATTCGTATAAAGTCTTGAAAGAGACGGGCAAAAACGAATACGTTACGTTAGACAGTCGCATAAGTCTTACCTGCAACTTACAAGAAGCGATAAACCACGCGGACGTCGTTATCATCTCCATTTCTTCGCAGGGCTTGCGCGGATTTATGCAACGCATTATGCAATACGACGTTGCCGATAAAAAGTTTGTGCTTTGCATGAAAGGGATTGAAGTGGCAACGGGCGCGCGGCTTTCCGAAGTGCTTACCCAAAGCGGTATCGATAAAAATAACGTGGCGGTGTGGGTAGGGCCTGGGCATATTCAGGCGTTTACGCAGGGCATTCCCAACTGTATGGTAATCGATTCTGCCAACGAAAAGCTGAAAAAGGAGCTTGCCGACAATTTCCGCAGCGACCTTATCCGATTCTATTACGGAAGCGACCTCATCGGCACGGAAATCGGCGCGGCGGCGAAAAACGTTATGGGTATCGTGGCGGGAGTGTTGGACGGTTGCGGTTACGCTTCCTTAAAAGGCTCGCTGATGTCCCGCGGAGCGCGTGAAGTGGCAAGGCTTATCAAAGCTATGGGCGGGAACGAGCTTTCCGCATACGGTTTAGCGCATTTGGGCGACTACGAAGCCACGCTTTTCAGTGAATATTCGCACAACAGAACGTACGGCGAAATGCTGGTAAAGGGAGAGAAGTTTGCCAAGCTTGCGGAGGGAGTTCCGACGGCGGCGGCAATGAAAGCGTTGGGCGAAAAATATAACGTGGATTTGCCCATTACCTGCGCTGTTTACGAGATTTGTTACGGCGAAAACGCGGCGGGCGAAACGTATAAACAGCGTTGCGAAAAAATGCTTTCCAAGCTGTTTGCCCGCGATACCAAATCGGAATTTTATTGTTGATACAACCGTATAAAAGTAGCCCCGGGCTTTGAAAAAAACCAAAGCTCGGGGCTTTATTTACGTTATATATGCCTTATTCGTAAGAATTATCGTTGTTGAAATCCTCTTCAAAATACTCCTCGCCCACCGCTTGCACGTACGCGTTGTCGCTCATAGCAGCTTCACGGAGCTTGGCTTGCTTTTGCAATTCCGCTTGCGCCACGGCAGAGCTGTCGTGTTCGGAAAGAATACCCTTGGAGATTTTCTTCATTCTTCTGCGCAATCTGCCGTAATAGAACAGAACGAAGAACACGAAGAACACGCCGATGAAATAGGACACGATACCTGCGGAGAAGAAGGTAAGGGACAAGCTTTCCATTGCCGCCGCACCCATACTTCCCGCAAACGATTGCGTAATCACCTTTTTTGCCACCAGCATACCGACGGTGGGGAGAACGCACAAAATCAAGGGAGGAAGGCAGCCCAGCCAAATGGGAACGCCCAACCGAACGGCGTTGTTTTTTGCGTTGATTTTCGCCAGAATTTTAATGATAATATATATCCAAGTAAAGAACGTGAAGAATAGTAAATAAGATACGTAACGGAGCACGGTAACGATAGTGCTTGCCACGTCCGCGGGCAGTTCGTCCATAATTTTCGATTTTAATTCCGCTTTCAGCTGATACGTTTTGTTGGCCGCGTCGCTGCTTTCGCTTTCCATATAGGAGACGCTAAGCGGTTTGTTTTGCGCTTCCGCTTCTTCGCCGCCGTCCGTGCTTTCGTCCGTCGCGGAATCTTCGCTTTCACTGCCCATGGCATTGAGAATGATATCCGCCACCAATTCGTCCATATTCATTTGCCCGTCCGACGTGGCAAATTTCTTCAACGAGTCCTCTACCTGCTTTCTTACGTCCGCTTCGTTGCTCAGTTTGGAGGGGATTTCGGGGTCTTGCAGACTCAATTTTTGCAAAACGCCGTTTACCGAATTGATAACGTCGCCCGACACCACGTCCACGGCAACGCCCTGCTCCATTTTCGTCATAATTTTTTCTACTTCGTTATCGAGATACGCGTCCGTTACGCCCGCCTTGGTCATCAGCTCCTGCACTTCTTCGTCCGTTTTATTGCTGTAAGAGGGGAGCTGTTTTACGTGGTCGAACACGGCGTTGCGGATAGCCACCTTGGAAAGCGATTTCGTCGCGCCTTTGACAAGCTGATTGATAGGGTCAAGCAGCTGATCTACCATGCTGTCGATATTGCTTTCCAAAATCTTGCGCACAACTTCCGCTTCGTCGCTGTTAAAAAGTGCGCCGAACACGTCCGTCGTTTGAACGGTAATGCCAAGCTCTAACGTGATACCGTCCTCGCCGAGCACTTCCGCTACGTCGATGTCCAAGGTATCTGTCGCAAGCTGATCGGCTTTATCGCCGATATCTGCATCGCCGTCGCCCTCTGCGCTCTCCGCGCCCTCGTCCGTTTCCTCGTCCGAGCTATCGCTGCTCACTTCCGACAGCATACTTTCTACCGCTTGGGCGTCCAAGGTATAAGAAAGCTTTACCTTCCAAAAGGGGAACAGGAAATAGGTAATAATCGCCACCAAGCATAAAATGGCGATAATGACGTTACAAATATGTATTTTAGAACGGGTATTGCGTTTTGCCATACAAAAACCTCTTTAATATGCATAGATATAAATTTATATGCGCGTTTTTTCGCGACTATAACTATACAATACTACTATACAGTTTAGCACGGAAAAAGAAAAATGTCAATACATTTGCTTTACAAACGCAATATTTTACCTTTCGCACCGCAAAACGGGTTTGGACTTTTCAAATCGCTGCATATTTTTCGACTTTTTTTATCAAATTATAGATAAGGTCGAAAGCAAAGACCTCTGGGGGAAGCGTTGATGAACAGAGCGCAAATTTTTGACGGCGACGGCAAAACGCGGGAGGAGAGAGAAACTCTGTTTGCGATGCCAAAACCGCAGGAAAAACACAAAAAACAAGACAAAATAACGGAGCAGGTATAAGATGACGGGAAAAAACAGGCAAAATTACAATAAGAATTATATTGCGTACGTCAATTCGTTTGACCCGCCCACGCAGCACTTCAAAAACTGTTTCCGCGCGTTTATGGTAGGCGGATTTATCTGCGTAATCGGTCAATTTTTGCGGTATATGCTTGAATACGTATTTACGCTGTCGGGAGACGAGCTGGCGGGGGCAACCAGTGTTGCACTCATTTTCTTGGGTACGCTTTTGACGGGCTTGGGGGTGTATGACAGGATAGGCAGAAACGCGGGCGCGGGGTCTATCGTGCCCATTACGGGCTTTGCAAACAGCGTAGCTTCGCCTGCTATCGAGTTCAAAACGGAGGGCTTGGTGTACGGCATGGCGGCGAAAATGTTTATCGTGGCAGGGCCTATCATCGTGTTCGGCGTTTTGGCGGGTACAATCGTGGGCATTTTATATCTGTTTTTATAATGGTATAAGGATTTTTATGAGGATTGCCTAAGGAGAAATTTATGCAGACGATACGATTCAAAAACAAACCGCGAATTATCGCCACGGGCACGGTGGCTGGTCCGAAAGAGTGCGCAGGGGTAGTGGGTCAATACGTGGATATGGCGTTGACGGACGATATGTTTGGGGAAAGCACGTACGAAAAAGCGGAGTGTAAAATGCTTGCTTACGCCGTTAAACGCGCGATAGAAAACGCGGGGGAGCGGGAGGAAAATATAGATTTGATGATTTCGGGCGATTTGCTCAATCAAATTATTTCCGCTTCCTTTGCCGCGCGGGATTTCGATTTTCCCTTTTTAGGGGTATATGGAGCGTGTTCTACGCTGGCGGAAAGCTACGCGCTTGCCGCGGCGCTTATCGACGCGGGATATTACGAAAAAATCGTGGCGGCAACGGGGAGTCATTTTTCTTCTGCCGAACGGCAGTACAGATACCCGTTGGAGCTTGGCAATACGCGGCCTCCGCAAGCGCAATGGACGGTAACGGGCGCGGGCGGAGCGTTGATAGCCAAGACGGGCGGCGGCGTAGCGATTACCTCCGCAACGCTTGGGAAGGTAGTAGATTTCGGTATCACGGACGTCAACAACATGGGCGCGGCAATGGCACCTGCCGCTTGCGATACCATCTTAAACCATTTGCGGGATACGGGGCAAAAGGCGAGCGATTACGACTTGATTGTTACAGGCGATTTGGGCGCGCTGGGCAGTAGAATATTAAAGGATTTAACGTGGGAAAAGGGAGTGGATATTGCCGCCAATCACGTCGATTGTGGGGAGATTATCTACAACGTAATTGAGGACGAATTTCAAGGCGGCAGCGGAGCAGGTTGCAGTGCGGTGGTGTTTAATTCTTACCTATTTGATAAGCTGAAAAAGCGGGAGCTAAACCGCATTTTATTAGCGGCGACGGGCGCTCTGCTTTCTACCGTATCCAGCGGTCAGGGGGAAAGTATTCCGTGCATCTGCCACGCCGTTTCCATTGAAACTGTATAAAACAATAAAAGCCCGACCTTTGCAAATCATTAGCAAAGGTCGGGCGTGTGTTTATAATCAAGGTTTTTTAATGTGCGTATTTCAGCCAACGCAATAAACGGAACTTCTCCAAAAACAGTACCGCCGCGCTTACCGCAAGACAAATACCCAGCGTGATAAGAAAGGACAGGCAGTCGGGCGGGTTAGGCAACGTTCGGCAAAACGGAGTAATCACCAAATACGCAAGCGAGGCGTGCAAGGCGTACACGATGGTACTCGTTTTACGTAAAATTACCGTCCACTTGGAAGCGGCAAGGTTGGTTTTGGTAAGCAACGCAAAAACGGCAATACAAACGGGAGCTAAAAACAGATAGCAATCGTTGTTGTATTTTTCCGTCCATTTGCGCACTAACAGCCATTCGACGAAAAGTAAAGCCGCGGAAACTACCAAGCCTATCCACAAATACACCGTTTTGAAACGGAAGGTAAACGTGCCGTCGGCAAAGCATTTTCCGCTGACAATCCAAAACAGAGCCACCGTCAAATTAAACTGCGGCAAAGAGAAGAACTTTTCGTATAATTTGCTTGCGTTTACAATCCAGTCGTATTCGCTCAACAATGGGAAATAACTCGAACGCAAGCATACCAAAACGTGAATACATAAAGTGATACAAAACAGCGTTTTATTGCCGAGCTTTTTGGAGACGAAATAAACGATCCACATTCCCAACACGGAAGCCATGATAAACCAAGACGCCAAAAACGTACTGTCGAAGAAAAACGAACGGCAAAGGTAAAAATACGACTTCAAAAAGCTATCCGATTGCCACGAAGAAGCTTTCATTTTCAGCGTAAAGGGGAGTAGAACGAGAAACCAAAAGAGGTACAAGGCAAGGTTGCGCAGGGTAAATTTTTTCATGGCGGCAAGCCTTGCGTGCTCGTCCGTACATTTCCGTATTTTTCCGAATAAAAAGTACGCGCTGATCATAAAAAAGAGCGGTACGGCAAGCCGAAGCCAAGGATATAAAAAATCGGGGTATAAATAGGTGTGGATTGCTACCACCAAGACGGACAAAACAAATTTAGCAACGTCAAACCCGCCCGTTGCATTGTCTTCGCGAACGGTATTGTCGAGTAATGCGTTTTCCGTTAAATTATTTTTGACAGTATTCATGCTCGTATTATACCACGCTTTGGCTATGAAAGTCAAGTATTAAAAAGTATAAAACCAAGCCTTTGCGCACACAATGGGAAGTAGAAACAGGAGCGTTGTCATGTTTGAACAGTATTTTGAAATATTTTACGGATTTATAAAAGCGTTTGCGGTGGGCGGACTTATCTGCATGATCGCCCAAATCGTCATCAATTACACCGACCTCACGGCGGGTAAAATTTTGGTGCTTTTCATGCTGGCGGGGGTGGCATTACAGGGTTTGGGGCTGTATCAATACCTCGTAGATTTTGCGGGCGCGGGCGCGACCGTGCCTATCAGCGGATTTGGGTATTTGCTTGCCAACGGTGCTATCAAGGGGGCGGAAAAGGGCTTATTCGGCGCATTTACGGGCGCGCTATCCGCCGCGAGTGCGGGCATTTCTGCCGCCGTGATATTTTCCTTTCTTATGGCAATGCTGTTCAAATCCCGCAGTAAAAAGAACTAAGGCGATAAATCGGGCTTTTCCCCGAAAATATCCGATTGCAGATACGCGTCGGGGACTCTGCCGACGATTACCCATTCGCCGACGAGAATATCGGTAACCACGGCGAAATTTTCCGTGCGGGAGGGCATGACGATACTGATATCGGCGATGACGTTTAAGTAAATGGAGTGCTTGGTTTGGTTGATGCCCACGCTTTCAAATACGGACGAAAATCCGCACGAAACGCTGCTGACGGGAATGATACGGAAATGAATGCTCGGTCCAAGACCCGCAAACGCTTCGATGCCCGTCAACGCGCCAAGAGGAACGGGGATTCCGTTCAGACTTAAATTTTTTAAGTTGGATTGTGAAATGGAGGCGGTATCCCGTGCAATTTTGTTTATTTTCAACGGATTGGCTGCCACGGCGACAATCTCGCCCTCCTCGTCGCGCGTAATCGTAACCAAATCCTCGTAGCGCATTTCGTCGGAGAGGGTATAATACACGGCGTCGTTGACGGCAACGGTGGTGCTTGCACGCATGGTGGCTTCGCTGATAGAGATAAGCACCCGCGTTACGTTGCGCTGAAAATAGATAAACAAAACGATACATAAAAAAAGAATCGTCAACAACACGCAAAGCCACCGCCGTCTGCGATAGACGCGCGGTTGTTTACCGTTTTTACCGCGCTTTATGCCGCTTATCCCGTTGTTTATGCCGCCTTTCGGCGGGGTATAGACGGGCAAATCGTATTCATGAAATCTGCTCATGTTTGCCGTTGCAGGGCAGAGCGAAGCTCTCGTAAAATGTTGGCGTTGCCTTGTGAAAAATCACATTCGTACAGCCGAGCCTTTAAGGCGTCGTCAAAGAGCAAATTTTCAATGGCTTGTGGGAGGCGTGCAAGCTCGGCTTGGCGTAAGACGTGGCAAAGTCCTTTGCGCTGGAAGTAGGCGGCGTTTTCCACTTGGTCGCCCCGCGTTTCGCCCTCCAACGGGATAAACAGAGCGGGCTTTTTTAACGCCAAAATTTCAAACACCGTGCCTGCGCCCGCACGGGAAACCACAGCGTCGGCGGCGGCGTACATCGTGCCCATGTCCGATACGTATTCAAACTGCAAATAATTTTTCAGGTTGGTTTTTACCCCGTTTCCCTTGCCGCAAACGTGTAAAATAACGTATTTTTCCGTTAGAGAGCGAATATGCGAAAATAAAGCCTTGTTGATGGTTTCGCTGCCGCTCCCGCCGCCGAACACCAATACCACCGTTTCGTCGAAGCCTATACCTAAACGAATACGAGCTTCTGCACGCGAGGTGTGTAATACGCTTCTTCTTAGCGGTGCGCCGCTGTATCTGCCTTGCCGTATCCGCTTCGCCGTTTCGGGAAAAGAGGTGAACACGCACTGACACGCCCGCGCGGACAGCTTGTTGGCAAGACCCACGGAAAAATCGCTTTCGTGCGCATAGCAGGGAATTTTCAGCTTCCTTGCGGCGACGATAACGGGCAACGCCACGTACCCGCCCTTGGAGAACACCACGTCGGGCGAAAAAGCCTTTAAGCCTGCTTTTGCCTGTTTTACGGCTCGGTGAAAGGCAAAGGGGATAGTGAGGTTGCGCTTGAACACGTTCCAACCCTTGCCGCGTATCAATTTAGGACATTCCATTTCAAAATAGGGAATTTTCCATTCGGAAACAAGCCGTTTTTCAATGCCGCCCGTACCGATATAGCACACGTCGGCGATTCCGCCCGACAAAATTTCCTCCATCAAAGCAATGTTGGGGATTACGTGCCCCGCACTGCCGCCACCCGTAAACAGTATTTTTTTCATACTCCGCTTTCCGTCCTCTATAATAATCCCGTATATTATTATAGCCACGCAAGTACGCGAATATTCGTAATAGAAACGGAATAAAACAAGACCGCCGCTCCCGTAAAAGGAGCGGCGGTAGGGTACAGAACGAAAAAAATATCAGTACGCCTTGATGATTTCTTGCGCGGCGGCAACCACTCTTTGACGGAGCGAAAGGGGTTCTAATACGGTAACGCCCGCGCCCAAAGCCAAAATGTGTTTCACCAACGCGTCATTGTCGGGCAGAGTAACGTTTGCAAACCACCGCCCGCCTACTTGGCGTAAATTTTCCACGCCCAGCCAGTCTTGCGCTTCCACAAACGCGGAGTCTGCAATGGCGAGCCGCACCTCAACGCTTTTCGCTTCGTCCGTCCAAAAGCTGAGCGGAATATCCTCCCGCGCGACCGTTCGGCGGGTGAACGTTTCGTCCGTTTTGATGGCGGAAAACACTCTGCCCAAGCGGAACAAACGGAAGGCGCGCTGATTATGACAAAAGGCGTAAACGTACCAAACTCCCTGCTTGCAGACCAAAACGTGCGCTTCTATTTTGCGCCTTGTTTTTTCGCCCAAGCGGGAATGGTATTCAATTTCCAGCACCGAGCGTTCGCGGATACATTCTTCCACGAGCTTTAATTTTTCGGAAAAGGCGCGGGTATCCCCCCACGTGCCGCCGTCCACCAAGATACTGCCGATATCACCCGAAAGCGCAATACTTCTCGCTTCCGTTTTCATCTGAGCGGAAAGCTTGTTGGACGCCTGCAAAAACCGAGCCTCAGGCAGCTGCGAATAGGCAAGCGACAAACCGTCTATCGCGGCTTGGTATTCTTCCTTTGTCATAAACCCAACGGGGAGCTTATAGCTATCGGAGATACAAATTCCGCCGTCTCTACCCTGTTTGACGTACACAGGCACGGTGAGGGAGAGCAAATCGATATAGCGGTACACCGTCCGAGTGGAAATTCCGTGCTTTTCGGCGAAATACCCTGCCGTGGCTTTCCGCTTTACCAATAAATCGAATAAGATGTCTAATAAAATCGCAAATTTCATGTTTTGAAGCCTACTTTTTATAGTTTCCTAAAAATATTTTATCAAATATGACAGATATTGTCAAGTTATATGCGTTATAATTTGCATGAAAAAACAAGAAAGAGGTAAAAAATGATGACGAAATTTGACGGATATATCGAAAGAATGCAGGAAAAACGCAAACAGCATAGAGAGGACGCTATCAATTACGCTCTGTTGACAAGCTTGCGTACCAAAACGCGGGAAGAGGTGTTGCAGGAGCTGTGGCAGGGCTTGACGTTTATCGCGGGCGTTTCGGAAATCTTGCCCAAGACCTCGACGAGAAGAGCGGAAAAGCAGCTTGTATATTGATAGCTTTTTTCGTTCCCAAATACAGAATAAAGCGTGCGTAAAATATGCGCAAAGGCATGGAAACGCTTGACATTGCGTAAAAAAAGTTGTAAACTTTATGCAATATTCCCGCTGTGTGCGGTATAAAGGAGCAAAGGAAAAGAAAATGGCAAACGTAATGGACACGCTGAGAGCGCGCGGTTTTGTAAAACAAACGGTTTATGAAGAGGAGCTGTACGAAAAGCTTGGGAAAGAAAGCGTTCCGTTTTATATCGGCTTCGACCCTACCGCAGATTCTTTGCACGTAGGGCATTTCATGCAGCTTATCGCTATGCACCATATGCAACAAGCGGGGCATAAGCCCGTCATTTTAATCGGCGGCGGTACGGCGATGGTAGGCGACCCCTCGGGCAGAACGGATATGCGTTCGATGATGACCAAGGAAACCATTCGCCATAACGTAGAATGTTTCAAAAAGCAAATGTCGAAGTTTGTCAGCTTCGAGGGCGAAAACGCGGCGGTAATCGTGGATAACGGCGATTGGCTGTTAGATTTGAATTATATCGATTTCTTGCGTGAAATCGGCGCGCACTTCTCTGTAAACAGAATGTTGACGGCAGAATGCTTCAAGCAGCGTTTGGACAGAGGCTTGTCCTTCTTGGAATTTAACTATATGCTCATGCAGGCGTACGATTTCTTGGTGCTGTACAGAAAATTCGGTTGCCAGTTAGAGCTTGGCGGCGATGACCAATGGAGTAATATTTTGGCAGGCGCAAACCTTATCCGTATTAAGGAGCAAAAGCCCGCGTACGCGATGACGTTTACCTTGCTTACGACAAGCGACGGTAAGAAAATGGGCAAAACGGCGAAAGGAGCGGTATGGCTGGACGAAAACAAAACCACTCCGTACGAATTTTATCAATATTGGCGTAACACGGCGGACGAGGACGTGGAGAAGTGCATGAAGCTGCTCACCTTCCTGCCCGTAGAGGAGATAGAAGAGCTTTGCCGTTACAAGGACGAGCGCATGAATAAGGCAAAGGAAGTGCTTGCGTACGAGCTTACCAAAGAGGTACACGGCGAGGAGAAAGCCAATTTGGCGCAAAGTCAAGCCAAGGCGGCGTTCGGCGGCGGCGACGCGGAGCTGCTTACCAAAGAGGTAACGGGCGCGGAAACGGTGGTGGACGTTATGGTGGCGGCAGGCGTGGCGAAATCCAAGGGCGAGGCAAGACGCTTGATAGAACAGGGCGGCGTTTCGGTGGACGAAAGTAAGGTAACGGACGCGAATATGCCTATTCCAGCCAAGGAATTTGTTCTGCATAAAGGAAAAAAAGTCCATTTGAAGATTGTTATCAAATAAAAAATAAGAGATAAAAAGTTATCGGTAGTTACCCGTTGTGCTTACGGTACGGCGGGTAATTTTTTTTGCCTAAAACCACGCAAGGATAGTCAAACACTTGACAATACAAGAGAGCGGTGTTATACTAAATGTAATATCATAAAATCAAGGAGAAAACAAGATGAAAATGAAAAAGACTTTGGCGTTATTGCTTGCGGTGGGAATGTGCTTTGGGTTTGCCGCTTGCGAAGACGACGTAGCTTCTTCGTCCTCTTCCCCCTCTTCCTCTTCTTCGGGCGGCGGCGAACACGAGCATACGTATTCTACCGAATGGTCGAAGGACGAAACGCACCATTGGTACGCTTGCACGGGCGAGGAATGCACGGAGGTTGACAAAAAGGCAGAGCACGAATGGGACAACGGGGAAATTACTACCGCTGCCACGCCGACGGCAGACGGCGTGAAAACGTTTACCTGCGAGGATTGCGGTCAGACAAAGACGGAAGCGGTGCAATACGTTGCGGATACGGAAGTAACGGCGGAAGAATGGCTTGCGGCGATGTCTTTTGCAAATGAGGATAATTATAAGATATCCAGCGTTGCGACGGGGTTGGAACAGCACACGGAACACGACGGAACTATCATACATATGTACGGTATTTCGATGACAGGCGAGGTTATCGACCAATATGCAACCAAAGAAGGCGAAACGTATGCTTTGTATTCCGTTTCGGGCGGTACGGTAAGGAAAACCACTGTTCCTAAAACCTCGTATGATAATATGAAGAGCGGCGGACTTGATACCACGTTCCCGTTTGAAGCTTTCCAATACGACGCGACAAGCAAAACGTATAAGGCAAGTGAAATTTCCTATGGACAGGCCGGGTTGCGCTATACAAACGTAGAAGTGGCGTTTGAAAACGACAAAGTGGTACGCATGACGTACAATTATTTATATATGGGCGGCGTAGGCGGCACGTTTGCAACGACGACTACCGTAACCTACGGCAACGTACAAACGCTTTCCGTGCCTACGGCGCGGCTTGCCGACGAAGCGGCTTGGCTTGCGGCGTTTAATAAGGCGACGAGCATGGACGTTGCGAAAACAGTACGCGTTTATACGGGTACTTCCGCAGTGGAAGCCAACCTTACTTTCGTTTATAAAATTACCGACACCGTTACGTACGAATACAATTCGGCGGACGACGGCATGGAACGCATTGCCGTTATGGACGGAACGACAACCGCAATGTATCAACGTGCGGGCGTAAATGCGACTAGCGTTTTAGGTGGGTGGATGTATTCCACTAATGCGGAATACGTTCCGACATATTTCAATATGTATAAAACGGCGCAAGCGGATTATATGGGCGCAGGTACGTTTGGTAGCTTTGCTTATGACGAGGATAAAGGCGAGTATTCTTATACGATACCCGGACCTTACAGCAGTAATACGCAATGCAAGGCGTACTGTGTAAACGGCGAGCTTCGCGCTTTGTATTGGCATGGATTGCGTGGTATGAAAGAGTATCAATATTATTACGTGTTCGATTACGCCGAGCCACAAATCGATATTCCCGTGCTGACGGTAACGGAAACGGAATACGCGGAAGCGTATGCGGACTTAAAGGACGCTACGGTGGCGAAATCTATTTCCGTGGACAGCGGAAGCGGTCGTACGCTGTACATGATGGACGGCGTAAGTATATTTGTGGGCGAAAGCGACTACGAGCTTATCTATACGAAAAACGGCACAAATTATTATTGCTATACCAGATACTATGACGACGGCGAGGGCGATTGGGGTGCTTGGCGTGTGCAAACGGTTACGCAAACAGGTTACGAGCAAGGTTATGCAATGTATTATATGAGTGCGATGTCTTTTGTGCAAGAGCCCGCTTATTCGGCTTTAACGCCTGAGGTTTACGGTTATACTTGGAGTGATGCCAATTACGAATATACCTATTATTTTGAAAACGGCAGATTCCAAGCTATGTATGCAGAGGGAATCAGCGGCAGCGATAGAGAACTTGCGGTAAATTACGGTGTTCCCGAAATTGAAATTCCGCAAAACGCTACGCCGATAGACTAAAAATTAAAAATGAACAAACTTACAGTAAAGCGGCGAGCCTTTCGCCGCTTTCTTTCATTTGACAAGCTTTTCCGTTTGTGCTACAATAATAGAAAGGAGCGTTAAAAAATGGAAAAATCGGTACGCACGGTGTACGCACCTAACGAAAGTGAAAAGGTAATAGAAAAATCTCGATTTTTAACGTACAGCGCGCACGTGGAAAGCGAAGAGGAAGCACGGTCGTTTTTGGCGCAGGTGCGCGCAAAGCATTCGCTTGCCAACCACGTTTGCTATGCCTTTATTGCCGATAAAACGGGCAATTTGCAACGCTTCTCCGACGACGGCGAACCGCAGGGCACGGCAGGCGTTCCTATTTTAGAGGTCTTGAAAAATAAAAAGCTGTTTGAAACGGCGGTGGCGGTGGTGCGCTATTTCGGCGGGATAAAATTGGGCGCGGGCGGCTTGGTGCGCGCGTATTCCTCCTCGGCTGCTGAAAATTTAGACGGAGCGGATATTCGAGTTTTGGAAATGTGCGTAGAGTACTCTGTTACCGTCGATTATACGGGTATAGACGGCGTGCAAAAATACCTGTCCACCCATGCTTGTACGCTTCTTAACACCGATTACGGGGAGCGGGTAAGCTTCACGGTGGCGGTGAAAAAAGCAGAGGAAGAGAATTTTATTGCCGCTCTTATCGACTATATGCAGGGCAGAGTGCAGACAAGCCGTGGTAAAGAATATTACGCTCCGTTTCGAGAATAGGCGGCAAATTTTGCTATAAAAAATAAAATTCGGCTCTTGACAAGAGAGTGTCTATATGTTATAATTGGTATAATAAGGAAAGGGAGGGGAATATGGAATATTGCAAGCTTCGCGGTATGAACGTATCGCGTATCGTTATGGGCTGTATGCGGATAGCGGATAAGTCGTTACAGGAAGTGGAACGGCTGATTATCGACGCCACCAGCTGCGGCGTGAATATGTTCGACCATGCGGATATCTACGGCAAAGGGGATAGCGAACGCATTTTCGGCGTAGCGGTAAAGGACATCGGTCTGGCGCGTAAAGACTATCTTATCCAAACGAAATGCGGTATTATTTCGGGCGAAAAGGGTAAGTGGTTTAACTTTTCCCGCGAGCATATCGAAAACTCGGTGGAGAACAGCTTAAAACGGTTAAACACGGAATATATCGACCTGTTTTTATTGCACCGCCCCGATACGTTGGTAGAGCCTGACGAGGTGTGTGCGGCGTTTGATAAGCTGAAAGCGGAGGGCAAGGTGCGCGCGTTTGGCGTCAGCAATTTCTCTGCGGCGCAAATGGAATACCTGCGTGCAAACGGCGTGGAGATTGTCGCCAATCAGCTACAATTTTCGTTGGCGCACACCGCGCTTGTCGATGCGGGGTTCAACGTCAATATGTATAATAACGAAGCCGTTTGTCGGGCGGGCGATGCGTTGGAGTATGCAAGGCTGAAAGGCATTGCGTTGCAGGCTTGGTCGCCGTTGCAGTACGGATTTTTCGAGGGAGTATTTATCGGGAACGAAAAGTATGCTACGTTAAATGCCGCTCTGGATAAATTGGCGGAAAAATACAACGTAACGCCTGCGGCGGTGGCGTTTGCTTGGGTGCTTCGTCATCCTGCGTTTGCACAGGTGGTAACGGGCACGACCAACCCCGAAAGAATGAAACAGCTTTGCAAGGCGGCGGATATTACTCTGACGAGGGAAGAATGGTACGATTTGTATCTTTCTACGGGCAAGGTATTGCCTTAACCGCATAAAATAGAAAAAGAGAATAGGAGGATAAGGTTATGAAAATGATTACGGCTATCGTCAATAAAAAGGACGCAGGGGAAGTGTGCGACGCGCTTGCGGAGGAGAAGTATGCTTTTACCAAAATGGCAAGTACGGGCGGATTTTTGAAGTCGGGCAACGTTACGCTTCTTATCGGTACGGACGACGAAAAAGTAGATAGAGCTTTGGAAATTATCAAAAAGCACTGTGCGCAACGCATGGAACCCATGCCGTCTATGGTAAGTGCGGGCGTGCCTGCGTTTGGGTATTATAAAACGGAAGTGCTTGTCGGCGGCGCAACGGTGTTTGTGTCCTCCGTAGAACGCTTTGAGAAAATGTAAAAGTACTTATTCATAAGAAAAGCGGAGCTTATCAAAGCTCCGCTTGTATTTTTATAAGGATATGCGCTGTTATTTTGAGTACGCTTGCACGATTTCGATAATCACTTGCACCGCCTTTTCCATGGACGGAACGTGCGCAAATTCTCGCACGGAATGGGCGTTATGACCGCCCGTAAACAGGTTGGGGCAGGGCAGTCCCATAAAGGACAGGGTGCTTCCGTCCGTGCCGCCGCGAACAGGCTCTTCCAAGACGGGAAGTCCTGCGCTTTTGTAAGCCGCCCGCGCGGCTTCGACGATATGGAAGCAGTTTTTAATCACTTCATGGCAGTTGTAATATTGGTCGCGTAAGGTATAGGAAACCGCCTCTTTACCGTACCGACGGATAAGCGACTCGCAAACGTCTTGCACGTACGCCTTGCGCGCCTCAAATTTTGATTTGTCGTGGTCGCGGATAATCAGTTGGATATAGCCCGTTTCCACCTCTGCTTTTACTTCGCAAACGTGGTAAAAGCCCTCGCGGTTTTCCGTGGTGGCGGGCGTTTCGTTTGCGGGCAACGCCGCCAAAAATTCGCCTGCTATCAGTGCACAGTTTACCATTTTACCCTTTGCCGACCCGGGGTGAATATTTTTGCCTTTGAAATAAATTTTCGCCTCCGCAGCGTTAAACGTTTCGTGGCCCAGCTCGCCCGCCTTGCCGCCGTCCAGCGTGTAGGCGAAATCGCAAGCAAAGCCCGCCACGTCAAACCCGTCCGCGCCCTCGCCGATCTCCTCGTCGGGCGTAAACGCAATGCCGATTTTTCCGTGCGGAATTTCAGGGTGGGAAAGCAGGTGTTCCACGGCGGTCATAATTTCCGCTATGCCCGCCTTGTCGTCCGCACCGAGCAACGTATCTCCGCCCGTTACGATAAGCTCGTCGCCGATATATTCGGATAATACGGGGAATTCCGTAGGCGAAATGCAAACGCCGTCGCAAAGGGGAATATCGCCGCCCGCATACGTCAAACAGCGGGGCTTGACGTTTTCGCCCGAGCAAACGGGCTCGGTGTCAAGGTGCGCGATAAAACCGACGGCGGGCTTGCCCGAAACGTTTTCGGGGATAGAGGCGTAAACGTAGCACCTTTCATCTACAAATGCGTTGGTAACGCCCAAGGTGTGTAGCTCTTCCACTAATATACGCGCGAGGTTAAATTGCTTGGTGGTGGAGGGGTGCGTGCCCGTGGTGGGGTTAGACTGCGTGTCTATTTGTACGTATCTTAAAAATCTGTCTTTAACCGACATAAAGGTAACTCCTGTTGTCATTCTTAAAGCTATTATACGCCAAAAACGGAGGAAAATCAAGCGGTTGCGCCGTACAGAACAAAGGAAATGAACAAACGGCAATAAAACTTGTGCAAAATATACAAAGCAGGTAAGCAAGTTTGTTTATTTTGTCTATTGTATTTTTTTTTGAAATGTTGTAAAATAGTAGTATCGAAATATATGTAAATCCATTTGGAGGAAAAAGATTATGTCAGGACTTTTGCTGAAAGGCATTAACAAAGTGTACCCTTCCGGTGTACAAGCCGTGTTCGATTTCTGTCTCGATATCAGAGATAAAGAATTCATCGTTCTCGTAGGCCCTTCCGGTTGCGGTAAATCTACCACGCTCCGTATGATCGCAGGTTTGGAAGAAATCTCTTCCGGCGAACTGTATATCGACGGTAAGCTTGTAAACGACGTTGTACCCAAGGACAGAGATATCGCCATGGTTTTCCAGAACTATGCATTGTATCCCCATATGTCCGTGTACGACAACATGGCGTTCGGTTTGAAACTTAGAAAAGTACCGAAGGAAATTATCGACCAAAAGGTAAAAGCGGCGGCTGAAATTCTCGGCATCACCGACTACCTTTCCAGAAAACCTAAGGCACTTTCCGGCGGTCAGCGTCAACGTGTTGCGCTTGGTCGTACCATCGTTCGTGAACCCAAGGTATTCTTGCTCGACGAACCTTTGTCCAACCTCGACGCAAAACTCCGTGCTTCCATGAGAACGGAAATTTCCAAGCTCCACGCACGTCTTGCTACGACGTTTATCTACGTTACGCACGACCAAGTAGAAGCTATGACGATGGGTACGAGAATCGTTGTTATGAAGGACGGCTTCATGCAACAAGTAGATACCCCTCAAAACTTGTACGATTATCCTATCAACCTTTTCGTTGCAGGATTCATCGGTACGCCTCAAATGAACTTCTTCAAGGAATCCACGCTTACCTCCAAGAAAGGTAAAGTGTTTGTAAACTTCATCGGCGGCAACCAAATTTTGCTTCCGAAGAGCGTTGCTTCCAGAATTAAAAACATCAACGAATATCTTGATACGGGTAAGGTAATCACGCTCGGCGTACGTCCCGAAGATATTCACCAAGACCAAGCGTTCATCGCAACGTCTCCCGAAACGGTTGTAAAAGCACGTGTAGAAGTTATCGAAAAGCTCGGTGCTGAAACGCAAATCTACTGCGAACTTGACCACGAAGGCAAGGAAAGCTCGGTTATCGACAACTCCACGCAGATGATCGCGAAGATTTCCAGCCGTGCGGTTGTAGCGTTGAAAGACGTTATCGACCTCGCATTCGACGCACAGCACATTCACCTCTTCGACGGCGAAACGGAAGCTACGCTTCTTGAAAGAGACGAGGGCTACGAAGTTATCGAAGAAAATGCGGAAGGTTCGGCGTTCGTGCCTCCCACACCGCAGGAAATGCGTGAACGTATCGATTCCGCTCGTATCGTAACGAAGGAAATGAAAGCGCAGGCAAGAAAGGACGCAAGAATGGCGAAGTTGGCTGCGAAGCAGGCGGCGGTAGCTCCCGTAGAAGAAGCGGAAGCACCCGTTGAAGAAGCTCCCGTAGAGGAAGCTGCTGTGGAAGAAGCTCCCGCAGAAGAAGCAAACAAAGAGCAAGAATAATCGTTTATCAAAAACCGCAACCCCGTGCATACCGCACGGGGTTGTTTTGTTGTAAATTGAAAAAGACTCCTTTGGAAAGGATGGCCTAAAAGTAGTAATATTTTTTAGGAAATGTCCTAGAATAATATCAAACCACTTGATATTATTCGAGAAATAGAATATAATATAACTATATAATATTTTATTGAGGTTTTTGGCATGATTCAATATATGTCGGCAAGAGAAGCCGCGGAAAAATGGAATATATCGCAAAGAAGAGTGTCTATTCTTTGTTCGGAAAACAGAATCCCGAACGTTGCAATGCTTGGTAATATGTGGCTTATTCCCCGCGACGCAGAAAAGCCCGTCGATGCAAGAATGAAGCGTAATACCGCGATGGAAAAATCAAGCATGCATCCTTTTGTAAAATGGGCAGGTGGAAAAGGTCAGCTTTTAGAAGTTCTTAAAGCAAATCTTCCTCATAGCATGGGAACGGAAATTACAAAATATGCCGAACCTTTTGTTGGTGGGGGTGCGCTTTTATTTGCGCTTTTAAACGAATATGCTTTTGAAGAAGTTTATATCAATGACAATAATAAAGAACTTATGAACGCCTTTACCGTTATAAAAACGAATTGTGAGTCTTTGATTGAGAAATTGCAAAACCTTCAAGGCGAATACGAAAAGCTTTCTATGGAAGCACAACAAGCGTATTATTACGCTCAAAGAGATAAGTTTAACGATTTGCAATTAAGCGAAGAAACGGCAACAGAAAAGGCGGCTTTGTTCATCTTTCTTAATAAAACCTGTTTTAACGGTCTGTATAGAGTAAATAAGTCGGGGAAATTTAACGTTCCTGCGGGGAAATATAAAAACCCGTTAATTTGCGATAAAGAAAACTTAATAAATATCTCAAAAAGACTGCAAAACGTTGTTATACGCTCTTGCGATTATCACGATGTAGAGTCGTTTGCGGACAGTAAAACGTTGGTTTATTTTGATCCGCCTTACCGTCCTTTGAATGTTACTTCTGCGTTTACGTCTTATACGGAAAATCAATTTACTGATAAAGACCAAACCGAACTTGCACAATTATACAAGAAATTATCCAATAAAGGGGTAAAAGTATTGTTAAGTAATTCTGATCCGCACAATGTCAATTTTGAAGATAATTTTTTTGACGATTTATATGAGGAATTTGATGTTCAGCGCATTACCGCAGTGAGAATGATAAACAGCAAAGCGGAAAAACGCGGAAACGTTACAGAGCTTTTAATTAAAAATTATTAAGGAGATTTATAAATGAGAGAGTTTAATACTTGGCTGGGTCAGTTTAAGAGTAGTATTTCCGATTATGCGTATTATGTTGACTTTCAAAAAGTTTACGATAAGGTTGAAGCAATAAAAGTAGAACTTAATATTTTGAATTCGCTTATCGGTTCAGCGGATATAGAAAAAGATTTTGATAAACTTCTTTCTAAATACCCTGAAATCTTGAAATGTATTCCACTTCTTTTGGCGGTAAGAGAAAATGAAATTCACGCGATGGATAGCGACGGGGCATTTATTTACCATTTTAATAAAGCTAATTATACCGTAGAACAATACAAAGTATTCATGAGAAAAACGGGTCTATTTGATTTAATCAGCAATCATTTGATAAATAATCTTGTGGATTATGCAACAGGCGTTGAAGTTGGTCTTGATAGCAACGGCAGAAAAAACCGTGGTGGTCATCTTATGGAAGATTTGGTAGAATCCTACATAAAGAGAGCGGGATTGGTTAAAGGTCAAACTTACTTTAAGGAAATGTATCTTTCTGAAATTGAAACAAAATGGGGGCTTGATCTTTCTTCGTTGTCTAACAATGGAGAAGCAAAGAAAAGATTTGATTTTGTGATTAAATCAAATAACGTTGTTTATGCTATTGAAACAAATTTCTACGCTTCTTCGGGCTCAAAATTAAATGAAACTGCTCGTAGTTATAAAATGCTTGCGCACGAGTCAAAGGCGATAGACGGATTTGCTTTTGTATGGTTTACCGACGGAATTGGTTGGAAATCTGCAAGAAACAACTTAAAAGAAACGTTTGACGTGTTGGATAATATCTACAATATTACCGATTTGGAAAACGGCATAATTGACGAACTTATAAAATAATATGGCTACAAAAAAGAACACAATTAAATGGGAGCCTGATAATTTCGAGCTGGAAACGAACACGGTATGGTCTTTCCCCAATCGCGGTAAATGGGCAACGCACGACGCAAAATGGCGTGGAAATTGGTCGCCTTATATACCGCGTAACATAATACTTCGATATTCGCAAGAGGGGGATTGGATTCTCGATCAATTTGCGGGCGGCGGAACTACGCTTGTCGAAGCAAAGCTTCTAAATAGAAACTGTATCGGCGTGGACGTGAATCCGATTGCTTTAGAACGGTGCAAGGATAAATGCTCCTTTGAGCGTGAACAGCAGGGCAACGTTGATATTCGGCTTGGAGATGCGCGCAAGCTTGATTTTATTGAAAACGAATCGGTGGATTTGATTTGTACACACCCGCCGTATGCCAATATAATTGAGTATAGCGAAGATATCGAAAGCGACCTTTCACTTTTGGAAATGAAAGACTTTTTAACAGAAATGTACAAGGTTGCCGAGGAAAGTTACAGAGTATTGAAAAAGGGCAAATTTTGCGCTATTTTAATGGGCGATACCCGTAAAAAAGGCATGGTGCAGCCGCTCGCTTTTGAAACCATGCGTATTTTTGAACTCGTGGGGTTTAAGACAAAAGAAATTATCATTAAAGAACAACACAACTGCAAAGCAACGGGGTTTTGGAAAACAAGCAGTATAAAACATAATTTCTTGCTTCTCGCACATGAATATTTATTTGTATTTAAGAAGTAATAGTTTTTCTTTACCAACAAAAAAACGCTCCTATGGGAGCGTTTTTGCGTTATTTTCTTGTGGCAAGCCAAACCATCAACACGGATACGTCCGCGGGGTTGACTCCTGAAATTCTGCCCGCTTGACCTAAGTTTAAGGGTCGAACACGGTTTAATTTTTCCTGTGCTTCCAAGCGCAAGCCCAAAATTTCATCGTAGTTGATATCGGGCGGGAGCAGCTTATCCTCCAAGCGCTTGGCTTTTTCTATCTGCTCAAAGCCCTGTTTTAAGTACCCCTCGTACCGAACGGCAATTTCCGCCGTTTCTAAAACGTCTTTTCGGTATTCTCCGAATACACCGAATTTCGCTATGATATCCTTTAAGGGCACGGAACGCTTTAACATATCCGCATACGAAACGCTGCCGCTAGGCGCGTTGTAGCCGTAGTCTGCCAAAAATTCTGCCGCCTGCTTTTGCGGAACTCGTTCTTGCATTTGGGATAAAAGTTGTTCGTAGGCTTGCTTTCTTTCCTGATACCGTAAATACCGCTCGTTCGTTACCAAGCCTACCGCTTTACCCTTTTCGGTTAAACGGAAATCGGCGTTGTCTTGGCGTAAGATAATGCGGTGCTCGGCGCGGGAGGTCATCATACGATATGGCTCGTCCGTGCCTTTGGTAACCAAATCGTCTATCAGTACGCCGATATACGCCTCGTCGCGGCGTAACACAAAGGGGGGCAAACCGCGCAATTTCAGCGAAGCGTTCAAGCCCGCCATAAGACCCTGCGCCGCCGCTTCTTCATACCCAGACGTTCCGTTGATTTGACCTGCCGTATATATGCCCGATATTTTCTTAAATTCTAAGGTGGGCAGCACGTCCAACGTGTCGATGCAATCGTATTCTATGGCGTAGCCGTAACGCATGATGTCCGCGTTTTCCAAGCCCGCAATAGACGAATACATCTGCCGTTGCACGTCGTGCGGCATGGAGGTGGACATACCCTGCACGTAAACCTCCAACGTGTCCGCGCCCTCGGGTTCTAAAAATATCTGGTGGCGTTCTTTGTCCTTGAAACGCACCACCTTCGTTTCGATAGAGGGGCAATACCGCGGTCCTGTGGATACAATCGTGCCGTTGTAGAGCGGAGAACGCTCTAAATTGTCCAAAATAACCTCGTGCGTATGCAGGTTGGTATAGGTGAGATAGCAGGGCATTTTGTTTTCGGGTGGAACGTCGTGCAGGAAAGAAAACGGGTAAATATCCACGTCGCCGTTTTGGATTTCGCATTTAGAATAATCAATCGTTCTGCCGTCCACGCGCGCGGGAGTACCCGTCTTAAACCGCCGAACGTTAAAGCCCAAATCTATCAAATTTTTCGTCAAAAAGGTAGCGGGCGCAAACCCGTTCGGACCCGATTTTTGTACCACGTCGCCCGTAATGGTTTCGCCGTTGAGATACACGCCCGTGCACAAAATCACAGCACGGCAGTTTATCACGCCGCCGTAGGAGGTCTTTACCCCCACGCACGCGCCGTTTTCCACCAAAATTTCGCTTGCTTCCGCTTGAATGATACGAAGGTTAGGCGTGTTTTCCAACACTCGTTTCATCTCGCGGTGATAGGCGTTTTTATCCGACTGCGCGCGCAAGCTTTGTACCGCCGCACCCTTGCCGACGTTCAGCATACGTATTTGCAGAGCGGTATTATCCGCAATAATGCCCATTTCGCCGCCCAAAGCGTCTATTTCGCGGACAAGATGACCCTTTGCCGTGCCGCCGATAGAGGGGTTGCAGGGCAAAAACGCAATGCTATCCAAATTGAGCGTCAAAAGAGCGGTTTTTTGTCCTGTGCGCGCCAAAGCCAACGCGGCTTCACAGCCCGCGTGCCCTGCGCCGACCACCACCGCGTCCGCCGTATATTCTGTAAACGTTACCTTACTGTTTGTCATACTCTCTTTATTTCTTCAAAACGATGTTTTTGATGTCGTCTATTTCTTTGGCGATTTTATCGTTCAGCTTTTCTAATTTTTCCATTTTATCGCGCGCATACATAATGGTAGTGTGGTCGCGCCCGCCCAGCTTTTTCCCAATGGCATCAAGGGGGAGGGAAAGCATTTCACACATCAAATACGCACAAATTTGCCGAGCTTTGGCAAGGTCGGCTTTTTTGCCTTTGCCCAAGAGGTCCTCTTTTTTCTGTTTGAAATACGAACAAACCGCCGAAATGATGCTTTCGGGCGTGATATCCTCTTTGGATTCTTCTTCGCTCACCGATTCTCTTAACGCACGTTGCGCAAGCTCTAACGTAATGGGTTCTTCGTGCAGTCTGCTAGCGAAAATAACCTTTGTCAGCCTGCCCTCCAACATACGCACGTCGTGCCCCGAATTGCGGGTAAGAAATTCTAAAACGTCGTCGGGAACGGAGCATTTTCTATCCATAGCCTTACGCTTCAAAATAGCGATTTTCGTCTCCGTTGTCGGGGGTTGGATATCCGCAATCATACCGCCCTCAAAGCGGGTGCGCAATCTTTCTTCCAAGGTGGCAATTTCCTTGGGCGGACGGTCGGAGGTTAAAACGATTTGCTTGTTTTGAGCGGAAAGCTCGTTAAAGGTGTGGAAAAACTCTTCCTGCACCTGCGTTTTATTTTTCAAAAACTGTACGTCGTCAATCATCAAAACGTCCACGTTGCGGTAATGCAAGCGGAAGCGCGCGCCGTTCTTTTGCGCGATAGAATCGATAAACTCGTTAAGGAAGTTTTCGCAGGTGGTGTACAGTACCTTTTTTTCGGGCGAACGCTGCGCGATATCGTTGGCGATTGCGTGCATAAGGTGCGTTTTGCCAAGACCCGATTCCCCGTAAATAAACAGGGGGTTGAACGTTTCTCCGGGGTTTTCCGCAACGGCTTTTGCCGCGGCGTATACAAACTTCGTTCCAGGTCCTACGACAAAGGAATCAAAGGTAAAGCCTTTGTTGATAGGGGAGGGCTGGAAGGCGTCCATAGCGTCCTCTTCCGCGTCCAGAGTATAAACGTCGCTGCCCTCTACGTACAGACGGAAATCGTTGACGCCCAAGTCGCACTTTACGATAGCCTCGCGAATTTTTTCCGCGTGCTTGTTCATGATAACGCTTGCCGCCATATCCGTTTCCGTTTTCAGAATAATTTTTCTGCCCGAGATATCAATGGGTTCAAGCGGTTTGATAAACGTATTGTACGATACTTGTGAAATTAAATTTTCCACCCGTTCGCTGATCTGTCGCCAAACGTAAAGAAGTTGCGTGCTTTCCGGCATAAGTTTATTCCCACCTTGCAATTATTTTCCGTGATTTTTTCTTTGAATGCTGTATATAACCTTGAAATTTTGAAAATTATTTGATATAATTATAATACAAAACGCGTAAAAAAGAAAGCGGTTTTGGGCGGATTTTTAAGGATTATGCAAATAAAAAAATTATTCCTTCAAAATTTCAGAAATTACGAAAGCGAAAACTTTACGTTTTCGGAGGGCTTAAACGTCCTTTTCGGCAAAAATGCGCAGGGGAAAACCAACTGCGCCGAAGCCGTTTTCTATCTTTGCACGGGAGCGTCGCTCCGTATTCGCCACGATAAACAGCTTATCCGTTTGGGCGCAGACCACGCCAAAATCACCGCCGAGGCGCAAAACCGTTACGGCAAGGTGGTAATCGAGGCGATTATTTACGAAAATAAGCGGGAACTTCGCGTAAACGGCAATAAAATAAGCAAAAACGCCGACCTTATGGGTCATATCAACAGCGTGTTTTTCTCCCCGGGCGAACTGCGTTTGATTCAGGACGGACCTGACGAACGCCGCCGTTTCATGAATATTTCTATTTCCCAAACCTCGCCCGCCTATTATACCGCTTTGCTTCGGTACAATAAAATTTTAGACCAACGCAACGCGCTTTTGAAAAACCACGACGTGTCTTTGGTGCTGGATACGCTGCCCGTATGGGACGAACAGCTTTGCAAATATGCCGCGGTCATCGTGAAAAAGCGTGCGGAATTTTTGGAAAAGCTTGCCCCTTACGCCAAGGAAATGCACGCATTTTTAACGGACGGAGCGGAGGAGCTTGTCGTTCGCCCCGACAGACATTATCAAGGCACGGAAGAAGAGATTGCCAAAACGCTTGTGCGGCGGTTGGAAAACAATTACGAAAAGGATTTGCGGTTGGGCTTTACGACGGTGGGTCCGCATAGGGACGATTTGGACGTATTGCTTTCGGGAGTAGATGCCAAATCGTACGCATCGCAAGGTCAAACGCGAACGGCGGCTTTGGCGTTAAAGCTTGCCGAGGTGCAAATTTTTCACGACCTTTCGGGCGAATATCCCCTGTTGGTGTTGGACGACGTTATGAGCGAGCTTGACCTGCCTCGCCGTAAAAAGCTGCTGCAACGGATAAAGGGAATGCAGACCATCTTAACCTGCACGCACGCCGAACGTGTTTTATACGGCACAGAGTGCAACAAAATACGTATCGACAACGGACATATAAAAGAATAAGACAAAGTTTTTGGCAAGCCCCAAGCGTTATACAACGGCGTTTGGGGCTTGTATATTTTCCTAATTTTTGTGCATACTGACAGTAAAATACCCCACCCGTGTATGCGATGAACGTAAAAATAACGTAGAAATATCGAAGCAGGGTTGGGGATAAGATGCGGCGAGAGAAACGAAATACGTATGCAGAAAAGACGAACGATATCGACAATGAAACCCGTGCAAAAACGGATACGCCAAGCTTTTGCCTCGCTCCTTTTTTCGGGGGCGTTTTTCTTTTGCGCGGGCGTATATCCCTGCGCATATCCCTGCGCATATCCCTGTGCCCTGCAATCGTGGGTGCAATTAGGGGTGCAATCGAGTGCGCAAGCAAGCGAGCAAACGGAATGGCAAACGATATCCTCCTACACCACCTATTATAACGTAAAAGAAGCGGGTAGAAGTGAAAATATCCGTATAGCGGCTTCGCTTATCAGCGGGGTAACGTTGCAGGCGTACGGCGAATTTTCCTTTAATCAAACGGTGGGCAAGCGCACGGAGGAGGCGGGCTTTCAGCAGGCGAAAATCATCGTCGGCGGCGAATACGTTTTGGGTACGGGCGGCGGCGTTTGTCAGGTAAGCACCACCTTGTATAACGCTGCCTTAAAATCGGGCTTGACGGTAACGGAATACCACCCGCACACGCTTGCACCTGCCTACGTAGACCCCTCGCGCGACGCCATGGTTTCCACACAAAGCGATTTGAAGCTGTTCAATCCCTATCCCTATTCCGTTCGACTGATAACGCAGGTATCGGAGGGAAGCGTCCGAGTTCGGTTTTTGCGCAAGCAAAGTGAAAAACAGCCCGTTTACCGATATGAAATATCCTCTTGTACGTTGGAGGAGATTTCGCCGCCACCGCCCGTTATCAAGGAGGACGAAGAGGAGAAAATTTTGCGTTCCCCGAAAAACGGAGTGAAAAGCGAGGCGTACCTTGCTTGTTATCGGGGAGAAGCTTTGTTATGGAAAAAATTGCTGCGCAAAGACGAATACCGACCTGTTCAGGGAATAATCGCCAAAAAAATCCCTTTTACGAGCGATTAACAGGGATTAAATGCGATTAAATGCGTTCAAACGATTGTCTTTTTTTTGAAAAAATGCTATAATAAAACAGTATAAAATTAGGAAAAGTGTCGCAAGGCGAAGTTTCGGCTTTCCCATGCGGACAAAGGCAGGTTGACTATGGAAAGACTTACGTTAAAACAGCTGAACGCAGACGTGTCGCAATATGGCGGCAAATCGGTAACGGTAGCGGGTTGGGCAAGGACCATTCGTGATTCCAAGGCGTTTGGATTTATCGAGCTCAACGACGGGAGCTGTTTCAAAAGCACGCAAATCGTATTCGAGCGGGCGAATATAAGCAATTACGACGAAATTGCGCACGGAAACGTGGGTATGTCGCTGATTGTCAAGGGGGAAGTGGTATTAACTCCCGAAAACAAACAGCCGTACGAAATCAAGGCGACGGAGATAGCGATAGAGGGAGCTTCCACGCCCGATTATCCCTTGCAAAAGAAACGCCACTCGGTGGAATTTTTGCGGGAAATCGCCTATTTGCGCCCCCGTACCAATCTTTTTGGCGCGGTGTTTAGAGTCCGCAGTGAAGCGGCGATTGCGGTGCATAAATTTTTCAATGAACGCGGATTTGTCTACGTGCATACGCCCATTATCACGGGTAGCGATTGCGAGGGCGCGGGTGCGATGTTCCAAGTAACCACTTTGGATATGGACGCTCTTTCCAAGGGTGAGAAATTAGATTATAAATCGGACTTTTTCGGCAAAAAAGCCGCGCTTACGGTGTCGGGTCAGTTGAATGCGGAAACGTATGCGATGGCGTTTGGGAACGTATATACGTTTGGGCCTACCTTCCGTGCGGAGCATTCCAACACGGCGCGCCACGCTGCGGAATTTTGGATGATAGAGCCTGAAATGGCGTTCTGCGACCTCGCGGGCGACATGGACGTAGCGGAAGCAATGGTGAAATACGTCATCGATTACGTAAGCGAAACGTGCGCGGACGAGATTAACTTCTTTAATCAGTTTGTGGATACAGGCTTAAAGGAACGGTTAAAGAACGTTTCCGAAAACGCGTTTGTTCGCTTGACGTATACGGAAGCGATAGAGATATTAAAGCAAAACGCGGACAGGTTTGACGATAAAAACATTTTCTGGGGCAAGGATTTACAGAGCGAACACGAACGTTTCCTTACGGAAAGCGTGTTCAAAAAACCCGTGTTCCTTACCGATTATCCCAAGGAAATCAAGGCGTTTTACATGAAGCTGAACCCCGACAACAAAACGGTGGCGGCGGCAGACTTGTTAGTGCCGGGTATCGGGGAATTGGTAGGCGGTTCGCAAAGAGAGGACGACTACGATAAATTGGTAGCTCGTATCAAAGAGCTTGGTATGAATCCCGAGGATTATTCTTGGTATCTCAATTTACGCAAATACGGCGGAACGACGCACAGCGGCTTCGGTCTTGGTTTCGAGCGTATGATTATGTATTTAACAGGCGTTGCGAATATCCGCGATGTGGTGCCGTTCCCGCGCACGGTTAGCAATCTCGAATACTAAAAACGAAGAATATGCTACGGCGGGTGCGCCCGCAGCGAAACCGTATCTATCCTCTTATGGGGAAGTAAGATAGGTGCGTGTACGCGAGCGTAACGGTGTTTACGGATAAAGGATAGAAAGACTTGTCAGTGGCGACTCGCCACCCCAAAGCAAGGAGAAAACAAATATGGTAAAAATAGTCATCGACGCCATGGGCGGGGATTACGCGCCCAAACAGCAAGTGCTCGGCACGGTAGCTGCTCTTAATAACGACAAAGAACTGTCCGTCATTTTGGTAGGCGACAAGCCGCAAATAGAAGCGGAGCTTTCCACACTCAAATACGATAAATCCCGCTTGGAAATCGTACATACGACGGAAGTGATTACAATGGAAGAAGTTCCCACAAAGGCGGTCAAAACCAAAAAGGACTCCTCTTTGGTAGTCGCTTTCAGACTCTTAAAAGAGGGAAAAGCGGACGGCTTGGTGTCGTCCGGTTCTACGGGCGCGGTGCTGACGGCAGGCGTGCTTATATTAGGCAGAATCAAAGGGGTATCCCGCCCTGCGCTTTGTCCGCGTATTCCCAATCACAGAGGGGAAGGCACTTTAATTTGCGATTGCGGTGCAAATCTGGAATGCAAGCCTATCAATTTGGTGCATTTCGCCATTATGGCAACGGCATACGCACAGGCAACGTACGGTATAGATAAACCTCGCGTAGGGCTTTTGAATAACGGCACGGAAGACCACAAAGGCACTCTGTTGCACCAAACGACCAACGCCGCGTTAAAACAGCTTGACTGTATCAATTACAGCGGCAACGTAGAGGCGCGCGACCTCATGTACGGCGACATTGACGTTATGGTTGCGGACGGCTTTACGGGCAATATAGCCATGAAAGCGGTAGAGGGCTGCGGAAAAGCGGTAAGCAACATTATCAAAGGGGAATTCAAGAAAAATCTTTGGACGAAATTGCGCGCACTCCTTTGCGGCGACATTCTCAAAGGCATTAAAAAGGGCTTGGACTACGAACGCATGGGCGGCGCAACCTTTTTGGGCTTGACCAAAACGGTAGTAAAAGGGCACGGAAATTCTAAGGCTCGTGGCTTCTCCGTGTGCATTTCGCAAGCGGCGAACGCCGTTCGAGGCAACATGGTAGAGAAAATTAAAGAAATGATAGAGAGCGTAGATATGGAAGCGGTAAATAACGCCACCACGCTTGCCGACTCTGCCACCGCAACGCCGACGGCGCAGGCATAACGCAGGCGTAGGCGCGACAGGCTATGTTTCCGTATCAGGAGATAGAAAACAAAATAGGGTACGTGTTTGCGGACAAGCAGCGGCTGGAAGAAGCGTTTACCCATTCTACCTATGCCCATAAAAACGGCGGCGAGGACAACGAGCGTGTAGAGTTTCTCGGCGACACGGTGTTGCAGTTTGTCGTTACCGATTGGCTGTATCACGCCTATCCTAAGGCGCACGAGGGCGAGCTGACGAAAATACGCGCCAAGCTGGTATGCGAGGAGGCGTTGTTAGAGGCGGTAGAAAGGCTGGATATCGGCAAATATTTGCTGATAGAGGGAAGCAAAGCCAACGTGGGCAAGAAAACGGTTTCCAGTCTGTTTGAAGCGGTGGCGGGCGCAATCTATTTAGACGGCGGCTACGAAGCGGCGAAAGCGTTCGTAACAGAGCACGGAATTTGCCACTATCAAAAGCAAACGCAAAACCCTAAATCTAAATTACAAGAATACCTGCAAGGCAGAGGCGAGGAATTGCCCACCTATCAAACGCAAAAGTCGGGTAAGGACAACGCGCCGCAGTTTACCTGTACGGTAACGGCGGGCGGGAAAAGCGCGCAGGGCGTGGGCGGAAGCAAGAAGCTTGCCGAAACACAGGCGGCGGAAAATTTATTGGCGCGCTTGATTAAAACTGCCACCCGAAAGAAAAAATAAAAGTACAAAAAAAGGAGTACGGTTTTGAACTTAAAGGAAATACAACTTGTCGGCTTCAAATCCTTTGCCGATAAAACCACCATTCGTTTTGACGAAGGCGTAACGTGCATTGTCGGCCCTAACGGTTGCGGTAAGAGTAACGTAGCGGACGCGGTGCGTTGGGTGCTTGGCGAGCAATCGGCAAAATCCCTGCGCGGTTCTAATATGCAAGACGTTATTTTCGGCGGTACACTGTCGCGCAATCCGCAGTCGTTTTGCGAAGTAACGCTTGTTTTTGATAACGAACAGCACATATTCGATATGCCCACGCCGGAGGTGTCCATGACCCGTCGGCTTTACCGCACGGGCGAAAGTAAATACCTCATTAACAACCAACCTAGCCGCTTGCGCGATTTGGTAACGCTGTTCCACGGTATCGGCTTGGGCAAAGAGGGGTATTCTATCATCGGTCAGGGCAAGGTAGAGCAAATTATGAACGCGCGCTCCGAGGACAGACGCTTGATTTTCGAGGAAGCGCTTGGGTTAATGGTATATAAAACGCGCAAGCAGGAAATCGAGCGCAAGATAGAAAGTGCCAACGACAACCTCTTTATTTACCGTCAGCGTATCGACGAGGTAGAGGGTCGCCTCGGCAGAATGAGCAAGGAAGCGGCAAAGGCGAAAGAATATTTAGAATACAGCGAGGCTTTGAAGCTGCAAGAGGCGAACACGTACATATACCGCTACGAAAACGCCGAATCGGAAAAGAGCAAGTTCAAAAAGGACATCGCCGTTATTTCCGATAAAATCATCGATTTGAACACGAAAATAGAGCTCATCAACCGCCGTTTGGAGGAGAACAGAGAAAAGATAAACCAAGCGGATATCCGCCTTACCGATTTGAACGACAAGCGCGTAGAGCTTTCCGTCGGCAACGAGAGAAAGGACGGCGAATTGAAGCTGGTACAAGAGCGTATCAAAACGTATAAAAGTCAGATAGAGGCAGCGACGGAAATGCTTGCCGCAAGTAAGGTGCGAATCGGGGAGATAGACGACGAAATCGCGCTGACCACCAAGAAAAACGCAGAGGACACCAAGCGAATTGCGGAAGTGGAAACGCAAGCGGAGGTTTTGCGTTCGGCTATCGCCGCTTTGGATAAAAAGATAGAAGTCTTTGAAAAAATATCGGACGAAAACCGTTTGAGTCAGCTTGGCGCGGCGGACGATTTATCCGAATTGAAGAAAAATTTGGGTACGCTTGCCGCTCGTATGGAAGCGACGAAAGAGAAAATTAAAGAGCTGCAATCGGCAGTGGAGAAAACAAAGGAAAGAAAAGAGCGTTTAAGCGACGAGCTTTCCTCTGTAAAAAAAGACTTAAAAAGCTTAAAGGACTTCACTTCCACGGGCATGCGCGACTTTGAGGAGAAGCAGGAAGAAGCACGTGAAATGCAGCTTACTATCAACGATTTCAACCAAGAGCTGTTTAACGCCAACGGTCAAATTGCCTCTCTCAAAGAAAACTTGGAGATGTACGTAAGCTTAAAAAACCGTTTCGAGGGGTATAAAGAATCGGTGCGCAGACTTTTGTCGGTAGCGAAAACCAATCCCGAGATAGGCAAGCGGCTTCACGGCGCACTTGCGGACGTAGTATCCACCGAGCAACGCTATGAAACGGCAATCGAAACGGCGATAGGCGGGGCAATGCAAAACGTAGTAACGCCCACGGCGGACGACGCTCGGTATCTTATCGAGTATTTGAAACGTGCCAACGGCGGTATCGTAACCTTTTTGCCCGTATCGGGTATGCGCCCTCGCCCCGACTCCCGTGAAATACGCCGTGCCTTGGACGAACGCGGCGCAATGGGTCTTGCCACGGAGCTTGTTAAATACGACGATTATTACTATAACGTGGTAAGCAATTTGCTTGGCAACACGCTGATTTGCGATAACATTGCCAACGCCACGGCGATTGCGAAAAAGTACGGGAACCTGTTCAAAATCGTTACGTTGGACGGCGATACTATCGCGACGGGCGGTTCGATGACGGGCGGTAGCCGCAGAAAGGACGCAGGTTCTTTCCTGTCCACCGAACGTAAAATTCAGGAATGTAAAGAAAATATCGCCAAGAAGCAGAAATATATCGAAAAACTGAAAACGGCGATAGCGGAAAGCGAAAAGGCGCGTGCGGAAGCGGAGCGTGCGGTGGAAGCTTTGCGTGAAAAATATCAGGGCGCAAACAGCGAAATCGCGGGCTTGATGCAACGCCAAACCGCTTTGGAACAACAAATCTCCGAAACGGACTTGGATTTGGAAACGTACACCCAAGCTCTGCACGAATTTGAGGAGAAATTAAAGTCTTTGGAATACGAGGAAGCGCATTCCACGCAAAGCGAAGCGGAAATCAGTTCCTTGCGCCAAAAAGCGGAAGCGGAAATGGCGAGCCAGAAAAAGCAATCCGACCTGTTCAGAGAAGAGCGCGCGGAAAAGAGCAAAATTTTGCGCGAAACGGAGCTGGAATATACCGCACTTAGCTTGGCTATCGAAAAGCAAACGGACGCCATCGCTCGTTTGACGGTAGAAAAGGAAGAGCTTGTCAAGCGTATTTTGGACGTAGAATACGAAAAGACGGAAACGCAGACTCGCTTAAACGGTTTGGAAGCGGAAGCGCAGGAAAAGGAGCTTACCGAAGAGGAAAAGGCGGCTGTACAGGCGATCGTGGACGAGATTTCGGCAATCAATGCGGAAAAGGAAACGGTAAACGCGCAGCAGCTTACCTTGGAAGAGGAGAAAACGCAGCTGCAAGAAACGCTTACCAAGCAATCGGACAAGCGGTATAAATGCGAAATAGAAATTAGTAAAATAGACACCAATTTGGAAAATATGCGTCAGCGTGTGGAAGAGGCGTACGGCATGGACTACGAGGCCTGCTTGCCTTATAGAAAGGAATCGTTCGACGTAGCGGAGGCGGCAAACCTTATTACCGCATTAAAGCGTAAAATTACCAACTTGGGTGCGGTAAACCCCAACGCCGTGGAAGAATACGAGTACGAAAAACAGCATTGCGACGAAATGATCACCCAGCGCGACGACCTGCAAAAAGCTATTGACGATTTGCAAGCGGCGTTGGACGAGATTCGCGGGGAAATGCTGCGTATCTTCAACGAGGGCTTTGAGCAAATCAACGAGAACTTCAAAATTACGTTCAAAGAACTGTTCGGCGGCGGGAAAGCGGAATTGCAAATCAATTACGACGAAGCGGAAGACCCGCTTGCGGCAGGTATAGAAATCGTGGCTTGTCCTCCGGGCAAAAAGCTGACGAAAATATCCCTGCTTTCGGGCGGCGAACGCGCGCTTACGGCAATCGCGATTCTGTTTGCGATTTTGCGTGCACGGCCTATGCCGTTCTGTATCTTGGACGAGATAGAAGCGGCTCTGGACGACGCAAACGTGGATAGATTTGCTTCTTACCTCAAACGTTTCGCGGAAGAAACGCAGTTTATCGTTATCACGCACAGAAAGCCGACGATGAACCAAGCAGACTCCCTGTTCGGCGTTACCATGCAGGAAAAGGGTGTTTCAAAAATCGTTTCCGTGAAGCTGGCTGAGGTGGAGAGTAAGTTGGGCGCAGGCACTGTGGAGTAAAAACGAAGAATATGCTACGGCGGGTGCGCCCGCGGCGAAACCTTATCTATCCTTTTTTTGGGGGAAGTAAGATAGGTGCGTGTACGCGAGCGTAACGGTGTTTACGTAAGAATGATAGAAAGGTTGGTCAGTGGCGACCCGCCACCTTGGTCGTGTACGTAAAGTACACTCCCTGCGGGGAAGCCGCGCTTTCCTTGAACTGCTTGCATCTTGCTTCGTTTTTCGGGGTAACAAGCTTACGTAAAAAGACCGCTACGGGCGGCAAGACTTAAACAAAAAAGGAACAACGTATGGGAATATTCGGCAAATTATTCGGAGCACTAAAAAAAACAAAGGCGGGGTTGTCTGAAAAACTCCGTTTGCTGTTTGCAAAAAATAAATTAGGCAACGAATTTTATGAAGAGTTGGAAGAAATTCTCATTTCCTCCGACGTATCGGTAACCACAGCGGAAGAAGTGGTTGCGCGGGTAAAACAACAGGCTATTGCGGAAAAGCTCAAAGACGAAGCGTACGTTATTTCTCTGCTTCGCGGTGTTTTGACGGATATGCTGAAAGAATCGGAAGTAGAACCGCCCGCATACCCTTGCGTCATTATGTTGGTAGGGGTAAACGGCGTAGGCAAAACCACCACGGTGGGTAAGCTGGCGCACTATTTCTTAAAGCAGGGCAAAACGGTAACGGTAGCGGCGGCGGACACCTTCCGCGCGGCGGCAAGCGAACAGCTTTCCGTTTGGGCGGAGCGCGCAAAGGTTCGTATCGTCAAGCACGAAGAGGGGAGCGACCCCTCCGCCGTTATTTTCGACGCGGTATCCTCCGCAAAAGCAAAGAAAACGGACGTGGTCATTGTGGATACGGCGGGTAGACTGCACGTCAAGGAAAACCTCATGAACGAGCTTCGCAAAATGGACAGAGTGGTTTCCCGCGAATATCCCGAAGCGGATTTTCTAAAACTGCTTGTTTTGGACGCGACGACAGGTCAAAACGCCGTCAATCAAGCCCGCGTGTTCGACGAAGCGGTAGAACTTGACGGTATCGTCTTAACCAAATTAGACGGAACGGCAAAAGGCGGCTTTGTCTTTTCCCTTTCCTCCGAGCTGTCCCTGCCCGTCATTTTTGCGGGCGTTGGCGAAAAAATGGACGATTTGGAATTTTTCGACAGCGAAAGCTTCGTAGAAGCGATACTCTGATTAAAATTCAGCATTTCATAAAAAATAAGCCACCATGTATAAGATGAAAAGGAAAAACGGGCTATGAAAATCGACATTTTAACGCTGTTTCCCGAAATGTTTTCGGCAATGAAAGAAAGCATTTTAGGCAGAGCGCAAAAGGACGGAAAAATCCAAATCAACGTCGTCAACCTGCGAGATTATACGGAGGATAAACACTTAAAATGCGACGATTATCCCTTTGGCGGTGGCGCGGGAATGGTCATGATGCCGCAACCTATCGGCGGCGCGATTGACGCTCTTGACCCCAACCACCAAGCCCGCCGTATTTATATGTCGCCCAAAGGCGAAACGTTCCGTCAGCAAAAGGTGTTCGACTTGCTTCAATACGAGCATTTGATACTGCTTTGCGGTCATTACGAGGGAGTAGATCAGCGCGCCATAGATTTATTTATCGATGAAGAGATATCCATAGGCGATTACGTGTTGACGGGTGGCGAGCTGCCCGCCATGGTGGTTGCCGATTGCGTATCCCGCTACGTGGACGGAGTGATAAGTCCCTCTTCTTTGGTGGACGAGAGTTTTTCGGAAAACCTGCTCGAATACCCTCATTACACCCGACCGCAGGAATACCGCGGCATACCCGTTCCCGAAATTTTGCGCAGCGGCGATCACGGAAAAATAGACGCTTGGCGCAGAGAACAGGCGTTAAACATTACCAAGCAACGCCGACCCGATTTGTTAAAATAAAGAAAAAGCACAACCCGAACGCCGATTCGTTATTCCAACGCGGCGTTTTGTTTCACTAATCCAATATAATAGAAAGTATTCCTAAAAAGGAGCGTAATCAAATGAAAAATATCCAATGGTTTCCGGGGCACATGACGCGTGCCATGCGCGATATGGAAGCCAAGCGCGACTTATGCGACGGCGTGGTGTGCGTGTTAGACGCTCGCGCGCCGATAGCCACGGTCAATAAAAATTTGCAGAAGATATTCGGGGAAAAGCCCGTTTTATACGTGCTGAACAAAGCCGACCTTTCCGACGCAAATAAAACGGACGGCTTTATGAAGCTTATGGAAAGTAAGGGGAAATATTGCGTGAAATGCAATTCGACAAACCCCTCTTCCAAGCGCATATTACTGCAAAAATTAAACGAAATAACACAAGAAAAACGCGCTCGAGCAGAGGCAAAGGGGCTAAACCGCACCTTCCGATTTATGGTGGCGGGCATACCCAATACTGGCAAGAGCACTCTTGTCAATTTAATCAGCGGTCAGAAAAGAGCGAAAACGGGCGACAAAGCGGGCGTAACGCGGGACGTGCGCTGGCTCAAATGCGGCGCATTCGATTTGTTGGATACACCCGGAACAATGCCGCCCGCATTCGATAACCAGTACCACGCGCGGCACTTGGCGTATATCGGCAGTATCAACGACGATATTTTGGATATGGACGATATCGCGTTAGAACTCCTTGGCGAGCTTGCCCAAACGTACCCCCAATGCCTCACCGAACGCTACGGCATTACCGATTATTCGGAAAAATTGGCAATGTACGAGGCGTTGTGCAAACGCAGGGGCTTTATTTTCCGTGGCGGCGAATACGATTACGAACGCGGCGCAAAGGCTCTTATCGACGATTTCCGCAAGGGCAGAATAGGCAAAATCTGCCTTGAAAACCCGTCCGACTATCAAGACTACACTTTTTGATATAACGTAAAATAAGTAAGGGGAAACGCAGATGAAAAAACAGTGGAACGCAGAAGAAAAGCTGCAAATAGAACGCGCGTTGCAGGCGCAAGGGGTAAAGTATATCGCAGGCGTGGACGAGGTGGGCAGAGGTCCGCTTGCAGGACCTGTGGTGTGTGCGGCGGTGATTATGCCGTTGGAAGAAGATAAATTGGTAATCGGTGTGGACGATAGTAAAAAGCTTTCTATCAAGAAACGGGAAGAGCTTGCCGAAAAGATAAAAGCCACCGCGCTTTGCTATACCATTGTGGAGATAGACGAAAAAACAATAGACGAAATCAATATTTTGGAAGCGACCAAACGGGGCATGAAACAGGCGATAGAAAGTCTGAAAATACCGCCCGAAATCGTGCTTACGGACGGCAATATGACGATAGATATCACGCACAAACAGAAAAGCGTGGTGCACGGCGACGCACTTTCGTATTCTATCGGAGCGGCGAGTATCATAGCCAAGGTATATCGGGATAATTTAATGGACGAATACGCCAAGCAGTACCCTTGTTACGACTTTGAAAAAAATAAAGGTTACGGCACGGCAGCGCATATTCAAGGAATAAAGGAGTTCGGTTTATGCCCTATTCATCGCAGGACGTTCACAAAAAAGTTTTAGGCAAAAAAGGGGAACGGCTGGTAGAAGAATACCTCAAAAAGCAGGGTTGTAAGATACTCAAACGTAATTATAAAACGCCGTTTGGGGAAGCGGATATCATAGCCGAGGACAAGGACGAAATTGTGTTTGTGGAGGTAAAGGCGCGCACTACTGACAAATTTGGAACTCCCCGCGAGGCGGTGGGAAAGGACAAGCAGCGCAGGTATTATCAGATA